>CAYOVP010000040.1:0-16805 GCA_964407495.1 uncultured Thermodesulfobacteriota bacterium
CTTGAAAACCGGCGGGCGAAAGCCTTTGTGGGTTCGAGTCCCTCACCCTCCGCCAAGTTTACTCATCAACAAGGTTCTATACTTGACAATAACGCGTTTTTGGAAGATGATAATAGATTAGGATAATGTGTCTTGGTAGTGGTTGAATCAGCCATTCCGGTATTGTGAATATGGTCTGGGAAAAAAGTGGGTAAGGCTGTAAAAGACATGAAGGGCGCCGGTCATTGGAACGGGAGCCCCGAGAGCCGTGAGTACAGGCCAGGGCTCGGCGGGTTCATCTGGTTGCTCGTACTCACTGCCGGGGCCATTCTCACGGCAGGCTTCTTCTTCTGGTACATCCCCACGCGGGGGCTCGGAAACATTCACCCCGCCCTGCCTTATGTCTTCGGCGGTCTCGTACTCCTGCTCGGCGGTTTTGTCCTCGGAGGGGCCGTGCTCCTGAGTTTTGCGGCCTCTGGCGGGCGCGTAAAGTATTACTCGCCGTGGCTGAGGTGGATGCTCGTCAAGGTATTTCTGCCCCTCATGGTGCTCATAGGCGGCATATTGAAGATGCCAAAGATAAAGATCGAGCGCGCCTTCATAGAGATAAACAACCAGATGGTGCGCCTCATGAAGAAAAAGCGTGGCGCTGTAAGGCCCGAGAAACTCCTCATCCTCATGCCCCACTGCATTCAGTTCGACGACTGCAAGATAAAGGTCACGCGAAACGTGAAGAACTGCGCTGGGTGCGGGAAGTGCGACATAGGCGAACTGGTACGTCTTACAGAGGAGTTTGGCATAACACTCTACATATCCACTGGCGGCACCTCGGCACGGCGCAAAGTGGTGGAGCACAGGCCCGATGCTGTTGTAGCCGTTGCCTGCGAGAGGGACCTTACGAGCGGGCTCCAGGACTCGTACCCCCTGCCGGTCATTGGCATCGTAAATATCAGGCCCCAGGGCTACTGCATGGATACGAGCGTCTCCATTCCCCTTGTTCGCCAGGCCATCCTCGACCTCGTGGCCTGATTCCCAATGCGCGGTCAGGGGTCTTGCCAAGCCTTGTACAGGTTCCTATAATAAGAAGACGACGCGTGTATATCCGGGCTGGCTGGTCAGCAGGACCAGGGCCCTGTCTGGTCAAGAATTGGGAGGTTTCAGTATGAATTACCTGAAGACAGCGGTGCTCCTTGCCGTACTCTCTGCCATCCTCATCTTCTTCGGTGATGCACTGGGCGGGAGGCAGGGCGCTATAATCGCCCTGGTTTTCACAGGGTTCATGAACTTTTTCAGTTACTGGTTCAGCGACAAGATAGTCCTCAAGATGTACGGCGCAAGGCCTGTGGACGAGGCCGGGGCTCCGGTGCTGTACGGCATTGTGCGCGACCTCGCCATGAAGGCCCAGATACCCATGCCCAAGGTATATATCATGGAGAACCCTGCACCAAACGCCTTTGCCACTGGCCGTAACCCCTCGCACGCCGCGGTGGCCGCCACAACGGGCATACTCGAACTCCTCGACGAGCACGAACTCTCGGGAGTCATAGGCCACGAACTCACGCATATCATTAACCGCGACATTCTCATATCCACTATTGCCGCTACCATAGCAGGGGCCATAAGTTACCTCTCCTACATGGCCTACTGGGCCTCGCTCTTCAGCGGTGGCCGTGATGACGAGCGTGGGGGCAACCCCATAGTGCTAATAATCATGATGATAATAGCACCGATAGCGGCAACCATCATACAACTGGCCATCTCCCGCTCCCGCGAGTACGCCGCGGACACGGGCGGCGCGCGGCTGACGGGACACCCGCTGTACCTTGCAGGGGCGCTTCGGAAACTCGAGTACTACAACAAGAAGATACCCATGCCCGTGGTCTCCAAGGAAGTGGCCCAGGCCACGGCGCACCTCTTCATAGTCAACCCCCTGAGCGGTGCCGGCATGATGAAACTCTTCAGCACGCACCCGCCGCTGGAAGAGAGGATAAAGAGGCTGGAGGCCATGGTGGGAAAGATATAATAGGGAAGAAGAGAAAAAAAAGACTGAGCGTGGGAAGGATGGGTACTGCCCGCTATTTTTGTAGCGCCAGAGGAAAGGGATAGGTCCTGTCCTTACTTGAGTCCCGCCTTCGTTTCCCTTGCCCCTACCTTCTCTCATTTCCCCCTTGCCCCCTCGATCCCTCGTTGCGCCTTGCCCTCTCGCCCCCCTTGCCCCTCGTTCCCTTGCCCACTTGCCCACTTGCCTCCCTCTGCCCCTTTTGCACTTTTTGCCAACTTGCCAACTTGCCCCCTTGCCCCCTTGCCCCTTGAGATGACGACTTATTGGAAGAGGTAACAGGCGATATCTGCGCGGTCCTCTTCCGAGAGGTCGAGAAAGCGTATGCCATAGAGTTGGAGGTGGTGTTTTTCCCTGTTGCTTTGTCGGGCTGGATCCTGGCCCTCGATAAGGCCCGAGGTGCCGGAGTTCTCGCATCTAACTACCTCTGCGAGGATGTTGAAGGTGCGCGATACCCCGGGGATCTTGAAACAATAGCGGAGGATTGAACCCAAGGGCAACTCGTGCCCTGTCTCGATGAGGGCGCCGGAGAGGCTGATGTTTATGGTGTTGCTAAGAAAACTCTCCTCTGCACCGTCCTTTTCGAGCACAGCATTTCCAAGTACCTTTACCTGGTACCTTCTGAGCCGTCTTGGGTTGTGTGAGTTCTCGAGCATGTCTACTCTCTTATCGGCGTTCCAGGCAGTATAGTTTAATGTCAATTAACTATATACCGCCTTGAGAGAATTAATGCAATGCTTTTTCGATTACATGTTTTTGCATACCAGTAGTGGGCTCTCAAAAGCCGGGAAGGGCAGATGGGCAGGAGAATAGCAATTGATTTTTCAAGGTCTTTCTGATATTCCTAAGGAAAATCTGATCGATTCAGACGTTCCCGCGGCCCCTGGATGGGCCGCCATTTTCAGGGGTGTAAGGCCTTGAAAATGCGGGGGAAAGAAAAGCCGTGTTTTTTATTTCCCCTATCCGGAGAATGGAGGGACGAATTATTTAGGAGTTCTTTAAGAGCAAGGCGGCAGACCCGGAGACAATAAGGAGTGATGATGAGACCTTCAGTGAGAGGAAAGAAAACAAGGCAACTGGCAGGGATTTTCATTGTCATGATAGCGCTTATTATCCTGGGGCTGGATATGAGCGGTTGTTCTAAGAAGAGCAAGACCGGTACAACGGCCACAGGGAACGGAGGCAAGGCCAGGGCGCTTCACCATCTGCCGCCTCATGCAACCTTGAAACAGGACCCGGCAACAGAGCACTTCAACAAGGGCCTCAAGTATTCCCTGCAGGGCAAGTATGACCAGGCCATAGAGGAATTCAACATCGTGCTCAAGACACGGCCAGAGAGCGCGGCGGCCTATAACGACCTGGGTTTTGCCTGGTATGACAAGAACGATCTGGACAAGGCCATCGAGTATCACAAGAAGGCGCTGGAACTGAACCCTGATCTTGCCAACGTGTACTTTGGTCTTGGACTTGCCTATGAGAAAAAGGGAGAGAGGGAAAAGGCCCTCAAGAACTGGCAGGAGTTTACAAAGAGGACAGACCCGAAGAACAAGTGGCACTTGAAGGCCATGGATCACATAAGAAGACTTACGAAGAAGGGTAAAAAGAAGACGCACTAAGGTCGAGGAAGCAAGGAGATGATATTCGGGCTGTTGTGAAGAGGATCCCTGAATCAGAACTCATGGACGACCCGGAGGGCGCGTTGGCCTATGCCAGTGCCGACTTCGAGGAACCCCACCAGCGGGTCATCGAGATTTTCTGCCGGTGTTTCAAGGAACGCGAGTTAAGGGGCAGGGTGCTCGACCTTGGCTGCGGCCCAGGGGATGTAACATTACGCTTTGCCGCCCGTTTCCCTGAGTCCGAGATCCTTGCCGTGGACGGTGCAGGTGAGATGATAAGGCTTGCAAAGGCGAGACAGGCCCATGAGCCCAGGGCCTGCAACATACAATTTGTCCGCGGTATTATCCCCGGGGCCAAGATACCGGACATGGAGTATGAGGCCATTATAAGCAGCAGTTTTCTTCACCACCTGCAGAGGCCGTACTCCCTCTGGGAGACCATCAAGGGCCATGCCGTGGCCGGGACTATCATCTTCGTCATAGACCTCTTCAGGCCGGCGAGCAAGGAAGAGGCCCAGAGGCTTGTGGATGTGTACGCCCATGGTGAACCTGATATACTCAAGAGGGATTTTTACAACTCCCTTCTTGCCGCCTTCAGACCCGAGGAGGTGAGGACGCAACTTCGGGAAGCGGGCCTCGCGGAGTTGACCGTTGGGCCCGTGAGCGACAGGCACATGATAATATATGGTATAAAGGAGTGAGGGATGGTCTTGAAGGGCGGGCAGTGCCCGCAAGATAAAAGGGATTCTCCCGCTTTGTTTTGGAAAAAAGAAAACAAGGCAAAGAAAACCAGTGCCAGCGGCCAGGGGCCGCGGGAAAACCGGATGGAACGGGCGGTGCCCACAAGATAGTGTCTAACCTGCCTGTAAAAGGTTGGGTAGAGCGTAGCGAAACCCGGCAACTTGCCATTTTACATCATAAAAAAAGAGGAGCCAGCCCCATGCAGGGGTCTGCCTCCCTCTTTTTTGTCCAAGCCTTTCTCTGCGAGGCCCTCAGCCCTTGTAGTCGTCGCCTGCGTACTGTACGGCCCCGGGGTCGTCGCACCGGGGTGGTGAGACGGCATGCACGCCGCCGCACTTGGGGCAACGGTCAACAAAGGTCTTCAAGACAAAGGGTTCACCGCAACCCTGGCACTTGATGTTCAGGCCTCCATTTGGCAGTTCCTGACCTGCTATGCCGCCGCCATGGGCCTGGCTCACAAACTCCACGAGTTCACGACCCTCGGAGAAAGGCCCTCCGCCCGAAGGACCACAACTTCCACAATCTCCCATGATACAAAACCTCCCTTTCTCGTAGTTATTACCATTATATCAATACAGGTGAAAAAAGCAATTTTAGACGGGCAAAAGATTCTTCTCTGCTCTGTTTTCTTTTAAGATCCATCCCACATCAGAAACTAAAAGATTTGTCCATGTCCTGGTCTTTGTGGTAAGAATAGGTTATGGCAAAAAAGGAGAAGGGCAAGGCAGAGGCCTTGCGCGAAATAGAGGCCCTCAGGGCTGAGATAGAGAAGCATAATTACTATTATTACATCCTCGACAGCCCCATAGTTACAGACGCAGAGTATGACAGACTCATGAGGCGGCTCGAGGACCTGGAGGCCCGTTTTCCCGACCTCGTCACGCCCGACTCTCCCACGCAACGCGTTGGCGCCAGGCCATCCGAGGCCTTTGGCACAGTGCGTCACAGCGTTCCCATGCTCTCGCTGAAGAACGCCTTCTCACCCGAGGAGGTGGAGAAGTTCGATGAGGGCATCAAGGATTTTCTGAAACTCCCGGCAGATTACAAGATCGAGTACGCGGCAGAGCCAAAGATGGACGGCCTTGCCGTGGAACTGGTGTACGAAGATGGCTTGCTCGTACGCGGGGCCACGCGTGGCGACGGCTATACCGGCGAGGATGTTACGGCCAACATACGCACCATAAGGTCCGTGCCCCTGAGGCTCAGGGCCGCAGAAGGGGGCGGAAGGGGCACACCCCGGGTCCCGAGGCTCCTCGAGGCCCGCGGCGAGGTCATCATGCCGCTCGAAGGGTTCAGGAGGCTGAACCGCGAGCGAAAGGCCGCGGGAGAGCCGCTCTTCGCCAACCCGCGGAATGCGGCGGCTGGCTCGCTCCGCCAACTCGACCCCACGGTAACGGCCTCACGCACGCTGGACATATTTTTCTATGGCATAGGCCGTGTAGAAGGCCTGGAGTTTCGCACACACATGGAGTCCCTCGAGTTTCTCCGCTCTCTTGGGCTCAAGTTCAACCCCCATGCCCGCGTGGTCCATGGGGTAGACGAGGTCTTCGAGTACTTCGAGGAGATGGGGAAGATCCGTGAGAGCCTCGATTACGAACTCGACGGAACGGTCATAAAGGTCAATGACCTCACCCTGCAGGAACGCCTCGGCGCGCTTACGCGGAGCCCTCGCTGGGCCATTGCCTACAAGTTCGCCCCAAAACAGGAAGAGACTCGGCTCAGGGAAATCGAGGTGAGCGTTGGAAGGACAGGCGCCCTTACGCCTGTTGCCATACTCGAGCCCGTGGAAGTGGGCGGCGTGACCATCGAGCGGGCCACGCTTCACAACGAGGACGAGGTGGTGAGAAAAGACGTGAGGCCAGGGGACATGGTAGTCATCGAGCGCGCAGGCGACGTCATACCCGAGGTCGTCCGCGTGGTGCCGGGCTCGGTGGACGCAGCCCACAGGCCGCCGCCCTTCCGCATGCCAGAGGAATGCCCTGTCTGCGGCTCGCCTGTGGAGAAGATAGGGGCCATACACTACTGCACTGCCGGGCTCTCGTGCCCCGCGCAGATGAAGAAGAGCATAGAGCACTTCTGCTCCAAAAAGGCCATGGACATAGAGGGCATGGGCACAAAGACCGTGGAGCAGTTCGTAGGGAGAGGTCTCTTGAGAGACGTTGCCGACATATACGGCCTTACGAAGGAGAAAATCCTCTCTCTGGGCGAGGGCTGGGCAGAGGTCTCGGCGCAGAACCTCCTGAGGGCCATAGAGAAGAGCAAGCGACCGCCCCTTTCGCGCTTTATCTATGCCCTCGGCATAAAGGGCGTTGGCGAGAGCCTTGCCGCTGCCCTTGCCAGGAGGTTCGGCTCTCTGCAGGCCCTCATGAACGCAGATCTCGGGACCCTCCTGGACATGAATGACATAGGGCCGCTCCTTGCCCCGGGCATAGCAGACTTTTTTCGCGAGCCCCGTAACATGGCGGTAATAAAGAAACTCCTGGAGGCAGGCGTCAGGCCCGTCCCCCCCCCGGCGCGCGGCGGGCCTCTCAAGGGCCTTACCTTTCTATTTACAGGCAGACTGCAGTCCATGTCGCGCCAGGAGGCAAAGGCGCTGGTGGAGGCCGAGGGGGGCGAGGCCGCGAGCACGCTCACGCGGCGCGTCGACTATCTTGTTGTGGGTGAAAAACCTGGGAGTAAACTCAGGAAGGCAGAAGAACTCGGCATAAAGGTCATTACAGAAGAAGACTTCAGGCTCATGGCGGCACGGGGCAGGGGTAAGGACTAAAATCACTGCCCCCACCGCCCCTCATGTCCTATCATTACCATCCTACAGTGCCCTCTTGCCGAAGGCCTGCTTTTGCCAGGGCCTGGAGAGGGGCAAAAAGGGAGAGGGCAGATGCTACAGGCAGACCTGCAGAAGGCGCCGTGCCTGTTCCATCTCCAGGACACCTACAGGGAGACGCTCTCATGGGAGGACTCTACTTTCTTCTACCTACGCTCCTCGTTGTCTTTGTCTCATTCCTCATAGTAAAGGCCGCTACCATTGCCCTCATGATGACGGGCATGGAGAGCCGGAAGGCCCAGTTCCAGGCCCTCTCCGCCTTCTCAGGCACAGGCTTTACCACACGGGAGGCCGAGTCGGTCGTCAATCACGAGGTGAGACGAAAGATAATGACCTGGCTCATGATACTCGGTAACGCCGGTGTTGTGACAGTCATAGTAACAGCAACTTCGTCGCTCGTAGTGAGCAAGGGGCTTCAACTGCCCATAAATATCATCCTCCTCATGGCAGGGCTCTACATCATATACAAGGTGGCAACACGGCGGGGCTTTGTCCGGCGCTGGGAGAGTTTCATCGAGGGCAAACTCATGAAGAGCCAGGCCTTTGAGGAAGGCCCTACAGAAGACCTCCTGCACCTCCTGGAGGGCCACGTCCTGGTGCGCGTAATCGTAAAACAAGGGTCTACCCTTGCAGGCTCCACGCTCCAGGACTCCCACCTCACGGAACAAGGCCTCATAGTACTGGGCATAGAACGCGAGGGGCGGTGGATGAGCATACCCCGCGCAACAGAGATAATACGGGAGGGTGACAGGCTCGTGGTCTACGGCTCTCCCGAGATACTCAAGGTCCTCCTGAGGCAAGAGGCCCAGGCCAATTCCGCGAGGGCATGAAAAGGACGGCTGGGTCTGCCCTTGGCGAGACCTCCGCACTCCTCCACCAGGTCCTAATGCCCGCCAGAGAGGACACCCGCAGGGACCTCATGCCTTCCTGAAGATCTCTTCTTTCCTGTAGAGAGCAGGTTCGCCTGCACGGCAGACAGCACCGTCAAGGACCTCGCCCACAAAGAACGTATGGTCACCGGTCTCATGCTCTGAGACCACCTTGCAATCGAGGTAGGCCAGGGCCTCGGTGAGTATGGGCGCCCCCGTCACCTTGGTCACATGAGAGACGGACTCGAACTTGTCCGTATCACGACCGGACTTGAAACCAAAGTGGCGCGCAAGGCCGATCTGCTCCGGGCCCAGTACACTTATGCTGAAGACGCCGGAGTTCTTGATCATGGGATGAGTAAAACGGCTATGACCAATGGCAACACCCACGAGTTGGGGCCTGAAGGAGAGCCGGGTCACCCAGACAGCAGTCATGGCGTTTATCCTCTCCCCCTCACGCGCACCAATGATGTACACGCCATTGAGTATCTTCTTCAGTGCCTCGCCTATCTGCCTGTCCACGGCACACGCTCCTTTACAAAAGAATGAAAAGCAGAAAATATCTTACATTCTTTTCTGAAAAGAATGTAAGACAAAGAAAACCGATCTTGGTCCAATCCCGCTCCTTTATCTTTCCCACTGGCCTGTCTTCCTGCGAAAGACTATTGTCCCGTACCAGGCCGTCGCCTGCCCGCCCGTATCATCGCTATCCGTCATTATGGCTATGCCGGTTATGCGCGGAGGTCTGCGGCCAAAGGCCTTCTCATAATCGAGGACGATATTTCTCTCCTCTCTCACCCAGCGGCCCGACCTTGCGTTGCCGCTCTCCACGGCAATCATCATGCTCCTCGGCGTATAGGGATTTGGCACCATAGCGCCTCTTTGGAGCCTCGTTGCCCAGACATAGTTGAGTGCAGAACCCGGCACCTTCCGGCCAAAGACCTTCTCCATGACCACTGCCCTGGCCTCGTCCGCCAGGGTCTCTCGCACCGGGTCCCTGGCAAAGGTGACGTACAGGCGCGCCGCGTAGTCATCGCCGGCCTTTGTCCGGGCGTCTCCCCTGGCGAGCACACCTTCTATCTTCCATCTCCACGAGAGCACGGGGTATTGCCCTGCGTCGAGGTCAAGGGGCATGTACAGGGCCGAGGCCGAGGCCTTGCTCCTTGCACGCACATATGCCTGGCCATGATCGTCGATTACAGTATAGAGGGTTTGCCGCTTTATGCCCGGGAATGCAAGGTCTCTCCACTCTGAGGCGGGGCCTGAAAAGGCAAGGACAATCCTGGCCTTCTGCGGGCCCCCCTTCGCCGCTGCGCTCTTGGCGAGAGGTTGGCAGGGGACTACCAGAACAAAGGAGACCGCAAGAAGGACAATGGTCAGGGGGCCTATTTTCTTCTTGAGACCAGGGCTCATGAGAGGCGGGATCAGAACTTTACGGAGACTATCTTCGATACACCCGGCTCTTCCATGGTCACGCCGTAGAGCCTGTCCACAACCTCCATTGTGCGCTTGTTATGCGTAATGAGGATGAACTGGCTTATGTCCGATATCTCCCGCACAAAGGCGTTGAAGCGGTCGATATTGGCCTCGTCCAGGGGTGCGTCCACCTCGTCGAGAAGGCAGAAGGGGCTGGGCTTGATGAGGAAGATGGAGAATATGAGGGATACTGCTGTAAGGGCCTTCTCACCGCCAGAGAGGAGCGATATGTTCTGGAGTTTTTTGCCCGGAGGCTGGGCCACTATCTCTATCCCTGATTCCAGTATGTTTGACTCGTCCGTGAGGCGGAGTTCGGCGTGGCCGCCGCGGAAAAATTGTGGAAAAATCTTCTTGAAACGGGCGCTTATCTCGTCAAAGGCAGAGCGGAGCCTTGCCCTGCTCTGCCTGTTGATACGCGCTATGGCCTTCATGAGGCCCTCCATGGAGCGCGTAAGGTCTTCCTGCTGGGCAAGGAGAAAGGTATGGCGTTCTTCGAGTTCGCGGTACTCCTCGAGGGCCGAGAGGCTCACCTCGCCCATGGCATGGATCTTTGCCTGGAGTTCGTCCCTCCTCGCCCGGAGAACTGCCATGTCCTCGGCTCCCTCTTCTCCTGAAGAAACTTCCCCGCCCTGCGAGACCGCCTCCGGGAGTTCTGCCAATCCAAGGCCGTATTTTTCCGTGAGTTTTTCATCGAGATTCGCTATCTTGAGGTCTATCTCCCTGACCATGAAGCCCAGTGCGCCCCGTTCTTCCTCGATCTTCCGGGTCTTCTCGCCAAGGGCCGCCAGGTCCTGGTCCATGGCCTTGATGCGGTCCTGCATCTTGGCGAGGTTCTCCTTCTCCTCCCTGCTCCTCGAACGCAGTTCGCCGAGTTCGCCGTACAGGCCCTTCAGCCTCTCTTCCACCTCCCTGACCTCTGTACGCTTTTCTTCTACACCCTGCTCGGCAAGGGACTTTTCCCTCTTTCGGGCCCCTATCCTCTGGTCGAGTTCTTCCAGAAGGGCCTCTTGCTCGCAAAGCCGGGTCTCCAGTGCCTCTCGCCGTTCTGTCTGCCGGGCAAGGTCTACCTGAGAGGCTGTGACCAACCCGGTCATGGCAGACCGTTTTTCTTCTATGGCCGCAGTTCCTGCAAGTATTCTACGCAGTTCCTCCTCGTCTTCTTTGACCGCCTCTTCGAGGGCGGCCCGCTCGGCAACGAGTTCTCTCTTCCTGTCTTCTATACGCCGGAGCGCGGACTCGGCCTCGGCCTGCTCGGCGCGCAGGTTCTCAAGGAGGCGTCTCTGGGCCTCTATCTCCTCCTCCTGCCGCTTCAACTCGCTGTCCCTGTTTACACGCTCTATCTCCGCCCTGTGGAGGTTTGCCCTCATCTCATCGAGTTCTCTGTTGGCGGCAACGAGGCCCTCATCAATATCAGAGAGCCTGGCTGTGAGTTCACCAAGGCGGGCCTCCACCCTGGCAAGGTCGCTCCTTATGCCCTTTATCTCGCCCCGTCTCTGGAGTATGCCGCCTTCGGTGCCGCCAAGTTCCCCGCCGCTCAAGACTCCCTCGGGACTCAGGCGTTCGCCATCGAGGGTCACTATGGTGCTGAACATGCCGTCCGTGCGCCAGAGCGCCAGGGCCTCGGTCATGTCCTTTACTATGAGGGTATCGCCAAGGAGGGCATTTATGATGGACGAGTACCCGTCCCTTATCTTTATCTCGTCAAGGAGGGGTTTTGCCATGCCCCTGGCCGCCAAGCCCGCAGGGACCGCGCTGGGGGCAGGCCTGAGGTCGCGAAGGGGAACAAAACTCCCCCTCCCACCAGAGTTGCTCTTGAGAAACCCTATTGCCTCTATCCCCTCACCCTGACCCTCCACGATGATATACTCGAGCCTCTCTCCGAGCGCGGCCTCCACGGCCTTCTCATACCCCTTGTTGGCCTCCATGAAGTCCGCGACCATGCCATGCACACCTCTTAGAGTGCTGTCGCCAAGGACCCTTCTGGCACCTCCCTGGATGTTCTCAAGGTTCCTTTCCATCTCCTCCAGGGTCTTGAGCCGCGCACGCGAGGCGGCACGGGCCTCGCGGAGGGCCTCGGCCTCGGCCAGCAGATGATCGCGTTCTTCTTCAAGGACCCTTATCTTCTCACCAAGAACGGCAAGGCCTTCTTCAAGGGTCTTGCCCTGTTCCGTGGACAGGACCATGTCCTTTCTGAGAGAACTCAAGGGCGCCTCCATGGCCGATATCTTCTCTCTTGCCTCGGCCATGCCGGCGCCTGCGCGTGCATGGCGTTCGCGCTCGCGCTGTTCCTCGTCAATGGCCTTCTCGAGTGCGTGCCTCAGGTCTGTAAGGCGTGCACCGTTCTGAACAAGGCGCGTCTTGAGACCCGCCTCCACCGAGGCCCTGTCGCGAAGAGCGCCGAGAATCTCTTCGAGTTCTCCCTCGAGGCGCTGAAGAGTTGCCTTCGCCTCTTCCATGGAGCCACTGGCCCCTTCAAGCAAGGCATGCGTCTCTTCCTTGGCAGCCTCGACCGAGTCCTTCTTAAGGGCCATCTCCCCGATCTCGAGATCGAGGCGTTCGATGTTCCTTATGAGTTCTTCCTCGCGGAGGCGGGCAAGTTCTGCCTGGCGCTCACCAGCGCCGAGACCCTGCTCAAGTGCCGCTACCTTCTCCTCAATGGCGCCATAGCGCTCCTCCAGTTGCAGAAGTTCCTGCGTAGCCTCCTCTCGCCTCAGTTCCAGCGCGGCCTTCTCGGCGCCAAGCCCTATTAGTCTGTCGCCCGCCTCTTCCATCTTCTTCTCATGCCCGGACTTTTTCTCCATGAGCAGGGCGTGCTCCATGACACAGAGGCGCAGGTCCACCTCCCTGAGGGCCTCTCTTGCGGCCTTGTAACGCTCTGCCTTCTTGGCCTGACGGTTCAGGGAGTTGAGTTGACGCTTCACCTCGGCTATGATGTCGCCGACGCGAAGGAGGTTCTCCCGTGTGGCATCGAGCCGCCTCAGGGCAGTATCCCTCTTGTGCTTGAAGCGGTTGATGCCAGCGGCCTCTTCGAAGAGAACACGGCGTTCCTCGGGGCGGGCGTTCACGAGCCAACTGACCTGGCCCTGCTCGACAATGGAGTACCCCTCCTTGCCGATGCCCGTGTCTGTAAATAGATCCACTATGTCTCGCAGGCGGCACCGCACCTTATTGATGTAATACTCGCTCTCGCCAGACCTGTACAACCGGCGCGCCACCTCTATCTCGCTGAAAGATGCATACCGGGAAGGGGCCTTGCCACGGTCGTTGCTGAAGGTGAGAACAACCTCGGCCATGCCAACAGGCTTTCGGGCCTCACTCCCGTTGAAAATGATGTCTTCCATATGTTTGCCCCGAAGATGACGCGGGTTCTGCTCTCCCGTGACCCAACGTATGGCGTCTATGACATTGCTCTTGCCACAACCATTGGGCCCTATTATGGCCGCAGGCTCTGTGCCGAAATCGAGGACAACACGGTCGACAAAAGACTTGAAACCCTGGATGCTGAGTTTTTTTATTCTCATGGAATATCCCCGGAAAAGAGGTCAGAAAATGAAGTGGTTTATTTCGTAGAATCCTAACAGAAAAGGGAAATCTTGTAAAGACATAAATACAAGGGAATGTATATGAAATGATGGGGTAACACCATATATAGGGATTTCATGGAAAAAAAAGAAGAGACTCCCTTACTTTCTTTTGGAAAAAAGAAAGTAAGACAAAGAAAACCAATAGTTGCGCATACCCTTGCTACCCCTACTCACTACCACAAGGTTACCAACATCACGCACCTGAAGAGAGGAAAGTAAGACAGAGAAAAACAGTTCAAAAAAATCCGCCAACCCCAATGGGTTGGCGGACTGCAAAAAAACAAGGACGGCTGACTTTCCTGCCACAAGGTCTCTACCCCCTTGAACTCGTCCCACCCAGAAACCCTCTGCCCCCCACTGCCCCCCACCGCCCCAGAGGCCCCCGGCATCAAAGCATTCTATCACGCCCCGCCTATCACGCCCCCGCCATCGTGCCCTCTGCCCCCCACTGTCCCCTCAGCCGGCCTTCTTGGCCCTCCTGGGGGTTTTTTTAGAGGGCTTGGCTCTTTTCGTGGTCGTGGCCCTGGTCTTGCAGGCCCGCCTGGCTGTTTTGTTGCGTGGCCACTTGATAGCCGCCTTTGCCGCGGAAAGGCGCGCTATGGGTACACGGAAAGGCGAGCAGGAGACATAATCGAGGCCGAGGCGGTGGCAGAACTCCACGGACTCGGGGTCACCGCCATGTTCGCCACAGATGCCGAGTTTGATATCCGGACGCGTGGCGCGGCCCTTTGTTATACCCATTTCCACGAGCATGCCGACACCATCGCAATCCAGCGACTGGAAGGGGTCGGCCCTTAGGATACCCGTCTTCTTCTCGTCGACATAGTCGGGCAGAAAGCGTCCGGCATCGTCGCGAGAGAGGGCAAAGGTGAGTTGCGTGAGGTCATTCGTTCCAAAGGAGAAGAACTCGGCCACTCCTGCGAGGCGGTCTGCAAGGAGCGCGGCGCGCGGCACCTCCACCATGGAACCTACGAGGTACTTTACCTTTGCCTTGCACTCTTTCATCACGGCCTCTGCCACCTGGCGGGTCCTTGCGGCGAGTATCTCCATCTCGCGGGCATCTATGACAAGGGGGAACATTATCTCGGGAAATACGCGGAGTTTTTTCTTCTTGCAGTTGCAGGCGGCCTCGATGATGGCGCGGACCTGCATATCGAGTATCTCGGGGTAGGCGATGCAGAGCCGTGACCCCCTGAGGCCGAGCATGGGATTTGTCTCGTGGAGTTTTTCTATGCTTCGCTTCACGTCATCGATGGACATCTCGAGTTCGCGGGCGAGTTTTATCTGTTCGGCCTCCCTGTGGGGCACGAACTCATGGAGCGGAGGGTCCAGGAGGCGTATGGTAACTGGTTTGCCGGCCATGGCAGTGAGTATTCCCTCGAAGTCCTTTCGCTGGTAGGGAAGGAGTTCATCGAGGGCGCTCTGCCGTGTAGCAGGGTCCTCGGCTACGATCATCTTCTGTATGGCGAGACGGCGTTCCTCGGTGTCGAAAAACATGTGTTCAGTACGGCAGAGCCCTATGCCCTCGGCCCCCATCCCTATGGCCCTTGTAGCGTCATAGGGGGTGTCTGCGTTGGTGCGTACCTTGAGGTCGCGGAAAGTGTCTGCCCACTTCATGAGGGTCTTGTAGGCAGCGGGCGGCTTGGGCTGTGTGAGGCTGAGCCTCGTATCAAAGACATCGCCCGTAGAGCCGTTCAGTGTGATGAAGTCGCCCTCGTGAAGGGTGATGTCACGTGAGGAGAGGGTCTTCTCATTGGTGTCTATCTGGAGTTCCGAGCACCCGACTATACAGGACTTTCCCCATCCACGTGCCACCACCGCGGCATGGGAGGTCTTGCCTCCAGTGGCCGTGAGAATGCCCTTTGCGGCGTGCATGCCGCCAACATCCTCGGGGCTCGTCTCCTGGCGTACGAGGATTACGTCCTCGCCCTGGGCGCACCACTCTTCGGCGTCCTTTGCGTTGAAGACGATCTTTCCCACAGCGGCGCCAGGCACTGCCTCTATACCCTGGGCAAAGATATGGGACTTGAGTTCTGCCGGAGTGATGGATGGGTCTATGACAGGGTAGAAGAGGCCCTCGATATCCTTTGCCGAGATACGCGAGACTGCTTCTTCTTTTGTTATGAGGCCCTCTTTCACCATGTCCACGGCTATCTGAAAGGTGGCCGCAGGCGAGCGTTTGCCCGTTCTGGTCTGGAGGATGTAGAGTTTGCCCTCTTCGATGGTGAACTCTATGTCCTGCATGTCCTTGTAGTGGGCCTCAAGTTTGGCGCGCACTGCCTCGAGCTGTTTGTATACAGAGGGCATTATCTTCTTCAAGTCCGAGAGGTGAAGCGGCGTCCGGATGCCGGCCACAACGTCCTCGCCCTGGGCGTTCATGAGGAGGTCGCCGTAAAAGACGTTCTTTCCGGTATTGGGGTCGCGCGTAAAGCAAACGCCTGTGCCCGAGTCACCGCCCTTGTTGCCAAAGACCATCTGTACGATATTCACTGCAGTGCCCTTGAGGCCCGTCATCTGCTCGACACGGCGGTAGGTTACGGCCTTCTCCGCCATCCACGACCCTATTACAGCATCTATGGCGCCCCAGAGTTGCTCTGTCGGGTCCTGGGGAAAGTCCTTGCCTGTTGCGTCCTTGTAGACCTTTTTCTGGCGTTCTATGAGGACTTCCAGTTCTTCCTCGTTTACGTCGGTGTCAAGGATGAGGCCGTTCTTCCTGCCTATGCGCTTTCTCGTAAATTCGTTCTTGACGGCATCGAAGGCGTTGTCGAAATTCTCGCGCGGCACGCCCATGGCCGTGGATCCGTACATGAGGATGAAACGCCTGTAGGCATCGAGGGCGAAGCGCCTGTTCGAGGTCTTGCGCGCAAGACCCTCCACGGACTCGTCGTTGAGCCCGAGGTTCAGTATGGTCTCCATCATGCCGGGCATGCTCTGAGCCGCGCCCGAGCGAACAGAGACGAGAAGAGGATCCTCGGGGTCACCGAGTTTCTTGCCCACGAGGCGTTCGAGTTTCCTTATGTTCTTCTCTACTTCCTGCCTGAAGCCAGGGGGGTAACGCCTGTTGTGCTTGTAAAAATAATCGCAGACCTCTGTGGTAATGGTAAAACCTGCGGGCACCGGAAGCCCTATGTTCGTCATCTCGGCAAGGCCTGCTCCCTTTCCGCCGAGGAGTTCCTTCATGTGTCCCTTTCCCTCGGCCTTGCCTCCACCAAAGAAGTAAACGTTTTTCTTAGTCGCCATACCCCCTCCAGAGCGTTCTCTTTGCTTTTTTTGTGGTCTTCATGAGTTTTCAGGACAGGATCTGCCTAACTCCGGCCAAGGCCTTTTCCAAGAGAAGGCGGGCCCCGGGAACTGGACGCCGCAGAGCAAAAACGAGCGCCCCCTCAACCCCGGGGCCACTCCACCTTGGCACAGTCTCTACGTGAAAGGGCCCGGCCCACAGAGGCCGGACCACAGTTGTGAGCATAGCAAAGAACAGAAGAATTGTCATTAGATAATTTTGAAAATTTCGCCATGTGGGTATATTTTTTTGGATAAGACCGCTTCCATCTACAGAGAGGCAGTACGAACCAGGACCAAGACCCTAACAGGCGCCTCTCCCTGGACACGCCGAGGCAATAAAGGCCCCCCGCTCTACATGACTACTCTCATGAAAGG
>CAYOVP010000041.1:0-16788 GCA_964407495.1 uncultured Thermodesulfobacteriota bacterium
TGTGTTTATGACGAGGAGGAGGATAGAGGGGGGTTTGGGGTGTGTGGGGGGGGTTGGGAGATGTGTAGAGGGAGGGGGCGGGGGGGGGGGAAGGGGGCAAGAGGGCAACGGGGCAAGGGGACAACGGGGGAGGGGGCAGGAGTGGCAACAGGGAAGAGGGGCTAAGGGGCCGTCAGGCCTAAGGGGACATAGGTGGCATGGAGTGCCGGGTCTACAGTGCCTCAGAAGAAGCCAAGGCCCTCTTTATCAGTAATATGCAGGAAAAAGCGCGGCCAGCCTCGTCTCTGCTCCATCATCATTATAAGACAGGCTACCTCAATATCTTTACTCAAGATACATACCTGGACATTTCTTGACGAGTGGCCGGGTTTTTTTATGGCCTGAACCAGTAAGATCTTGCAAATCAAGGAAGACAAGAAGACCTCTCAATATGTCCTCAGGCCAATGACCCCGGCAGACCTCGACGAGATCATGGCCATAGAGAGGGCCTCTTTTGCAATGCCATGGACAAGAGACCAGTTCGAGCGGGAGATAGAGAATCCTGTCTCTTATCCCTACACCCTCATGGTTATGGACGAGTCTGGAAAGATGAAACTGGGGGCCTATATAATCTTCTGGATAGTCTACGACGAGGCACATATACTGGATATCGCCGTGCGCCCTGGCCTCAGACGAAGGGGGGTGGCAACGTGGCTCTTCGAGCATGTACTCAAGATGCTGAAGGAGGCCTATGTGAGGGGAGTCTTCCTCGAGGTGCGAAGATCCAACTCTGCCGCCATCAATCTGTACAAGAAGTTCGGCTTCAGGGAGACCTATGAGCGCAAGAAGTACTATGGCGACGAGGACGCACTCGTCATGACGCTCGTCTTCTGAGCAGACCGGAGCGAAACGAGAAGATGGGAACAGTACTTACCGAGAGGGCCACGGTCCTCTATAACGAAAAGACTCCAAGCGGTGCTTACAGGCTCGGCCTGCGCATGAAGGCCGATGGGGTAGTGGCCGGCCACTTCTACATGCTCCGTACTCTCCACGGCTTAGACCCCCTTCTGAATCGCCCACTTGGGGCCTACAGGGTCCTGGACAGGGACGGCAAGGTCATTACGAGACCCTTGGCCCCGGGGGCAGGCAGTACGCCCAGGCCGGGTTTTTCCGGCGAGGGAGTGGAGTTTCTCTATAACGTCGTTGGAAAGGGCACCAGACTCCTTGCTGAGAAAAAAGAAGGCGATGAGATGAGTCTCCTCGGCCCCCTTGGAAGGGGATTCCCCCTGCCAAGTGGCATGGAACCAGATAAGGTCATAATGGTGGGCGGGGGCATAGGCATAGTGCCCTTCTATCTCTTTGCCGCGGCACTCGGCACGGGTCTCTTTCTCTTTGGCGCAAGGGGAAGAGAGGAGGCGACCATTGCCGAAGACTTCAGAGGACTCGGCTGCGAGGTAAGGATCTCCACAGAAGACGGCACGCTTGGTGAGAAGGGCCTTGTGACCGGGATGCTCGAACGAGAGATAAGGCCCCAATCCCTCGTATACTCCTGTGGACCCCCTGCCATGCTTAGAGCCGTTGCCGCCATTGCTCGGGAGGCTGGCGCAAGGTGTTACGTATCGCTCGAGAGGACAATGGCCTGCGGAATCGGTGTCTGCCTCGGTTGCGCCGTGAAGACCAGGCGCAGAGACTCAGGTACATACAGTATGGTCTGCTCCGAGGGCCCTGTATTCAACGCCCTTGATATCGACTGGGAAGACTTGGTGTTATGAAGAGCCAGAATGGGAATTCCATGCAGGGAGGCGCAAAAAAGCCCCATATGGGCGTCGATATAGGCGGACTCCTCTTGAAGAACCCAGTGATGACGGCCTCGGGCACCTTTGGCTATGGCTTGGAGTTCGTGCCCTTCATGGATCTTGAGGCCCTTGGCGCCATTGTCGTAAAAGGACTCTCTCTCAGGCCACGCACGGGCAACCCTGCCCCGCGTATAGCCGAGACGCCTTGCGGCATGCTCAACGCCATAGGCCTGCAGAACGTGGGGGTAGAGGCCTTCATAAAACACAAGGCACCGCTCCTCGAGGGCCTGGACACGCACGTAATAGCCAATATCTTCGGCGAGACCCTCGAAGAATACGCCGAGGTCGCTTCAAGGCTCGAGGACTGCCCTGTGGTAAAGGCCGTGGAGATAAACATCTCCTGTCCAAATGTAAAACGCGGCGGCATGGTCTTTGGTACAGACCCCGTAGAGGCGGCAAGGGTGGTGGCCGTGGTGCGAAAGGCCGTCACAAGGCTCCATGTCATGACCAAACTCTCGCCCAATGTGACGGATATCAAGACAATGGCAAGGGCCGTGGAAGAGGCGGGCACAGACTCCATATCCCTTATCAATACGCTGTCTGGCATGGCCATAGACGTGGAGCGCCGCCGTCCGCTCCTTGCAACCATCACGGGCGGGCTCTCAGGCCCCGCCATAAGGCCCGTTGCCGTGAGGATGGTCTGGGAGGCCGCACAGATTACGAGCGTGCCGCTCGTAGGCATCGGGGGGATCGCAACTGCCCGCGACGCACTGGAGTTCTTGATAGCCGGTGCAAGCGCTGTGCAGGTGGGTACCGCGAATTTCATCAACCCGCGCACCGCTATACGCGTTCTGGAGGGCATGGAAGACTACCTCGCCCGCCACGGCAGGAGTTTGGACGACCTCATCGGCTCTCTGGAGACCAGTTGAGGCACTGTCTCTTTCTTGACATGAATCCCTTTTGAGGTTAAATTCTATAACTGTCGCGAGGAGACTCCCTTCCTTGTAACTCTTCGACTGCCGGGCTGTAAGACCAGGGCCAATGGCCGGCCAGGGCCGGGAAACAGAACCCTTTTAAGGAACGTCTGGTTGATTCAGTCCTTCCAGCGCCGCGGGGACGCACCGCCATCTTTGAGAGCAGTACCTCGCCGCAAGTGTATGAGGGGGGAGGGAGGTGGGGGGGGGAGAAAGACAGCGCTTTTTCATACCCCCTTTCTGATAAAATCAGGGACGAATTATTCAGTTCGTCCTCAACAAGATAGGAGGCAGATACATGGCAGAGCCTGTAATATACGAGAAGAAACCCGTTGTCATGGAACTGGACGAAGGGACCTATTACTGGTGCAGTTGCGGGATGTCGGCAACACAGCCATTCTGTGACGGCTCCCACAAGAAGACAGGAGAGTTCGAGCCAGTGGAGTTCACCATAGATGAGAAGCAGAAGGTCCCTCTCTGCAACTGCAAGAAGACGGCCACACCGCCGTACTGCGACGGAGCGCATAAGGATCTCTGACAGGGGCAGGGTGTGAGGCCCCTGTAGTGTGACCCTATCATTATCGCTGTAGAATCATCGAGAGAACGAGAGCCATGGAGGTATGAGTATGGCGGGGGAAATCGAGACCATGACCTTTTTCAAGTCCCTGAAACACAGGAGCAGGATGGAGTTCTTCAGGCAGAACCCCCTGGTCCAGGTTGTCGTCTGGGCCACCATAATAGGTGTGCACGTCCTCGGCTTCTACCTCGACAACTTCGCAGGTTTTGTCATTGCCTTCTCGGTCTCCTGCGTTGCCTACTTCTGCAGTCCCTACGTGGTCACTCGGATTAAGGCCGGTAGCGGCCACTGAGCCCGGGGTGCCTGCCCCATGCCTTGCACGCTTTCTTCATCACCTGTCTCTTACCATCATACCAGCCAACTCGATACTACCTCCCGGCACCGGTCCTCTGCCGGCCCAGGGTCTCGTGTTTCAGGACCTTCTCGTTATAGGCCTGGAGCAGGGTGCTCTTCTTTAGCACGCCTATGACCTTCTTGGGGTCGTTTCTGCTCACCACCGGAAGCGTTGAAATTCGCTTCCCCTCGAAGACATGGAAGGCTGTCTCGAAGTTGTCGAAGGCCCCGATGGTCTCCACATGGCGCGTCATTATCTCCCCAGCCACGACTATCTCCCGGAGTTCCGCCATCTCCTCCATGATTGGCTTGAGATCGCTTATGGAGAGCATTCCGACGAGTTCCTTGTCATCGTTGAATACAAGGAAGTGAGGGTACTTGCTTCCCTCCATGCGGTGTATCACCTCGCCAAGCGGCGTAGATTCGAGGATGCTCTCGAAGGACCGCTCCATGTAGTCGCCAACGCGCATGGAGCGGAGGATGTTTATGTGTCTGCCGCGAAGTAGCCTTATGCCCTTTTTCTTGAGTTTTTCCTCGTATATGGAATGTCCTTCCAGGGTCTGGACTATGACGAGACTCGCTATGCAACTTGTCATGAGCGGAAGTATTATCTTGAAGTCATAGGTGAGTTCGAAGATGGTGAATATGGCAGTTATGGGCGCGAGCGTACTGCCTGCCACCACGGCCCCCATGCCCACGAGAGCATATGCCGGAGAGGGCGCCACTGTCCCTGGGAAGATGGTCTTGGCGATTATGCCAAAGGACCCGCCGAGCATGGAGCCCAGGACGAGCGATGGCGCCAGTATGCCCCCGGAGAGCCCGGAGCCAATGGAAAGACAGGTGGCGATGAGTTTGAAGACCATTATGGCGAGCATGAGTCCGATGGCCGCCTTTGCCGTAAAGACGAGGTGAACGGATTCGTATCCCACGCCGAGGACATGGGGCAGGTACAGGGCTATTAGCCCAACGCAGAGCCCGCCTATGGCCGGCCTGATGTACAGGGGTATCTTGAGGTGTGAGAAACCGTCTTCCACGAGAGACCCGAGGCGGATAAAGGCTGTGGCAATGAGGCCTGCAAGGAGCCCCAGGACTATGTACAGAGGTATCTCCCAGTAACTTAGCAGAGAGTACTTCGGCACATCGAAGGCAGGGAGTATGCCGAGGAAGTGATACGAGATGACCGTTGCCGTAATGGACGAGATGGCGATGTGAGAGAGGTATCCTACCTGGAAGTCAACGAGGATTATCTCCGCGGCAAAGAGCATGCCAGCCATGGGGGCGTTGAAGGTGGCGGCAATGCCCGCAGCGGCCCCGCAGGCCAGAAAGACACGCCGCCACTCCGTAGGTAGTCTTATTATCTGTGCAAGCGAAGAGCCTACGGAGGCGCCTATATGCACGATGGGCCCCTCCCTCCCAACGGAGGCCCCTGTGCCGATGGATATGACGGTGGTAAGGGTCTTGAAGAGTGTAGTGCGGTGCCTGATGACACCCTCGTGGACTATGATGGTCTCTATCACCTCGGGCACACCGGCACCTCGTGTCTCTGGGGCGAGAAAGGCGATGATGGGCCCAACGAGGAGGCCGCCCAGGGCTGGTATGAAGAGCACCAGGTACCAGGGCATTGCAAGGGCCAGGTCGATTATCTCTGACGAGTCGCCCCAGAAGAACTCCGTGGCACCGAAGAGGAGGTAGCGGAACCCCACGGCAAGGCACCCCGTAACCACGCCTATGAGAACGGCTATGATGAGGAGGAAGACGATGTTGCCCTTGAGACGCTGAGCCCCTGACATTCAGCACTCCGGATTAGGGAAAAAAGGATTCCACCTTGGCCGGCGGTGGGCGCCTCTCACGCAGAAGGGCCTTGGCGCCCCTTCCCTGCATTGAGTGAGAAGTGCCGAGCCAAGGTGTGGTGGTTTCAAGGCCTGCTCTCCCCTCCAGGAGGGGCTCTTCACAAAAAAAGACCGGCCCCTCCTTCAGGGCCGGTCTTTCCCTTTCTCCGTAAGCCTGCCGTGCCCTACGTGAGGTCGAGAACGCTTACCCGGCCCGCTACCTTGCAGGCTATGTCATGAAACATCTCTGCCTGTGGCGACTCCGGGTCCATGGCCACTATGGGTGTGCCCCTGTCGCCGCCCTCGCGGGTCTTGAGATCAAGGGGGAGTTGACCGAGGAGCGGTACGTTGTACCTCTGGCTCGTCTTCTCTCCACCACCGTGGCTGAATATCTCCGACTTTTCACCGCACTTGGGGCAGACGAAGACGCTCATGTTCTCTATTATCCCTATTACAGGCACCTTTACCTCGGAGAACATCTTGATGGCTCGACGGGCATCGAGGAGCGCGATGTCCTGGGGCGTGGTCACTATGACCGCTCCTGTGAGGGGTATGGTCTGAACAAGGGTGAGTTGAACGTCTCCCGTTCCCGGCGGCAGATCTATGACGAGATAATCGAGTTCACCCCAGACAACGCCCGTCAGAAACTGCTTGATGAGTTGCATGACCAGGGGGCCCCGCCAGATGAGAGGCGTCTCCTCGTCGAGCATGAAGCCCACGGACATGAGTTTGACGCCGTGGTTCTCAAGGGGAATGAGTTTTTCGTCTTCTGTTGCGCCGGGGTTTTCGTGCACCCCCATCATTAGCGGGATGCTGGGGCCGTATACGTCGGCATCGAGGAGCCCGACGCGCGAACCCGTGGCGGCAAGAGACAGGGCCAGGTTCACGGCCACCGTGGATTTACCTACTCCGCCCTTGCCGCTTGCAACGGCTATGGTATTGCGGATACCGGGAATTGGGGCCTTGTCAGGGATTTTCCTGGACTGGGGCACCTCTGCCCCGACCTCTACGTTGACCTCGCTCACCCCCTCTATGGCGAGGACAGCCTCGCGGGCCTGGGCCTCTAGTTCCTTCTTGAGGGGGCAGGCCATGGTGGTGAGGACCAGTCTGAAACTCACGGTGGAGCCTTCTATATTTACGTCCCTTATCATGCCGAGGGAGACGAGGTCGCGGTTCAGATCTGGGTCCATGACAGTGCCAAGGGCACGCAGGACAGTTTCTTCATTTAGATTGGTATCACTCAATGTCTTGCACCTCTTTTATTGCGAGACCATGCCCGTCCGGTCTCTCTGCATGGCGGGCCTGGTTGCCCTGGTTATGGTCTGGCCGGGTCTCGATCACGGGCCTCTGGCATATATTGATAAGATGCAGAAGGGAGATTCACTTTAGGAACCTCTACTTAATTCGTCCCTGAATTATTCAGAGATGGGAAAGAAAAAGCGCGGTTTTTCTTTCCCTCACATTTTCAAGGACTTATCAGTCCTGAAAATGGCGGCCCATCCCTGGGCCGCAGAAAAGTCTGAATAGCCAGACTTTCCTTAATTATCATGCGGCCATTGAAGGCGCCCTCGTCTTGGCCGTGGCCATCTGCCTGCCTA
Source organism: uncultured Thermodesulfobacteriota bacterium (assembly GCA_964407495.1). Taxonomy (GTDB): domain Bacteria; phylum Desulfobacterota; class GWC2-55-46; order GWC2-55-46; family JADFVP01; genus JAJRZX01. The sequence goes on from CAYOVP010000041.1 coordinate 7,087, forward strand.
AGGGCCGTTGAGCGTCAGACCAAGAAGGCCAGCGCTTTCTGGTGCCTGCACCCGCCCCTTGGCACTGGTCTCTCCCCCTGCCTCCTCTGCCCTTCTGAGCCGTCAGTCAGGCCGCGCCGTTGAGTTCCTTCATCAGGGCCTCGAGGTCTGCGCCGTCTCTCTTTGCGGCCTCTTCAATGCTTACGGCCCCGCCGCAACAGGAGTCTATGTTGAACTTTGTAAAGACCCCTATGGTGGAGGGGTGTAGCCTGATGCAGTCGTTCACTGTGAGGCTCTTGTCTATCTTCTCTTTTTCTTCGTTCATATCAGTGGTCCTTGTTCTCGGGCCTCTTCTCGATGGCCCGGTTCAGGTCTTCGAGAACCTGGGCCATGTCTACGTTGTGTATCTTGGAGCCAAAGTATATGTCTTCTTTCTCTACGCCAGGGCAGGCGAAGCAGTTGCCGCCAAAGTACCTTACAAACACCTTGCGGGTCTCTGGGTGTCTCTTCATGACCTCGCCTATGCGCATGTCCTTTGTTATCTTTTCCATCTGGTGCGTTGCCACCTCTTTTGTCAGCACCGGGCCCTCTGGGCCGGCGGTAGCAAGGGTACTCATTTTTCTTCGCCCGGCCCTTCCGAGGCGTTCTTTTTGTTTTGGGGCCCTTCGGGTTTTGCCTCGCTAGTGGTCTTATCCCCGGCAGTGCCTTCCCGTTGTTTTTTTGAAGGTTCTACTGTGTTTTTTACAGTTTCCGGGGCAGGGGCGCTTTCTCCCTGGCCTGGCGACTTTTCGTTATTGCTCTTTTTCCCGGTCTCTTCCTTGGTGGTCTTTTTAGGGGCCCTGGTAGTTTCTTTTCTTGAGCGCCTCTGTCCAGACCTCGTTCTTCTCCTGTTAGAAGGCCTCGTTCTTGCGGGTTTATTGTCTTTATCCCCGCCTTCCCTGGTCTTTGCGGCCTCGAGGTTCGTGGGCCTCGTGTCTTTTTTCGTGGTCTCACCGGCCTTTGTCGCTGGCGCGGCCTTGGCTGCCGTTGCAGGAGGTGCCGGACTCGGCGGTGCGGGCCTTGCAGGCGGCCTTGGCGGCGGAGGTGTGGCCGCCTTTACGGTCTTGAACATATTGGTGGCGAAGAGGATGATGGATACGCCCTCTACGAGAGAGAATATGTAGAGAACGGCCCCACCACCGGGCCCGCCTATGAGAGACCAGCCGAGGGCCATGCCTATGAGCCCGATATTTGCGAGCCAGAAGTGCCAGACAGATAGTTTTTCGTTCCAGAGAGGCCTGCCGCTGAACCTTGGAAGGATATGGTAGGCCACCCCGTAGACCATCATGGACATCCAGCCCAGGAGGTTGAAGTGAACATGAACGGGCATGGATGGATAGACCGCGCCGGTGGTGCTCATGTGTATACCTATGAGCATGGCGATGATGAAGTAGACCATGGCGGCCTTGATGAACGCAACGGTAATCTTGCTCATATTGTTTTTCCTTTGGTCAGGCGCCTCCGGGCCTTCCTCAACCCTCGGAGGCGGGCAGGCAGGCGTCCACTGGACAGACCTCGGCGCATGCACCGCACTCGGTGCAGAGTGCAGGGTCTATTGTGTAGGGTTCGCCCTCGGAGATGGCCCCTTCCGGGCACTCTGGCAGGCAGGCCCCGCAGGCCACACAGTCTTCTGTAATATGGTATGACATATCAAAACCTCGTTATTCGCTCGTACTTCTTCCCTGAGAGACGCTCATGGATATGCCCTGTAAGAGGCGGGCGCATCTTACCTCGAAACAAAAGGGGCTGGGGCCTCGTCTTACTGTGAGCGGACTTCTTTTATCTCAGGGACCTTTTCTTTTATTGCCCGCTCCACTCCCATGGCAAGGGTAATCTGGGCGCTTGGACACCCGGAGCAGGCCCCCTGGAGTTGGACCGTAACGATGCCTTTTTCTTCGTCAACGTCGATGAGGTCTACATCGCCGCCGTCGGCCTGAAGCGCGGGCCTTATGCTGTCGAGCGCCTCTTCCACCCTGTCTCTTAACATGATATATACCTCCGGTTTTTTTGTTGTACATTAAGTGTATATCATAGCATAGCGGGCTTTCAAGCCTTTTCATATGATTTCTGTCATGCTTTTTTATGCCCGCCCGTGGTATTGTCTGGTTGTGGGCATGGTGGTGCGGGGCCCAGGGGGCCGTTGGTAAGAGGGGCGAGTTACGGGCAAGTTCAGGTTTTTTTTTACTTGGGAGGGCATGTATTGACGCCATCTACGTTTGGGGGTATAATAAAATTAATAATGTAACAAATATAAATAAAGTTCTTGACAAGCGGCCCCAATGTTTGTATCTTTCACGAAAACAGCGCTTTTATTAGGGGCATCAAATCTCAGCATCTTAAAAGAAGGAGGAGTATAATGCGTAAACTCATCGGGGTTGGAGTAGTAGCACTTAGCCTTGCGTTGGCCGGTTCTGCTCTTGCGGCAGACGGCGCCTCTGTATTCAAATCAAAGTGTCTCCCCTGCCACGGCGCAGAGGGCAAGGGCACGGCCATGGCCCCTGCTTTCCAGGGCAACTCTTTCATCAAGAGCGCTTCCAAGGCCGACATCGAGAACGTAATAAAGAACGGCAGGGCCGGGGCACAGAAGAAGTACAAGAACTTCGCCCTCTCCATGCCTCCGTGGAAGGCTTCTCTCAAGGCCGACCAGATCAGCGCGGTGGCCGATTACCTCAAGAGCCTTGCCAACAAGTAAGCATCCTCTCCTCTTCTGAAAGAGGGTTGTATGTACAACAACAAAAGACCCGGCCCTGGCCGGGTCTTTTGTTGTCTGGCCCCTTTCCCAGGTCTCAATGACGTTCCGGTTTGCCACGCTTCTCTGGCTCGAAGATTCAAGATGTACCAAAAAAATGAAACCATGTTGACAAACTCTGTAAAATCGACAATAATCTTACCTTATATGAATAAGACATGGTATGCGGGGTAATAGGCCCAGCGGACCGGTTGAGGTCCTGCCCTCTTGTATCCTTGTTCTTTGCCGTTCTTTGCCAGAAATGGCCCATACCGGGCCTTGCCATAAAGACCGTTTGTAAAAGAAAAAACGCCAAAACAGAGCAAAAGGCCAATCTTCCACACAGGGAGGCATGAGTTGAAGAACACAGACATTATATACGTGGGCATGGACATAGGGTCCGTGAGCGCCGACACCGTCATACTCGACGAGAACAGGAACATACTGGAAGAACATTACACGAGGACAAAGGGCGAGCCCCTGGAGACATCGCTCTCCATACTCAAGGACATTATTACAAGATACGGCCAGGAAAAGATAGCCCTCGTCTCGGTCACGGGTGCGGGCGGCAAACTTATTGCCCCGCTCATAGGCGCGGTCTTCACCAACGAGGTCATCGCACAGGCAAAGGCCGTGGAGGTCTACCACCCCGAGGTGCGCACCGTCATAGAGATAGGCGGCCAGGACGCGAAACTCATATTCCTCAGGCCAGAGGGAGGGCGCCTCGCCATAGAGGACTTCCAGATGAACTCGGTCTGTGCCGCTGGCACGGGGAGTTTCCTCGACCAGCAGGCCTTCAGGATGGGGCTTACCATCGAGGACTTCGGCCTCCTGGCCCTTAAGAGCAAGAACCCTCCCCGCGTGGCGGGCCGTTGCAGCGTCTTTGCCAAGAGCGACATGATACACCTTCAGCAGATAGCAACGCCTGACTACGATATCGTGGCCGGGCTCTGCTATGCCGTTGCCCGTAACTTCAAGTCAACCATAGGCCGGGGCAAGGACTTCGTGGCCCCTGTCTCCTTCCAGGGAGGAGTTGCCGCCAACCTCGGCGTCAGGAAGGCCTTCAAGGACATACTCGAACTCGATGACAAGGACTACATCATCCCCTCGCACTTCGCATCAATGGGAGCCCTGGGTTCGCTCTTCAACTCCCTGGACAAGAACAAGGGGATGGGTAAGTTCAGGGGCGTGGCAGAGCTCGAGGAGTATATACAGAGCGGTAGAAAGGCGGACAAGTCCCTCGAGCGTCTCCCGCGGCCCACGGGCCACCCCTCGCAGGACGCAACGAGAACTGGCTATGTCCTCAAGCCCGGCGAGCGCGTCCCCGCCTACATGGGCATAGACGTGGGCTCCACCTCCACTAACGTCATCCTCATAGACAAGGACATGAAGGTAATCACAAAGAGTTACCTTCCTACTGCAGGCCGCCCGCTCGACGCCATAAAGAACGGCCTCGTGGACGTATATAAAGACGTTGGCGACCGTGTTGAGGTGGTTGGTGTCGGCACCACGGGCTCCGGGCGCTACCTTGCCGGAGACTTCGTCGGTGCGGACTGCGTCAGGAACGAGATCACGGCCCAGGCCACTGCCGCCGTTGTAATAGACCCCAAGGTGGATACCATCTTCGAGATAGGTGGCCAGGACTCCAAGTACATCGCCATCGACGACACAGTTGTGGTGGACTTCGAGATGAACAAGGTCTGCGCCGCTGGCACGGGCAGTTTCCTCGAGGAGCAGGCCGAGAGGCTCGGCATCAGCATCAAGGGCGAGTTCAGCGACATGGCCCTCGACTGCACGGCCCCTCCTGCCATGGGCGAGAGGTGTACGGTCTTCATAGAATCGGACATGGTGAACCACCAGCAGAAGGGCGTTGGCAAGGACGGTCTCGTAGCGGGCCTTGCCTACTCCATTGTTCTCAATTACCTCAACCGCGTCGTAGGCGACAGGCGCATAGGCAACCATATCTTCTTCCAGGGCGGCACCGCGGCCAACCTTGCCGTTGTGGCGGCCTTCGAGAAGGTGACGGGCAAGAAGATAACCGTTCCCGAGCACCACGACGTAACAGGCGCCATAGGCGTTGCCATACTGGCGCTTCAGGAGATGAAGCCCGGCCAGAAGACGAAGTTCCGCGGCTTTGATCTTGGAAAGACCAAGTACACCATAGACACCTTTGACTGCAAGGACTGCTCCAATATCTGTAACATAAGGAAGGTCGTGGTAGAGGGGCAGACGCCCCTGTACTATGGCGGCAGGTGCGACAAGTACGAGGTAAAGACCGGAGAGGGAAAGCCCGAACTCCCGGACCTCTTTGCCGAGCGCGAGAGGCTCCTGTACTCTACGTACAGGGGCAAGGTGGCATATAAAGACGCCCCTGTCATCGGCATCCCGCGAATCCTCATGATGCATGAACTGTACCCCTTCTGGAAGGCCTTCTTCGACACCCTGGGCTTCAGGGTAAAACTCTCGTCCCCCACGAACAAGGACCTCATCAAGGCAGGCCTCGAGAAGATCGTATCAGAGACGTGTTTCCCCGTGAAGGTGGCCCATGGGCATGTCCAGGAACTCGTTGACAAGGGCATAAAGAAGATATTCCTCCCGAGCCTCGTGAACATGCCCCCTGCCAGGGAGGGCGACCAGCATACCGTTCTCTGCCCCTATATCCAGGCCCTCCCGTACTACATGGAGTCTGCCTTCAAGTTCAGTGAGATGGACGGGGTGGAGATCATAAAACCAGTCATACACTTCAACCAGAAGATGTCAGGCATAAAGAAAGAGTTCTTTGCCCTTGGCAAGACCCTCGGAAAGGGCAGGCGCGACGTCGAGAAGGCCCTTAACATAGCCTTCGATGCCTGGGACAGGTTCAAGACAAGCCTCATAAAGAGGGGTAAGGAGGTCCTCGAGAGTCTTGGTAAGGACGATACCGCCCTCGTAATCGTGGGCCGCGCCTACAATACGGCGGACTCGGGCATAAACCTCGAATTACCGAAGAAACTCCGCGAGATGGGCACAGTGGCCATACCCTTTGACATGCTCCCTGTGGACAGCGCGGTGGATGACGTCCTCGCCAAGGACATGTACTGGAAGAACGGCCAGAGGATACTTGCCATAACAAGGCTCGTAAAGGACGACAATCGTCTCTTCACTGTATATCTTACGAACTTTGGCTGCGGCCCGGACTCGCTCATTACGCACTTTTACCGCGACGCCTCCAAGGGCAAGCCCTTCCTGCAACTCGAGATAGACGAGCACTCGGCAGACGCCGGGGCCATCACCAGGTGCGAGGCCTACCTTGACAGCATCAAGAACGTGCGTGACAGGATAAAGGTGGAGGAGAAGGAGCGCAAGGTCCTGAAGAGGACGAACCTCAAGAAGAAGATATTCCTCCCCTACATGGCCGACGGCGCCTATGGTATTGCCGCAGCCTTCGAGGCCTGCGGTGTGGAGGCCGAGGTAATGCCCATGCCAGATGAGGAGAGCCTCAAGTGGGGCCGGCGCTACACCTCGGGCCGTGAGTGCTTCCCCTGCATAGTCACCACTGGTGACATGATAAAGGTGATAAAGAGAAAGGACTTTGACCCCGACAAGAGCGCATTCTTCATGCCCTCAGGGAACGGGCCCTGCAGGTTCGGCCAGTACAATCGCTACCAGCGTCTCATACTCGACGAGGTGGGTTACAAGGACGTGCCCATCTATGCGCCTGACCAGGACGGAACCTTTTACAAGGAACTGGGCATGGTAAGCGGCAACTTCCCTCGCCTTGCCTGGTGGGGCATCGTGGCTGTGGATCTCCTTGAGAAACGCCTCCGCGAGACGCGTCCCTACGAGGTGAACGCCGGGGAGACTGAGAAGGTGTACTGGAACGCGGTCTGGCGGGTCTGCGATGCCATACGCGCCAAGCGCTTCCCGGACAAGGAGATGAAGATAGCGCGCGACGCCTTCAGGCAGATACCCGTCAAGAACCCCGGCTCAAAGCCAGTAGTGGGCGTGGTGGGTGAGATATACGTACGTAACAACCGCTTCAGCAACGAGGACCTCGTCCTCAAACTCGAGGCCCTTGGCGCCGAGGTGCAGTTGCCCACTGTCTCGGAGTGGATCTTCTACACCAACTTCACCTCCAAGCGCAACACCCTCAAGAGGCGCGAGTACGGAGACTTTCTACGTACCATTACCAACAACTTCTTCCAGCGAAAGGACGAGAAGAAACTGGAGGATATAATAGTGGAGGACCTCAGGTCCGGCCACGAGGTGAGCACTGACGAGATACTCCGTAATGCCGCGCCCTACATCCACGACTCCTTTGAGGGCGAGGCAGTGCTCAGCGTAGGCAAGGCCATTGATTACATCAAGAAGGGCATCAGCGGCATAATCAACACCATGCCCTTTACGTGCATGCCTGGCACGGTGGTGAACGCCATGCTCAAGAAGGTGCGAGAGGATAACGACAATATCCCCTACCTCAACATGGTCTACGAGGGCATGGAGAGCGCCAATACCATTACGCGCATGGAGGCCTTTGTGCACCAGGCCCACGACTATATGGCCAAGGCCGAGGAGCGAAAGAAGAAGGCCGGCCTTATCGACAAGGCCGCGGGCTGATACTGAAAGACCGGGGCGCGCCTCCAGAGGAGGCGCGCCCTTTGTTTTTGTCCAGCGGCCCTTAGGGCCGCCTGACACAGGTCTTCTTTGTTCCACTTTTTCCAAGAGGCCTGTTCCACGGGCTAAAGCCTTCCGTGTCCTGGCGCAGTGACTCTGCGCCAATACTGGTTTTCTTTGCTCCACTTTCTTTTTCCTAAAAGAAAGTGGAAGGTTTTTTTCGTCTTACTTCCTTTTATCCTTCTTTTACCATTCTTATCATGGATCAGTCTCTTTACATTCTTCTCGCCTTTGCTCTCCTTGGCCTTGTCTTCATAGTCATCGCCTTTTTGATAGGGAGGCGCGGGGCCGGCGGCGCTGTTGGTATCGAGGCCCTCCGGGCCGAGTTCGGCAGCACCCTTGCCTCGAACATTAGCATTCTTGCGAACCAGATGCGAGACCTTACCATGACAATGAATAGCCGTCTTGGCGAGCAGACAGGGGAGATATCGAGGAGGATGGAGAGCGCGGCCCGTATGATGGGAGACGTTAGGAGCGACCTCGGGGCCCTCTCAAAGGCCGCCGAAGAGATAAGGGATATAGGAAGGGACATCTCAGGCCTTGAAGAAATCCTCGGCGCCCCAAAGCCAAGGGGCGGCTTTGGCGAGTTCATGCTTGGTGAACTGCTCGCATCGAGCCTTCCATCAAGATACTATGACCTGCAGTACACCTTCCGTAACGGACGCCGGGTGGACGGCATACTGAGACTCTCGGGCGGGCTCGTCTCCATAGACTCGAAGTTCCCTCTTGAAAATTTTTCACGTATCCTCGAGGCAGAGAGTGAGGAAGAGAGACAACGGGCAAGGAGAGACTTTGCCGCGGACTGCAAAAAGCATATAAACGCCATATCCTCGTCGTACATCCTCCCCGAAGAGGGCACTCTGGACTTTGCCCTCATGTATGTGCCTGCCGAGAACGTGTACTATGAGATGATAATCAACAGCAGGCCGGAGAGTAGCGCCACGGGCGAGGGCATCATGGACTATGCCTTCAGTAAAAAGGTCATACCAGTATCGCCAAATACCTTTTACCTCTACCTCCAGACCATCGTCATGGGCCTCAAGGGCTTTGAGATTAGCGAACGCACGGATATGATAATGAAGGGCCTCCAGAGGCTGGCCAAGGACTTTTCGTCGGTAATGACAGACTTCGATACCCTTGGCCGGCACCTGAGAAACGCCTCGCAGAAACACGACGACCTCGGCGTAAAGGTGCGAACCCTGGGAGCAACACTCGCGACCCTTGCCGAGGGAGAGGAGGAAAATAGGGACGAAGAAGAAACAACAGAAGAGGTAACTCCTTGACCATAAAGGGGTTTTGTCTTAAGATAAAAGAAAGCTTCGGTTGGGTAGAGCGCAGCGAAACCCAACAATAAGAGGGGAAGGGCGGGCATTGCTGCGAAAAGAAAAGGAAAAATGGATAGGGTGGCAGGGCCCGCCAAAAGAAGCCTCGTAGGTTGGGTAGAGCGAAGCGAAACCCAACAATAAAAAAGCCTTAAAGGTCTATAATGCGCTATCGGAGGTCTCAGACAAAGGGCGCTACTTTTTTCTTTACGGTCGTGACCTGCAGGAGAAGGAAAATCCTGTGTCACGATACAAATATAACGCTGATAAAAGAGGCCTTTAAATATGTTAAGGGTCGTCATCCCTTTACGATAGATGCAATTGTCGTCATACCCGACCATATCCATTGCATATGGACCTTGCCGGAGAAGGATTCCGATTTTTCCACGCGGTGGCGAATGATCAAAGGCCATTTTACCCGCAGGTGTGATGACATATACAAGACATCAAGAACCGCTTCAAGAGCGAGAAAGGCCGAACAGGGGGTATGGCAACGCCGGTTCTGGGAACATCAGATCAGAGATGATGGAGATTTTAGACGCCACGTAGATTATATCCATTACAACCCCGTAAAACACGGGATGACAGAGTCGCCCGGCGCGTGGCCCTTTTCCAGTTTTCACCGGTATGTAAGAGAGGGCGTTTACGAGAGGGATTGGGGCGCAGGCACAAAGATTGTTTTTGATGCAAGTGTGGGGCATGAATGAGTGTTGGGTTTCGCTTCGCTCTACCCAACCTACGAAACTAAGGAGGATCTTCTGATGGGTTTTTTTGAGAAGGCAAGAGATGGCTTCTGGCCTACCATAGTAAACAAGCAAACTGCTAGAAAAGCTACTAGACAAGGCATGTGGGCTGCAACTTTTGTTGCAGTTGTTAGCGGTGGCGCTGGAGTTTTGGCATTCGCTGATATAAGTTTTCTGCCGGTATCATCTCTCGCTATAATTGATGGAGCCGTATTTGCAATAATTGCTTTTGGAATAT
>CAYOVP010000042.1:0-16312 GCA_964407495.1 uncultured Thermodesulfobacteriota bacterium
GCGGGCGGCAAAGCAGAGGTAATATAGTTGGCGGCGTCTACTTCTTCGGGCATAAGCAAGGTACCAGAGTTAAGACGTAAGATAATAATTACGCTACTGCTCCTTGCCGTCTTCAGGCTCGGTGTCTTCATACCAACACCTGGCATAGACGCAGATGCCCTTGCCGGGTTCTTCAAGTCTTCGAGCGGAACGCTCCTGGACTTTGCCACAATGTTCACCGGCGGCGCCCTCAAGCGTTTCTCCGTATTCGCTCTGGGCATAATGCCCTATATCAGCGCCTCCATCATACTTCAACTCCTGCAGGTCGTCGTGCCAACCCTCGAGAAACTCTCGAAAGAGGGCGAGTCCGGCAGGAACAAGATAACGCAGTATACGAGATACCTTACCGTTGCCCTCTGCGTGGTACAGGGCTTCATGCTCGGCGTGGGCCTCGAAAAGATGACTGGCCCGGCAGGAGAGGCCATTGTCCTGCACCCTGGCTGGGCATTCAGGCTCACTACCATGGTAACGCTCACCTCGGGCTCCGTATTCCTCATGTGGCTCGGCGAGCAGATAACGGAACGGGGGATAGGTAACGGTATATCACTCATAATATTCGTGGGTATCATCGCCAGGATGCCGGCGGCGGTATACAATACCATCTCGCTCGTCAGCGTTGGCGAACTAAGCGTGGTCTTCCTCTTCTTCCTCGTCTTCCTGATGATAGGCATCGTTGCCTTCATCGTCTTCATGGAGACAGGACAGAGGCGAATACCCATTCAGTACCCAAAACGGGTGGTGGGACGTAAGATAATGGGCGGGGGCACACAGTATCTGCCCCTCAAGGTGAACTCCGCTGGAGTCATACCCCCCATCTTCGCCTCGTCCATCATCATCTTCCCGGCAACCATCGTGAACTTCGTGAACGTACCGTTCCTGAAGTCCATAGCCGGAAGCCTGAATCCCGGAGGACTGCTCTACAGCGTCCTCTACGTAATATTCATAATATTCTTTACCTACTTCTATACTGCCGTGCAGTTCAACCCGAAGGACGTGGCAGACAACCTCAAGAAACACGGCGGCTTTGTCCCGGGCATAAGGCCTGGCGCAAATACAGCCGAGTACATAGACAAACTCATGTCCAGGCTTACGCTCTGGGGCGCACTCTACCTCTCGGCAGTCTGCGTCCTGCCCTCGATCCTCATCAAGGAGTTCAACGTGCCCTTCTACTTCGGCGGCACGGCGCTCCTCATCGTAGTGGGCGTGGCCATGGATACTGCACAGCAGATAGAATCGCATATGCTCGCGCGCAACTACGACGGACTACTCAAAAAAGGCAAGATAAAGGGCAGGGCAAGATAAAATGAAAAACCTCATACTACTGGGAGCACCCGGCGCCGGTAAGGGCACACAGGGCAAGAACCTCTCGGAAAAACTCGGAATACCGCAGATCTCAACAGGAGATATACTCCGGGAGAATGTCCGGAACAAGACAGAACTCGGACTCAAGGCCCGCGAGTACATGGACAGCGGAAGGCTCGTTCCCGATGAGGTAGTGGTAAAGATGATGGCCGAGCGCGTACGCCAGCCAGACTGCGACAGGGGCTTCATCCTCGACGGCTTTCCCAGAAACCTCGCCCAGGCAGATGCCCTCGAGAAGATTCTCAAGGAAATAGGCAAGGAAATTACGGCCGTCATCGGAGTAGAGGTGGAGACAAAAGAACTCATCCGCCGCCTCGGAGGCAGAAGGGTCTGCCGGGGTTGTGGCAAGAGTTATCACGAGATATTCAACCCCACCATGAATACCGGTATCTGTGATGACTGCGGAGCAGAGACCTACCGCAGGGACGATGACAGCGAGGAAACCATAAAGTCGCGTATTGAGGTCTACGAGAGAGAGACCTACCCTCTGATAGACTATTACAGGAAACTCGGCAAATATCACGGAGTGGACGGCATCGGCCCGGTGGACGCCATTACCGAGAAGATACTGGCCATAATCGAGAAGGGTTGTGATAACCCTTAAAACCCGTAAAGAAATAAAGATAATGCGAGCCGCAGGCCTCATTGTGGCAGAGGTCCTCGAGATCCTCGCGGACATGGTACGCCCGGGCATGACAACCATGGACCTCGAGAGACGGGCCGAGGACGAGGCCAGGAAACGCGGCGTCAAACCTGCGTTCAAGGGGTATTACGGTTTTCCCTGGTGCCTCTGCGCTTCACCCAATAACGTAGTCGTTCACGGCATGCCCTCGAAGGATACAGTCCTCAGAGAAGGCGATATCCTGGGCATGGACTTTGGAGTCAGGTACAGGGGATACTTCGGCGACTCGGCCATCACAGTGCCTGTGGGAGAGATATCGGGAAAGGCAAGAAGGCTTCTTGAAATAACGGCCCTCTCCCTCGAAAAGGCCATAGACGCGGCAAGACCTGGTAACTACCTCGGCGACATCTCCTCTGCCGTACAGACCTGCGTGGAGGCCGAGGGTTTCTCCGTGGTACGGGACTTCGTGGGCCATGGCATAGGAAAAAAACTCCACGAACCGCCACAGGTGCCGAACTTCGGACGCCCTGGAACAGGCATCAGGCTTCAACCCGGCATGGTCCTGGCAATAGAACCAATGATTAACGAGGGCGGATACAAGACAAGAGTGCTCGACGATGGTTGGACAGCCGTCACAGCAGACGGAAGCCTCTCGGCACACTTCGAACACACAGTCGCTATTACAGAAGACGGGCCCTTTGTGCTCAGCCGGCCTTGAGCCGGGTGGAGCCAACCTTAAGAGAGAACCGTTGATGGCAAAGGAAGAGGCCATACAGGTGGAAGGCACGGTCGTGGAGACACTGCCAAACGCCATGTTCAGGGTGGAACTCGAGAACGGCCACAAGATACTCGCCCATGTCTCCGGCAAGATGCGCATGCACTTCATAAAGATACTGCCCGGAGACAAGGTAACCGTAGAACTCTCGCCCTACGACCTTACCCGCGGACGCATCACCTACCGCGGCAGGTAAGGGGCCAAGGGGTGGGGGCAACGGCGCAGAGGGGAGCAGGAAGGTAAGCGCCATGGAGAGGGTGATATCATTCGAGTACCCGGAATAGAGATTACAGACGAGGCCCAATACGGCCTGGCCTCATGAAAAAACGGATAAATACACAGAGGTCAACATGAAGGTGAGAAGTTCGGTAAAGAAGATCTGCCCGAAGTGCAAGATAGTGAAGCGCCACGGTGTGGTACGCGTGGTCTGCGAGAACCCGCGCCACAAGCAGCGCCAGGGCTGAGAAGGCCTCTGCGCAGAGGCTCTTATGGCTGCGGACTGCTTGAGAAGGGGGCGGCGTTTATATTATAATATATAATTACACTCTCCGGTACGGTAGGATGAGGTGCTTACAATCGTCACAACCGGTCTTCCAGGTGCCTGGCTTCGCACCCTGGCCGGTCCGCTGAATTATCATCTCTCTCCCTTGCCGGAGGGAGTAAACACAGAAAAAGACAAAGGAGTACAAGGTGGCAAGGATAGCCGGGGTGGACCTACCCAAGAACAAGCGCATAGACGTGGCCCTTACGCGGATCTACGGCATAGGCAGGACCTTGTCCAGCAAGATCCTCCAAGCCTCGGGCGTAGACCCTTCCATCAGGACCGCAGACCTGAACGAGGCCGAGATAGCCGCCCTCAGGAAGGAAATTGACAAATACAAGGTTGAGGGCGACCTCAGGAAAGAGGTCTCCATGAACATAAAGATGCTCATGGACATAGGGTGCTACAGGGGGCTCAGGCACAGAAAGGGCCTTCCCGTCAGGGGCCAGAGGACAAGCACGAACGCACGGACACGAAAGGGGCCGCGTAAACGCGCCGTCTCTGCAAAGAGGTCGAAGTAAGGCCTGGAGGTAGTAATGGCAAAACCCAAGAAAAAAAAGATAAAGAGAACGGTGAGCAAGGGCGTAGCCCATATCAAATCCACCTTCAACAACACCATAATTACCATAACAGACCCCAACGGCAATGTTATAGCATGGTCCAGTTGCGGGGCCCACGGCTTCAAGGGCTCAAGAAAGGGAACACCCTTTGCCGCCCAGATAGCGGCCACAGCCGCCGCCAAGGAGGCAATGAACTGCGGCATGAAGACCATCGACGTCTTCATAAACGGCCCGGGCTCGGGCCGCGAGGCCGCACTCCGTGCCCTCCAGGCCGCGGGTTTCTCCGTGACGCTCATTCGTGACGTAACACCGCTTCCCCATAACGGTTGCAGGCCCCCAAAGAGACGGAGGGTTTAGCCGGAAGGCAGATTCTCTGCCACTGCCGGCTCTGGTGATTTTTAAAGACAGGTCCTAACTTAAGGGAGGTTCCAAAAATTGGCAAGGTACATCGGCGCCATGTGCAAGCGTTGCAGGCGCGAGGGAATGAAATTATTCTTGAAGTCCGAGAGGTGCTACACGGACAAGTGCTCATTCGAGAGACGAAACTACGCACCCGGCCAGCACGGCCAGGGCCGCGGAAAGGTCTCTGAGTATGCGCTCCAACTCCGTGAGAAACAGAAGGTAAAACGCGTATACGGCCTTCTCGAAGGACAGTTCAAGCGCACCTTCAGGGCCGCAGAGAAGAAAAAGGGCGTTACAGGAGAGAACCTCATATCCCTCCTCGAGAGAAGGCTCGACAACACGGTCTTCCGCCTCGGCTTTGCGGGTAACAGGGGCGAGGCCCGCATAATGGTCACCCACGGCTGGTTCCGCGTAAACGGCAGGAAGGTCAATATCCCGTCATATATCCTGCGCGACGGCGATGTAGTGGAAGTGGCAGAAAAGAAAAAGAAAAACCCCAAGGTAGAGATGAACCTCAAGACAATGGAGAGGCGCGGCCTGCCAGAATGGCTCTCTCTCGATGCAGAGACGCGCAAGGGAACGCTCCTGCGCCTTCCCACGAGAGAGGACGTTACGCTCCCCATAAACGAACTCCTCATAGTGGAGCTCTACTCCAAGTAAGTGTCCCGGGCCGAGGCAGTCGCCTCTGCCCAACACGGGAAATAACATAAACGTCTTTATTTAAAATGTGAGGGCACAATGCAAAAAAACTGGCGCGAACTTGTTAGGCCGAAGAGGCTCGAGGTCGATAAGGAGACGCTCAGCACTACTTACGGCAAGTTTGTGGCCGAGCCTCTCGAGAGGGGGTTCGGTGTAACCCTTGGCAACTCGCTTCGCAGAATCCTGCTCTCCTCGCTTCACGGCGCCGCCATCACTGCCGTGAAGTTCGACGGCGTCCTGCATGAGTTCTCCACCATACCCGGGGTTCAGGAGGACGTCTCGGATATTATACTCAACCTGAAACGCGTCAAACTCAAGATGCACGGCGAGGGGCCCAGGACCATACGCCTCGATGTAACCGGAGAAAAGGACGTACGCGCTGAAGACCTCATCTGCGACTCCTCCGTTGAGGTCATGAACCCTGACCAGCACATCGCACATGTATCCAAGGACGGCACCCTGAAGGCCGAACTCACAGTGAACTCGGGCACAGGTTACCAGCCCTCGGAGCGCAACGACGCAACGGGAGCGCCCATCGGCACCATACAGATGGACGCCATCTTCCAGCCAGTGACAAAGGCCAACTTCAACGTAACACAGGCCCGCGTGGGGCACAGGACAGACTACGACAAACTTACCCTCGAGGTCTGGACCACAGGCGCCCTCGACCCCCAGGAGGCCCTGGCCATAGCCGCAAAGATACTCAAGGACCAACTCAGCGTCTTCATAAACTTCGAGGAAGAGGACGAGTACGTAGAGGAACAACCCGCGGAAAAACCGGCCTTCAACGAGAACCTCTTCAAGACAGTGGAGGAACTCGAACTCTCTGTGCGTTCGGCCAACTGCCTCAAGAACGCAGATATAAAGTATATCGGCGAGATGGTCCAGAAAACAGAGCAGGAGATGCTCAAGACAAAGAACTTCGGTAGAAAGTCACTGAACGAGATAAAAGAGATATTAAGGTCAATGGGCCTTGACTTCGGCATGCAACTCGAGGGGTTCCCCAGCCGTAAGGAACTCGATGAACTGCACCTGGAGCACAAGGAGACCGCTTAGGGGACGGGAAATGAGACATAATAAAGACGACAAGAGATTCTCGCGTACAGGCGGGCATCTGCGGTGCATGATGGCCAATATGACCAACTCGCTCATCGAAAAGGGCAGGATACAGACCACCACGCCCAAGGCCAAACTCCTGCGCCGCTACGTGGAGCGCATGATCACCCTCGGCAAGAAGGGTACGCAGCCCGCAAGGCGAAGGGCAATGGCCTTCATGAGGGACAAGACAGTAGTCACGAGGCTCTTTACTGACATTGCCCCGCGGTACAGGGAGCGTCCAGGCGGCTATACCCGCATCTTGAGGACAGGGTTCAGGCCTGGCGACTGTGCCCCCATGTCCATCATAGAACTCGTAGAGGCGGATACTGAGAAAAAGGCTGCCCCTGCCAGCAGGCGCCGTGCCGCAGCAGGCAGACGGAGGGCCGCCGCCGCAAAGAAGGCCGCCAGTGCAGAAAAGGGCGCTACCACCACAAAGAAGACCGCAACGAGAAAGGCCTCTGCCAAGGCCTCCACTGGGGAGAAGGCCGGGAAAAAGAAGACGACTGCAACCAAGGATAAGGCCGGAGAAGAATAACGAGACCAAGGCCCCCCTACGGGCCAGGATACCCCATACAAGAAGAGGAAAAAGACGAAGCCCACTGACTTCGTCTTTTTTTATCAACTTTTTACCGCCCCCGGGCCTTACGTAGTGGACAGGAGAGTTGAATATGGGCTATAATAGAATATATGCAAAATAAAAGAATACCCAAGTGCAGGGAGCGTGTATGAGGAGTGCACGGTATAAGACTGGACAAGGCCATTAACATGTAGTATAGTTAATAAATTACACACACAAAAAAGAATGAAAAAGGAGACCTTAGATGGAGATCACTACGGTTGAGCAGGCGTCACAGGCTATCAAGAGATGGCTCGAGGAGAATCATCACCAGATACAGGAGATAAAGGATGAGAACTCGTCCTTTCATTTTGAGATAGACTATCCCATAGGCTCGCTGAAACGTCAGAGGATACTTCAGCCCACCGAGTTCCCAGGCCTCATTGTCCTGCTGAACGGCGTCTCCATCGCCAAGGAGCACATCGAGTCCCTGAAGGCCCTCTCTCGCCAGGACCGAGAGAAGTTCTATGGCGAGATGAGAAATGATCTTCTCTTCCTCAAGAACAGTTATGACATGAACATGGACGAGGAAGGCGTGGCCAAGCAGATACAGTTCTCCTACGAGTTCTATCTCGATGGCCTCACAAAGACGAACCTCTTTGAAGGACTACTCCTGAATCACAGGACACTTATTTACATAGTGACGAAGTTCAACGAGAGGTTCGGCGTACCGGAACTGCCCAATACCCCGGCGGGTACCTCTACCCCGCAGACCGCCTGAGCGGGTTCGAGCCGTTGCAACCCGGCGCAGTTGTCTTGACAGGAGGTGAATATAATGTCTGGAAAGAAGGTTAGGGTATCATACAGGTGCCTTCATCCTTCCTGTGTCGTCTTTTGCAGGGAGGGTATACTGACTATGGACGAGGAAGTCTTTCAGGACCTCCTGCAGGCCGCCGAGGGTGATGATGTCTTCAAGAGCCCGAGGGGCTCGTGCCGCCTCGGTTTCTCGCAGAACTTCAAGGTGGAAGAAGTGGAGAGCGCCGGCACCGAGGGTGCTGAAGAGGCCTCGCCCATGCGTGATGCCGACTACGAG
This sequence comes from uncultured Thermodesulfobacteriota bacterium, assembly GCA_964407495.1. Classification (GTDB taxonomy): domain Bacteria; phylum Desulfobacterota; class GWC2-55-46; order GWC2-55-46; family JADFVP01; genus JAJRZX01. Next base: position 7,748 of record CAYOVP010000042.1, read on the forward strand.
CCTTCACTTGATAGCGACAATCCCCTTGAGATACTTGCCGCTGAGCACAGAAAGGTCCTGGAGAAGCTCGAGGAGATAGAGGGCCAGTTGAGACGCCGCGATGTGGAGGGGCTCTGGAACTCCACGGCTGACCTGGAGAACGACATTACCCTTCACTCCGCGCAGAAGGAAGAGGAAGTCCTCTTTCCCATGATAAAGGACCTCCTGCCACTGGCCGAGGGTCTCATAGCCATGGTAGAGGAAGACCACAGGGAGTTCATGACCCTCCTCTTCTCCTTCAGGAACGCCCTTGTAGACGGCGATATCCTCGACGGGCTCGCGCGCTCCATAATAGTCAATCTGAGGAGTCATATCAGGAAAGAGGACGAGGAGTTCTTCTATCTTCTCGAGAGGTACCTCGACCCTGAGATGAGAAAGCGGATACTCGATGGCATGAAGAAACTCGACGAGGCCTTTGTGCCGACCGAGGCAGGCGACAGGGCCGCCGCAAAGCACCGCTCTACGGCCAAGGCCCGATCTCACTTCGACGAGGCCGCCTCTGCGGCAAGAGACGCCAGGCTCGCCGACGCCGCAAGCGGAGGCGGTTGTTGTCACGAGGCGCCCAGCGACTGAGAAGGCCGTCATTTCGTATACTATATAAGAGGCCAGGGCCCCGCAAAAATGGGGCTCTGGCCTTTTTTTCTTAAGGAAAGTCTGATTGATTCAGACTTTCCTGCTGCCCAGGGATGGGACGCCATTTTCAGGAATGATAAGTCCTTGAAAATCTGAGGGAAAGAAAAACCGCGCTTTTTCTCTCCCCTCTCTGAATAATTCATGGACGAATTCTGGGGTACTTGAATTACGAGGAGTGCAAGGGCCTTTCTGATGGGGGTAGATCAAGTCCAGTTTGCATGAGACCCGGTCCTTGGCCCCTCTTTGCCTTACGCCGGTAAGAGGGGAAAGACCGTTAAAGAGGCCCCCTTACTATCGCATGTTCTCAGATAGGCATATGGGTATAGATGATGTATACCCACATACAGATAATGGATACGCCGAACCAGCAGACGTACTTGAAGGCCCACCGTCTCCTCCTGACGATCCTGATCTTCATGAGTATCACGAGCCCGCCAGAGAGCCAGAGCGTGATGGCTATGAGATCGAAGCCGCTGCTCAGAAATGACATGAGAAAGAGTATGGCAAAGAGAATGATGGAGGCATAACCGTTCAGATGGTGTATCCTTCCCTCGAAACTCCGCTTTTTTGTGCGTACCAGTTGCATGCCGCTGATGAAACTGGATGTGGCCATTATAACGCCTATGGAGCCTATGATGAGAGGCAAAAAGTCGGTAAACATCTCCTACCTTTCCGTTCCTGAGAATACCTTGAAGAGGTACATCTGTATTAGATAGAAAATAAAACCCAGGTAGATGAGAAAGACCGGGAGTATGAGAAACAGGTCGGGTATGGAGGTGTTATCTGCAAGGACATTGTCCTTGGACTCACCTGTAACGAAGCCGAACATGTTTCTCATGGTCCTGTTGTTTGTAATGACGTTGTTGTTGGATGCCCAGACGAGCATACCGTTCCAGCGGTTCAGGTTTATATTGTTTCCGGTTATCTTGTTGTGGTGAGATGAGAAGAGGAAGAGTCCCTTGTCCTCGTTGCGGCTTGCCGAGTTGTTCTTAATGCCGAGATAGGACGAGTCGCTAACGTAAAGCCCATAGGAGTTGTTCCTGTCAAATATGTTGCCGAAGATGAGCCCGCCCCTGGCACCTATGATTATGGCGCCGTTCTCGTTCTCGATGGCCCTGTTGTGCATTATCTTCAGGCCCTGGACCTTTTCAGCGAGTATCCCTGAGATGAAAGACCCCTTGAGGGTAAGACCGAGTACGGTGACGTCCTTCGTGTTCTTGATGTGCAGGACGGCCTTGTCCGCATCTGCGGCGGTTATCTCGGTCTTTTCAGCGCCACGGGAACTACGCAGGAAGAGCGGCTTGTTTATTACGATGTTCTCACGGTACTTGCCGGGGGCAATGATAATTATGGCGCCGGGCTCGGCCTTTGCAGTGGCCTCGGTGATGGTGGGGTAATCACCGGGGACGCGGAGTATGGGTGTGGCGGCCTCAGCCCGAGAGAATAGGCAGAGGGAGAGTATGGCAAGGATAAAGACAGTGCACTTGTTCATAAAACCATTCATACCCAATGGTCTCTCGATGTTTTGTCCGCGCCGAAGAAGCCGCCCCGGATCTCCTGCCGGCGGGGGCATGATCCGTTGATTTCACCCCTGCATGCCAGGGTGTATATTGACCTGATTTGGAAGAGTTTAGCAGAAAGGGCCTGAAAAGTCTACGCCAATGTGGGCTCTGGGCCACTGCAAGGTTACGAACCCACGTGTTCTGGTGGGGAAAGCGGTCTGCCACTTGATTAAAGGGTCTCTCTGTATTTTTGGCCCGACCCTCGGGGAGGCACTATTAAATATACTGAATTTATTTTCTTCTCTTGACAAAGTTTAGAAACTATGCAACTATATAATTAAGAAACAATGTCGAAAATGTTCAACTGCCAACCCAAGGGAGAGAAGAGAAGATGAAGGAAATTTTCAGGATGCAGGCAAGGGTATGCAAGACTCTGGCAAGCCCGGTGAGGATGGAGATCATTTATGCCCTGAAGGGTGGCGAGATGACCGTAACGGAACTCGTCGAGGCTACGGGGTTATCAAAATCCAACATATCCCAGCACCTCGCTGTTCTCAAGAACGCCGATATGGTGAGGTCGCGGCGGGAGGGTACCCATATCTTCTACTCCATAGCAAGTCCCAAGATAGTGGAGGCCTGCAGGCTCATGAGAGAGGTCCTCATGGAACAATTGTCGCAGAAGCAGAGACTCATGAACAAGTTTAATGAGGAAGTTAAGGCAGGATGACACTGACCAAAGGAGGCAGAAACCATGCGCGTTGAAAGATATCTCAGGCTAATAGCGGGCTTCTTCGTTATATTGAGCCTTGTCCTCTCAAGGGTGCACTCAGGGTACTGGCTCATCTTTACGGCCTTTGTGGGGCTCAACCTCTTTCAGTCAGGGTTCACGGACTGGTGTCCCATGAAGTCGCTCCTTGCCTGGGTCTTGGGCAGGGAGTGCACGGCTACGCATGGACGCGGCGAGCCATGCTGAGTGGTTTTTTTTCGCACGGAGCCCTTGAGGGCACATGGGCCCCAGGGCATAGCGGCAGGTGCGGGATTCGCATCTCTTTCATAGAGGCAAGGAGATGATACTTCAGAGGATAGTTGAGAAGTCTCTGGACCATCCGCGGGTTGTGGTGATTATCTACGCACTCCTGACGGTCCTGTTTGTCTTCCAGTTCCAGAAGATATCCATAGACACAGACCCTGAGAACATGCTCTATGATAACGAGCCCGCCCGCGTAGCACACCGCGAGTTCAAGAGCGAGTTCGCCCTTCACGACAGCATAGTGGTGGGTGTAGTGGACAGGGCCTCGCCGGTGGGAGTCTTCACGCCCTCGACACTGAACCGAATAAGGGCCATAACCAATGATATCTCGCGCATTGACGGCGTAATAGCCTACGACCTCATAAGCCCCGCAACAACAGATGACATCAAGGGCAAGGGCGGCGTCCTTACCATTGAGCCCCTCATGAGGGGAGAGGTCCGGGACGAGGGAGTTGCCCTTGGCATGAGGGATGCTGCCCTCATGAACCCCGTGCTCCGGGATATGCTGGTCTCAGGCGATGGCAAGGCCATAGCCATAACAGTGCCCATAAAGGAGAAGAACGAGAGTTACCGCATAGCAAGGGAGATAGAGCGCATCATCGAGAGACACGGGGCAGGGACCGAGGAGTATCACATCACGGGCCTTCCTGTTGCCGAGGACACCTTTGGCGTGGAGATGTTCCGCCAGATGGCCCTCTCTGCCCCCCTTGCAGGGCTCATCATATTCCTCCTCATGCTCTTCTTCTTCCGAAGGGTCTCTCTCATCATCTCGCCAATGATAGTTGCCATGATGAGTATCATCTGGACAATGGGGCTCCTCATAGGCGCGGGCTACAAGGTCCATATCATGAGTTCCATGATACCCATCTTCCTAATGCCCATCTCCGTGGTGGACAGCATTCACATCTTGAGCGAGTTCTTCGACGAGTACCGTGGCGGCAGGGGCAGGCGCGGGACCTTTCTCAGGGTCTACGACAAACTCATGACCCCCATGCTCTACACCTCGGTCACTTCCACCGTGGGGTTTGCCTCCCTTGCCATGACGCCCATTCCGCCGGTGCGGGTCTTTGGCCTCTTTGTGGCTTTCGGCATCATGCTCGCCTGGGTCTTTACGCTGACCCTCATCCCCGCCCTTACAATGCTCATGCCAGAGAGGTTCATAAGGGGCCTCGCAGAGCGCTCCGGCGGCCATGATGCCGGCAGGGTGTCGTTCATGACCAGGGTCCAGGAGGCAATCGGGCGCGTGAGCACGGGTAGGCCAAGGTGGGTCCTCCTCATGACGTTCTTTGTGCTCGCCTTCTCTGCCTACGGCATCACACTCACCGTGGTGAACGACAACCCTGTGTACTGGTTCGGGAAGAACCACAAGATACGCGTGGCGGACAGGGTTCTCAACAGCCACTTCGGGGGTACTTACATGGCCTATCTCGTTCTCCAGTCCAAGACCCCTGGGGTCGTAAAGAGACCGGAGACAATGGCCTACATAGAGGGCCTGCAGAGGCACCTCGGCTCCATGGATGTGGTGGGAAAGACCACCTCCATAGCAGATGTGGTGAAGAAGATAGGATTCGAACTCCGTGACCGGAAGAAGGGCTCTGATGTAATACCCAAGACCTCCAGGGCCATTGCCCAGTACCTCTTTCTCTATGAGATGAGCGGAGACCCGGAGGACCTCTATCACCTCGTGGACCCAGAGTACAAGAAGGCCGCCATCTGGGTGCACCTAAAGCGCGGGGACAACAGGGATATGAAACGCGTCATGAGTTCGGTAAAGGAGTACCTCGGCGCCAACCCTCCACCAGCAGGCATGAAGGCCCGCTGGGCCGGGCTCACATACATAAACGTTGTCTGGCAGGACAAGATGGTCACCGGCATGCTCAGCGCCCTCCTGGGAAGTTTTGTAATGGTCCTCGTCATCATGGTCATACTCTTTCGCTCCGTGCTCTGGGGGCTTGTCTCCATGGTGCCCCTTACGGTCACCATTGCCTTTATTTATGGCCTCGTGGGCTGGACAGGGAAGAGTTACGACATGCCCATAGCCGTGCTCTCATCTCTTACGCTGGGCCTCTCCGTTGACTTCGCTATACACCTGGTGCAGCGAACGCGCCAGATATACCGAGATAAGGGCAACTGGCGGGATACCATGGAGGCCATCTTCGAGGAACCTGTACGCGCCATCATACGGAACGCCGTGGTCATTGCCGTGGGCTTTACGCCTCTTCTCTTCGCCCCGCTCATACCCTACAAGACCGTTGGCTTTTTCATGGCCGCCATCATGGCCATAAGCGCTGTCGTAACACTTCTCGTACTGCCGGCCATCATGGTGGTCCTCAAGAACAGGCTTCGTGCCTGAACCCTTCAGGAGGTGACAAGGGATGAAGAAGATGATCGAGTTACGGATTTTCCTGCTTCTCTTGACCCTGTTCTCCGTCCTCCCTGCAACGGCCCAGGCCCTTACGGCGGACGAGATAATGGACAGGTCGAACATGGCCTATTACTACGCAGGAGACGACGGGAGGGCCGAACTCTCCATGACCATAACGGACAGACGGGGCCGGATGCGTAGAAGGGAGATGACTCTCCTCAGAAAGGACATCGAGGACGGGGGCAGGCAGAAGTATTATGTGTACTTCAGAAAGCCCTCGGATGTGAGCCGCATGGTCTTCATGGTCTGGAAACAGACAAGGGGTGACGATGACAGGTGGCTATACATACCGGCCATTGACCTTGTGCGGAGGATAGCGAGCAGCGACAAGAGGTCGAGTTTTGCCGGAGGGGTCTTTACGTACGAGGATGTCTCCGGGAGGCGCACCTCTGATGATACCCATGAACTCATGGGTGAGGAGACCTACAAGGGGCGGCCCGTTTACGTAATAAGGAACACGCCCCTTGACAAGGATATCGTGGAGTTCTCCTACTATGTCGTACGCATCGATAAGGCGACCTTCCTGCCTGTAAAGGCCGAGTACTATGACAAGGGCGGTAAACTCTACCGCACCATAGAGGTGGAGAAGACTGGCGTGGTGGACGGCATACCCACGGTTCTTGCGGCAAGAGCAGTGGACCTTGCAAAGGGGCTAGAGACGACCATAGAGTTCCATGACATCAGGTATAACATAGGCCTCAAGGATAGCATCTTTCGTGAGCGCTACCTCAGGCGGCCACCGAGAGAGGTAAGGAGGTAGGAGCCCTTATGGAGGAGAGCATGAGACCCCTTCCGGGAGCGGCGCGCGCGGTCATTTTTTACATCGTATTGGCCTTTGCAGGCCTCTTGCCCGCGGCCAGGGCCCTTGCCGTAGAGGGCTTTGTGGAGGGCGCCTATGGTTATCGCCCCCAGAGGGACATTACGAAGAAGGACTCCTTCAACCTCCTCGAAGGGAGGCTCCAGGTAAAGGACGCCTACGAACCTCCGGTCCTGGAAGACTGGTCGCCTGAACTTGGACTCAAGGCAGAACTCCTGGCCGACGGCTATGACGAGAGGCTAATCTTCAGGGTACGCGAAGCAACCCTCTTATTTACGCCCCTCGACATGATGGACGTCAAGATTGGCCGCCAGGTGCTCACCTGGGGCACTGGGGACTATATCTTCATAAATGACCTCTTTCCAAAGGACTATGTCTCCTTTTTCATAGGCCGTGACGACGAGTACCTCAAGGTGCCGAGCGACGCGGCAAGGGTCTCGCTCTTTCTTGACGCCGTGAACCTGGATTTTGTACTCATACCCTTCATGGAGCCCGACATAAGCGTTACTGGAAAGAGGTTATCCTTCTTCGACGGCCTCGGGGGAGTGGTTGCCGGAGAGGACGCTGGTATCGAGTTCATCGAGCCCCGCGAGACCATGGGCAACATGGAACTTTCCTTCCGGGCCTACAGGACCATTGGGAGGACGGAACTCGCCCTCTATCTCTTCAGGGGGTTTTACAAAGAACCTCGGGGCGTCCTCGATGCCTCGGCGCGCAAACTCTTTTACCCCCGCCTCCATGTCCTTGGCATGAGTGCCCGCGGCCCTCTTCTTGGCGGTATAGGCAACCTTGAACTCGGTTATTACGACTCGCGGGAAGACCGCGCCGGTAGTAATCCCATGATAGAGAACCCCTCCATAAAGTACCTCCTAGGTTATACGCGCGACCTCGGTGGTGACGCCTCTCTCGGCCTCCAGTACGAGGTGGAGGAGATGCTCCACTATGCCGCCTACCGCGGGGCCCTTGCGCCTGGCGCGCCGGCGCGTGAAGAGTTCAGGCATCTGCTCACCATGCGCCTCACAAAATTTTTCCTCGCCCAGACCCTGGAGACGGGCCTCTTCGCCTTCTACAGCCCATCGGACATGGACGCCTATCTCAGACCATCTGTAAGTTACAAGGTGACGGACAACTGGAAGGTCTCGGCAGGGGCGAATATCATCGTGGGCAGGGACGAATTCACGGATTTTGGTGCCTTCAGGCGAAATGACAATATATACGCGAGGATAAGATACGGTTTCTAATCCCACGATGCAATGAAGAGGTGAAAGATGCTCTACAAGGAACTGGGCTTCATAGGAGGCGGAAGGGCCACGAGGATAATACTGGGCGGACTCAGAAGGGCAGGCAAGATGCCAAGGCGCGTTCTGGTAAGCGACACTGATGAGAGTGTCCTCAGGGAATTAAAGAAGACCTTCCCGGTGATTACCCCTTGCCCGGGCGATAACCCGGCCCCTGCCTCGGCGCGCGGAATTGTCTTCATTTCCCTTCATCCGCCTGCCTTCAGAAGTTCTGCCGCAAAGATAAGAGGAGCCCTTGATCCCTCTACGGTCGTGGTCTCCTTCATGGCAACGGTGAGGATAGAGGAGATAGGAGAACTCCTCGGGGGGCATGACAAGATTCTTCGAACAACGCCGAACGCACCGTCAATAGTGAACGCCGGATACAATCCCATTGCCTTTGGCCCAGGCCTCACGGCGGAGGACAGGCAGGAGGTGATGGAGATGATGACTGTACTTGGAAAGTGCCCGGAGGTGGAAGAAGGAAAACTCGAGTCCTACGCCATAATCACGGCCATGGGGCCGACGTACCTCTGGTTTCAACTCTACGAGTTGGAGAGGCTTGCAGTGGAGTTCGGCCTTGGCCGGGGCGAGGCAGGGGCAGGCGTAAGAGAGATGGCCCTTGGTGCGGTAAAGACCATGCAAGAGAGCGGCCTCACTGCCGACGAGGTAATGGACCTCGTACCCATACGACCTCTCGGAGATGACGAGAAAGAAATTCTGGATATCTACCGCCAGAGGTTGAGGGGGCTCAAGGGCCGACTCCTCTGTAAGTGATAAAGGAAGGCCTGATCCAATTCAGACCTTCCAAGGACGCATGGACGCTTCTCTGAACAACGCTG
>CAYOVP010000043.1:0-15837 GCA_964407495.1 uncultured Thermodesulfobacteriota bacterium
GGCGTAAGGGGGGAGATAAGTGGGTCCATAGGGGGCTGTGAGGGGAGTTGAGGGGGCACGGCCCAGCCATATAACGAGTTCCGGCTGTTCAATAATCCCATTGTGAGGAGGTATTCACAAGATGAGAAAGAAGTTTTCCATGAGGGTTTTCCTGTGCGTTCTCTCTGTTGCGCTCCTCTCCTTCGCCCTCAGCGTGCCGATCGCAGGGGCAAAGGGGCTCAAGAAGGTAGTTGCTGTCTCGCGCTTCGAGAACAAGACATCCTATGGCTCTGGCGGGGCCTGGGATATTGGCAATGGCATGGCCGACCAACTTACGGACGCACTCATGCAGAGCGGCCAGTTCGTGGTCCTCGAGCGCCAGACCCTCGGCGACGTAATCTCCGAGCAGGACCTTGCATCCAGTGGCCGCGCCATGAAGTCGAAGAGCGCGCGCACGGGAAAGATAACGAGTGCCCAGATACTCATAAAGGGCGCTGTGACCGAGTACTCGCAGTCCAGCAGCGGGAGCAATTCTGGGGTGTCCGTCATGGGGGTACATATCGGAGGCGGCAAGAGCGAGGCCCACGTGGGGCTTATCATACGCCTCATAGACACCACTACGAGCGAGGTCCTTGTCTCCAAGCGCGTGGAAGGCAAGGCCAAGTCCGGGAGTTTCGGCCTGGACGTGAACATAGGAGATGTGGGTTTTGGGACAGAGGGATTCAAGAAGACTCCCCTTGGAAAGGCCACGCAGATAGCCATCGACAACGCTGTCGAGGCCATTGCAGAGGGCCTGCGGAACATACCATACCAGGGCCGCGTCATACTTGTGAAAGGAGATAACATCTATCTCAGCGCAGGAAAACGCACAGGGGCCTCAGTGGGTGACGTCTTCACCGTGTATTCCAGGGGCGAGGAACTCATAGACCCTGATACAGGCGAGATGCTCGGAGCAGAAGAAGAAGAACTCGGCAAGGTCAAGATATACAGCGTAAAGGAGAAGTTCTCCAAGGCAAGGCCCATAGGCAGGCTCGAGGGCGTGGAGAAGGGTAATATCATACGCGCCCAGTAGGACGCAGGTCGCTGAACCACCTGGAGGAAAGACTGCTTTCCATAGTAAAAAAAAAGAGTAGGTTACCGCTGGTTACGGCTCTGACTCTGGCGCAGTTGCAGGCAGAGGCATAATAGGTATAAAAGAAAGGTACGAAATATGAAAAGGATAATCGTTCTCCTCATATTCGTCCTCGGGCTCACGACTATCTATGGGTGCGAGACCATGAACAAGGGGGCAGAGAAGGTGGGCGAGGGGACAGGTAAGGTCCTCAATGTCCCGAACTCGGCCTCTGAGGGGGCCGCTGGGGCACTGCAGGGTAAACCCGAGTCCAACCCCTACAACAGGTAAGGGGGGCTTGTCTGGTATGCCCTGGTGCGGCCATCTGGGCCAAAGGACTTGTTTATACAGAAAATGCCGGAGAGGGAAGATGGGGCCCTGGTCTCGGGTCTCCTCTTCCTTTGCTTACTTTTATGTGCAGTATCTCTACAATCCTTGGCTCCATGGCGCAGACCCCTCGAGGGCCAGGTGCGCCTGCCCCGGGGTTTGACCACTTTGTACGGAGGGGATGAAAGGAGAGTATTCCACCCTACCTGAACCAGATCTCCCCGCCTGTTCCCGTCTTTCCGCCGCTCTCAAAGGGAGATTTGTCCACAAGGGGGACTGGCCTCGGCCTCTTGCCACGGTAGGTCTCGTACTTCTTCGTCTCTTCAAGAGACCTCAACTTGGCCTTCTTGATGTCCTTCAGGTCCCGCACCATTAGTTCGATACTGCGCGCATCGTGGCTCTCCTTGAGGCCGTTGAAACTCTCTATCTGGGCCCTCAGGTATTTGTCCACGATGTCGTAGATCTTTTCGTAGCGTTCCTTTCCCGGCGTCTCCAGCATGCGGATGGTACGGAGCGTGGAGAGTGTGCCCTCCTTTCTCTTTCTCATCTCTTTTACCGTCTTATCGAGGACCTTGTCGCCTTCGAGGTCGCGCATCCTGTAGAGGGTCTCGTCAAAGAAGGAGTCGACGATGAACATGGCTGTCTTGACGCTCCCCATCTGCGCAAAGGCAGGGCCGGAGACAAGTACGAGTAGGCACAATAGGAGGGTTTTTCTGAGCATGGTATGAGTATATAAGACGAAATAAGGGGTGTCAACACAAAGGAACCATGCAGGCAGATAATCAGTGATTGTTAATCGCGCGGGGATATGGTAAAAAAACGGCCATGACCGATAAAAAGAAGAGGCTCATAGTAATAGACGGGACATCCCTTGTTTACAGGGCCTTCCACGCAATACCCCAGACGCTCTCCACCTCCAGCGGTCTCCAGACCAACGCAGTATACGGTTTCACCCAGTCCATCACCAAGATAATACGCGACTACTCGCCCGAGTACCTCGCAGTCTGTTTTGATATGCAGGGCCCCACCTTCCGCCACAGGGAGTACGAGGCCTACAAGGCCGAGAGGCCGGGCATGCCCGATACCCTCGCAGGACAACTCCCCTACATAAAAAAGGTTCTCACTGCCCTCAGGGTCCCGGTGCTCGAACGCGAGACCTTCGAGGCCGACGACATAATAGCAACCATTGTTGCAAAGGCCGCAGTAGAGGCCCCTGGTCTCATGGTATCCATCATCTCAGGCGACAAGGACCTCTTTCAACTCGTTGACAAGGGGGCCGTGGTCCTCGACTATCTTACTGGAAAGGAATACGGCCCAGAGGAGGTCAGAGAAAAGTTCGGCGTGCCTGCGCACCTCCTTCGCGATCTCCTTGCGCTGGCGGGCGACAGTTCGGACAATATACCCGGCGTAAAGGGCGTTGGTGTAAAGACGGCCCGGAAACTCATAGAAAAGTACGGAAACCTTGATAATATCTACGAAAATCTCGATGATATAAGTGCCGTGAAACTCCGCGAAAAACTCGCCGGCCAGCGCGAGACAGCCTTCATGTCACGCTCACTCGCCACGCTCGAGTCCGAAGTGGAACTGGATATAGAGATCCAGGACCTTCGCTACCCTGGCCCTGATTATGAGAAACTCGCAGAAGTGCTCAAGGAACTCGAGTTCGGGCGCATGCTCCGCGAGGTCATGGCCCGCGAGAACGGGGCCGAGAGCCCCAATGAGGGAGAGTACATCGTCGTACAAGACCCCGAGACTCTGGCAAGGGCCATGGAGGCCTTGAGAAAGGCAGGGAGGGTCTCCATAGCAATGGCCATGGGAGAGGGCAGGGGCCCTGGGCTCGAGGACATAGACGCAGTGGCCTTGGCAGAGGGACCAGAACGGGCCTGGTATCTACGCCTCGGTGGCAACTCCTCCAAGGCGGACTGGGCCTCCCAGGGCCTCGAGGAGATACTGGCTGACGAGGCCATTGTAAAATCCACGGACTCCTCGAAGGCCCTCTTCAGGCACGCCCTCATGCGCGGCAAGAGGACCAGGGCCATGGGCATAGACACCACTATAGCCGCCTATCTACTCAACCCCTCGAAGCCTGACTACAGGGTCGAGACACTTGCCTTCGAGGTCTTAGGCCTAATGACCAAGGGAAGCGGGAGCAAGGATTTCAGTTCTCTTGATCTATGTAAAAAAGCCTGCATTATTCATAGATTGGCAGACGAGTATGATAATATGCTCAAGGAAAATGACCTTTACGGCCTCTACCTGGAGATGGAAGTGCCCGTCTCAGAGGTCCTCGCGGCCATGGAGATAGAGGGCATAGGCGTCGATGCAGGACTCCTCCGGGACTTTTCAAGCGAACTCGAGGCACGCCTTGCTGATATAAGCGCCTCTGTCTACAGCGCCGCAGGCGGCAGGTTCAATCTCAATTCTCCCAAGCAACTTGCCCAGATCCTCTTCGACCGCCTGGGCCTCAGACCCGTCAAGCGCACGAAGACGGGTTTTTCCACCAACGAGGCTGTGCTCAGAAAACTCGCCGCAGTACACGAGGTGCCGGCCCTTGTACTGAGTTACCGTGAACTCTCGAAACTCAAGTCCACCTATGTGGAGGGCCTACTTGAACTCATAAACCCTCTGACCGGCCGCATACATACTACCTTCAACCAGACGGTCACGGCAACGGGAAGGCTCTCGAGCTCAAGGCCAAACCTCCAGAACATACCCCAGAAGGGCGCCCTTGCGGGACGCATACGCGAGGCCTTCGTGGCGCGCGAGGGCCATGCCTTTCTCTCTGCCGATTATTCACAGATTGAACTCCGCATAGTAGCGCACCTCTCGGGCGACCCTGCGCTTCTGAGCGCATTCACCTCTGGCGGGGACATTCACAGCAGAACAGCCGCGGAACTCTTTGCCCAGGGTTCTGAGCCCGATGTGACGCCAGAGATGAGAAGGCGCGCAAAGGCCATAAATTTCGGGATCATCTACGGCATGGGCCCCTATGGACTTGCCCGCGAACTCGATATCACCATGGACGAGGCCAGGGACTACATAGAGAACTACTTTGCCCATTACTCCAAGGTGAGAGAATTCATTGACCGCACCATAAGCGAGGCAGAGGAGCGGGGCTACACGCTCACGCTCTTTGGCAGGAGAAGGTTTGTCCCGGAACTCCGGAGCCCGGTGGAACAGGTGCGCGCCGCGGGCCGGCGCATGGCCATAAACACCCCTGTACAGGGTTCGAGCGCCGATATCATAAAGGCCGCCATGGTGAAACTCTACAGGGCCATGAACGAGGCAGGATATGCCTCGCGTATCATCCTCCAGATCCACGACGAACTCCTCGTGGAGACCCGTCTCGACGAACTTCAAGAAGTAGGCGGCCTCGTCCGAAGAGAGATGGAGGGCGTAGTGGACCTGTCTGTGCCCCTTGTCGTGAACCTCAAGCAGGGCCCCAACTGGAAGGAGGCCGAGGAGTTCTGAGCCCCGTCGGGCATCTGCCCACAAGGCCCTGCAGGCCAGCCCCCATGGAATGGATAATAGGGCTTGACCTTGGGGGCATAAGGGGATAAAATCGAAGTGTAACAATTATAAAAAATATAACAATACTGACTCGTTATGCCTCTCATCACCGAGTGGGCCGGCTTCTACCCGCCAAGGGAGCGAGATAAGACAGACAATGCCTGATACAGAGAGACCATACACCACGGGAGAAGTGGCCCACTTCTGCGATGTGACCATAAATGCCGTAAAAAAATGGATATCAGCGGGCAAACTGCCTGCCTTCAGGACTCCGGGCGGCCATTACCGGATAGAGCGCAAGGACTTCGAGGCCTTTGTAGAGAAGTACAGGCTCCACGTAAAGGACAAACTCCATAAAGGCGAGAAGAAGAAGATACTGATCGTGGATGATGAACTGCCAGTGCTGGAGTTCATCAAGGGCGCCCTCGGCGCATCTCCCGATGAGTACGAGATAGAGACCTCGCGAGACGGTTTCGACGCCCTCATCAAGATAGGCTCCTTCCATCCCGGCCTCCTCATCCTCGATATCATGATGCCGCGGCTCGATGGCTTCGAGGTCTGCAGGCGCATCAAGGCAGACCCGGCCACCCGTGACATTCGTATCCTTGCCGTAACCGCCTATGGCCGCGACGAGATGGAAAAGATAAAGGAATGCGGCGCCGATGTCTGCCTTGCCAAGCCCTTGAAGATGAAAGATATCCTTCTCAGCGTAAACAGGCTCCTGGGATAATCCAGGCGTTTCTCTTTGTTCCGTCTTTCCCTATTTTCCTTGAACGCCCATGCATAGAGAATCAAGAGCCAGATCGGGCACAGCCTATGTATTCCTCTCCTTCGTACTGGCGATAGTCCTCATCTCTGCCATCGAGTTCTTTCTCTTTTACCAGAAGTTCAGCAGTATAGAGACCCTCGAGGCCCTTCACAACCGTGTAAACCACATAAGCGCCGTTGTCTCCCGCCTCGGGAATACCCTGGATATTGTCGTCGTTGGACAGCGCTTCGAGCAGACCACCATAAATATACTGAGAAATGACGTGGAGCGCATCGACGGCGACATACGCCACATGATCAGTACATACAGCAAGAACAGGTTCGTCTCTGGCAACAAGATACTCGCCGACGAACTCAAGGGCGTGCCAGATGAGTGGCGCAAGGTGTACATGGACATGATGAAACTCAGGGCGAACATGACGCCTGATGAGGTCATGCTCATACACAATGACGTGGACGTGGACGTACTTGTGCTCGACGAAAAACTCGAGATGGTCTCCTCTGGCATAAACGCCCTCCTGAAGAGGGTCTTTGGTGAGATAAAGATGCTCCTTCTCACAACCCTGGGGGCCTTTATCTTCCTCCTCACCATAGCGGCTGTCTTTCTGTACAGGCGTTTCATATCACCCATGTACAAACTCGAGTTGAATGCCCTCACCCTTGGAGAGGGCGGCGGAAGACAGAGGTTCGACTCTCATCTTCCCGGCATTGCAGGCCTTGTGGCCTCGGAGGTGAACGAGATACTCGATAGAAGGGACGAGGCCGTAGTCGGCCTTGAAGAGAAGACAAGAGGGCTGAAAAGGCGTATCGAGGACAAGGAGAGCGCCATTATGGCTCTCTCCGAGTTCTATCTCGAGGCAGGAAGTACCTTTGAGACCGAGGTGCTCTTCAGAGAAGCCCTCCTCAAGGTGCCATATCTTACGGGTGCTACCGGCGCCCTCGTATATCTTCGTGAGAACGACGCACTGGTCCTCAAGGCCGCGGCATGGTCAGAGGGGGAGGCCCCGGAGTTTCCTGCAACCCTCGAGGCCGATGCCCTTGGCAACGGTACCGGCGGCCTCACCGATGTTTCTCCTCTCCTCTTTCAGCGGCATGGCGAGGACCTGGCCGAGGGAGATATCAAGTGTATGAGGTCCTTTGCCATAAGCCCGGGTGAAGAGGGCGATTACGGCAGGCTCGTCCTTCTCTACGCCAGGGACCCCCGCGGCACCGGCGGCATGGAGGGCTACACAAGGGCCATTGCCTCGGCCATGGGAGCCTCCATAGCCTATGTGGAGAGACTTCGCGAAGAGCATGAGAAGAAGGAGAGGTATCTCGACCTCATCAACCAACTGCCCATGGGTATCGCGGTCTTTGGAAAGAGGGGTGAGTGCATAATGGCCAACCTTATGCTGAGGCGCATGCTCGGCGCGGCAGATGAATTCGATTTTATCGATAATTATACCTTCATCGAGGACGACGTCCTCAAGGCACAGGGCCTTGTCACCACTATAAACAAGGCCTATGACGGTTTTATAACCGAGTTTATCATCAACTACGACCCCTATCTCGTCAAGCGCTATGGCTTCATGGGACAGGCGCGGGACCTCAAGGTCAGGGCCGTGCCCCTCTATGAGCCTGACGGCAATATCTCCAAGATAGCCCTTATCTACGAGGAGATCGCACTGGCAAGGAAAGAGGCCGCAGGGGCTGGCGGAAAGCATTCATGAGAAGATTTTTCAGGGACATAAACATCTCCCGCAAACTCGGTGTCGTCTTTCTCCTCATGCTCTTCATGATGGGGGTTGGAGGCGCCGTGGGCCTCTACAATGCCACGCAGATATTCAAGGTGACTGAACGCCTCTATCTCGACTCCTTCAAGCGTGTGGGGCTCCTTGCCGTGGTGGAGAGCGAACTCCTTGCCGCGCGTCAGGAGATATTCCTCTATGCCATAGTAAGAGACCCCTCCACCAGGGACTTCCTCCGCATACGTGTAGATGAGCGTAGAAAGAAGATAGACTCCACGCTCAACGCCTACAGGGCCATGGGCCTCAAGGAGGAGAACAAGGTCCTTCATGACAAACTCAGGGCAGAACTCCAGGACTTCTGGCATATACACTCCCGTGTCATGTCCCTTCCCAATGATATCGACCGCGACAAGGCCGTCTCCATAACGCAGATGGAGGGCTACAAGGCCTTTATAGCGGCCATGAATACGCTCAAGGCCCTGGAGGACAACTCCAATCACGGTGCCCTCGCGGCCTATGAACGGAGCAGTTTCTTCTCGCGCATAATCATCTTCCTTACCATGGGCATCACACTCTCGGCCATTGTCCTGGCCATAGGGTTATGGCTGGTGCTCCGCCGGTCCATTGTGAGCCCCATACTGGCCATGGAAAAACACGCCCGCGCCATTGCCTCCGGGGACCTCTCCGGAAGGGTCCCTGTTTTCAGCGGAGACGAGATAGGGTCTCTTGCCGTCGAGCTCAACCGCATGGCAGGGAGCCTGCAGGAATATTACAATACGCTGGAGACAAGGGTCAGGGAGAGAACGGCTGAACTCAGGGCAACAAACGAGGAACTGCACGCAAAGCAGAAGGAACTGGAACTCGCCAACATGGAACTCAGCGAGGCAAACAGGATAAAGAGCCAGTTTCTCGCCAATGTGAGCCACGAACTACGCACCCCTCTCAACTCGATACTCGGATTCTCCGAACTCCTCGGCGAGAAGGCCTTCGGCGAACTCAACGAGAAACAGGCCCAGTACGTGGAGTACATACACTCCAGCGGAGAGCACCTTCTGCGCCTGATAAACAATATTATCGATCTCTCGAAGATAGACGCAGACAAGATGGAGATCCTGCCCGAGGTCTTCCCCATTACCGAGGCCCTTGGTGAGGTCCTTGGCATAGTTCGTCCCCTTGCACACGAGAAGAACGTCACGATAGAGACAATGACTGTGGCCGCCTCGCCCAAGATACGCGCAGACAAGGCCAAGTTCAAGAAGATAATGCTCAATATCCTCTCAAATGCCATAAAGTTCAACAAGCCCGGCGGCATGGTGGAGATATCCTGGTCCATGAGCGAGGAGACCAGGGGCCGCGGGTTCATGCGCTTCGTGACCTTCAGCATAAGGGACACGGGAATAGGCATAAAGGATAGTGACAAGAAGAGGCTCTTCAGGTCCTTCGAACAGGTCGATTCCTCCTTCAACCGCGAGTACGAGGGAAGCGGCCTTGGTCTTGTTCTTACCAAGCGCCTCACCGAACTTCACGGCGGAAGCATCTGGTTCGAGTCCGAAGAAGGCAAGGGGAGCACTTTTTACATCCGCCTCCCCCTTGGTACAGAGGAGATAGAACTGCCTGACTATATGGAGTACCTGGGAGAGGAAGGCAAATCCGAGGGAAAGCCCCTCGTCCTACTTGCCGCCGAGAGTTCGGACATCAACCATCTCATAGAGATATATCTCGGCGAGGCGAACTACGAGACCCTTGCAGTAATGGACGGCCTGGAACTCCTCAACATGGCCGCCGACAGGCAGCCCTTTGCCATTATCATGGGTATAAGTCTTCCGGGCAAGGACGGCTGGGAGGTGCTCAAGGAACTCAAGGCATCGAGGGCCACGGCCCATATCCCCGTCATAGTCGTCTCGTCATCTGAAGACAGTGAACTCAGTCTTGCCCTGGGGGCCGCGGTCCATATAGGGAGGTCTCTGGACCGGGCAGTCCTCATCGGGGCCCTCGAAGGACTCTACGCCGAGACGGGGCGTAGAGGAGGAGCCAATGAACCCCAGGAGGGATCGGACGTAAAGAGAGACGACGCGGCCCCTGGCGGGTGAGAGCCGGCGGTCCGAGTTATGGGTGGATGGAGCGTGGTAACGGCGGGTATGGACTACGTCTGAGAGGAGGTGGGATGGTGGCAGATGGTGAGAAAAAGGTCCTCGTAGTAGAGGACAACCCTATGAATATGCTCCTTGTGAAGGAGATACTCTCGCTCAACGGCTTCGCGACCATAGAGGCCTCTACCGGCGCCGAGGCCATAAGGCTCGTTGCCATGCAAAAGCCTGACGTAGTGCTCATGGACCTGCATCTACCAGGCATGGACGGCATGGCGACCACGAGGATGCTCAAGGCCGATGAGAGGTTCAGAGACATACCGATCCTGGCCCTTACTGCCGCGGCCTCCAACATGGACACGAGGGAGATACTCTCCATGGGCTTTGACGGCTGTGTCACCAAACCGATTGTGGTGGAGCGCCTCCTTGAAGAGATCAGGCGGTGTACAGGAGGGGGAGGCCCCGGCGACAGTGAGACCGGCCCCGGGGGTTAATCCACCTTCTTGGTCTTCCTGAGTGTCCTTATTATCTGTCTTATCCTGTTCCTGTCCTCTGGGGCGCACCTGCCGCTCCCAAACCTTACCCTCTGGTATATCTCCGTAACCTCGCGCACCCCAGGGTCGCAGACCCGGCGTGCAAACTCCATGGCAGTCTCTTGGGGTCTCTTTTCGAGCCCTTTCTTTCTGAGTACCCTCAACATCTCGATGTAGAACTCAGGAGCCCTGGTCATGGCGAGCCTCTCCCTTCTCTGCCTGCTCCGCACCACGTACAGTGCCATGAGGAGGACAATTAGCATGAGGAGGAGGACCTGCCTGGAGAGGTCTGCCGTAAGGACCAACCCCCTTACGAGGACCTTGAGCCCCTCTACCACGTTGCTCCCGGCATCACGGAAACTGAAGGCAAGACGCTTCTGGTCCGAGTTGGTGAAGTTGACTACATATCTGTTCCACTTGAGATGCAGGTAATCGAGATAATTGGCAAGCCCTGTGCCCTGGACAAGGGGAGTGAATCCCTCGGCTGGAGTGGGGTCTGTGCGAACCCACCCTGCAGTGGGGCCTGCGTAGACCTCGGCCCAACTGTGGGCGTCGCTCTGGCGGACTATGAAGTACCCTCCGGCGCTGTTCCATTCACCCTCGAGAAAGCCCGTCACCATACGGGCCGGTATGCCGATGGAGCGAGCCAGGAGGACGAAGGCCGTGGCAAAGTGTTCGCAGAAACCCTGTCTTGAGTGGAAGAGGAAGTCCTCTACAGGAGAGAAGTCCTTGTTCCTCCTTGGGTCGAGTGTATAGGTATAGTTGGCCTTGAGGTAGTTCTTCAGGAGGGCCGCCCGTTCCACATTGCCCCTTGCCCCTCTCGTAATCTCCTCGGCAAGGGCCCTTATCCTGCGCCTAAGACCCTGGTCCATCCTGCTGAGGTCGATATACTCCTCGAGGCTCCTCTCCTCTGCCGGCCTTATGGCCGCTGGAGATGACCATACGCTGTACTCGATTCGCCTCAGGGGCGGCGAGGGAAGGTAGACCGTTCCCGTGGCGTCCTGCCAGAGGTTGGAGAAGTTCCCCTTCAGGCGTATGGGGCGCGGGAGGGTGAAGAGGACATTGGCGTTCAGGGGCTCGAGGAGTACCCTCTGCTCCATGACCATGCCCCTGGGCGTGGCCGGCAGTATGAACTCGCCAGAGTCTTTGCGCAGGAGCCTTTCCTTTGTTCTGCCCTTGAGCCAGGCCTTGCCGTCGTAGAGCGAGAGCGTGGTGCCGCGAAAATAAAGCGGCCCATGGGGCCTCTTTCTGAGCCCCGGGAAGTCCACGCGCATGATGACTGTTGGGTCTTTCTTGACCGGCCCGATGGCCCCGATGTCTACCTTCTCGGAAAAACCCACCACCTTTACTGCGCTCAGGTCTTTTTTCTGCAGGAATCCTGCCTCCATACGGGGCAGCAGCATGAAGAGGAGAAAGGTCATGCTTATGGTTACGCTCGATAGCGTGACCGCATAAGTGGTGAAGGATGCGTCAAAGAGGCCGCGCGGGGGTTCGAGGCCGCGGTTCTGTCCCAGTTCGAACTCACGCTGAATGTTCAGCGTAATCATGGCGAAGATACTGCCGATGATGAAGAGGAGGAGGACAGGGAGAAAGAGTAGGCTCACCGTGGAGGCCGCGGCGGCGAGTATCTGGAAGAAGACAGTGCAGTAGACTATGACATAGTCACGGTTTGTCTTGAGGTCGAAGAGTTTGGCAACGAGGAGGAGGGTCAGGAACCTGGCGGCGCTTGAAGTGAGGTCCTTGCCGCCAAAGAAGAAATCCGTAACAAATACGAGGAAGATGATGACAGCGGCCATGTTCCAGAGGCTGTGAGGTATCCTTGGGCCGCGCTCCCGTGCCATGAGGTAGAGGTTCAGGGCAATGCCTGTACCCATGGCAAGGATGAAGAGCGGGCTTATGCCGTCCACGAGGGTGACGGCATAGAGCCCGAGAAAGGCCATGAAGTGTGTGATTATGAGGGTGTACTGTGAGAGTCTCATGCTTCTTGCACCTTAATTGACGGGGCGCCCCTTCCAGCCGGCCTTATGTAGGCGAGGAACTCGAGGATATTGTACAGGTGAGCCTCGCCCCGGCCCGGGACAATGGTGCCCGAGAGGGTCTCCAGGCCAACGGCCCAGCCGCGCTCGATGAAGTGGTCGGACATACCGGCGACCTCGTCCACAGCGTCCTCAAAGGCCTCGGAGACGTCTTCGTCCGAGAGGTTCTGAAAGCAGATGACTACGCTCCTCTCTGTCTCGTGCTCGAACTCCTTTACCATGAGGCGGGTGGTACGGGCCGCGGACTTCCAGTGTATGTGCCTTGCGTCGTCATTCTGCGTGTACTGGCGTATGTTGTACAGGCCTGTGCCAGAGCCCCGTGATGCAACGGAAGCCCCACCGCTGGCCCTGAGGCCCTCGGTGATACGGAGATTGCTGACGGGTTTTATGGCAGGGTATACGAGGACCTTCTCGGGCGAGGCGATTATGCGCGACTTCAGGAAGAGGCCGAAGGGAAAGGTGGTGGTAATCTTGAAACCAGGCATCTCCATGAGGCCGCGCCTCGTGAAGGCGTTGGCCAGGGGTACTGTGGTGCGCTCTCCTGCAGATACCTTTACTACGTATGTATGCGTGTCGGGAAGCCCCTGGCAGGGTAGTTCGTAGACCCTGAAACAGATGGAGGGGATGAGCCTCTTCCTGTTCTCGATTATAATGGTGTTGGTGAAGGTCGTGTTCCTGAAGAGACGGCGCGGGAGTCTGCGGCCTATGCGGATCCCTCTCATTGTGAGTTCGCTCATGATGCCAGAGAGGATGATGATGGAGAGGAGGGTGGCGAGGACGAGGTACAGGAGGTTGTTGCCCGTGTTTATGGCAATGGCGCCGGTGACGAGGACAGCGGCTATGTACCAGAAACCCTCGCGCGTAACGCGCACGGAACGCGGCCCGGAAAGAAACTTTTTCAGCCAGGCTGGCAGAAAGGACCTCTTCTGCGGGCGCCCAGGCGCCCTGGCCCCGGACTTGGCTTCAAGGATGCTCATGTATTTTCTCTTATACAGGTACTGTGGCTCGTTCAAGGATATCCAGGATAATGGCCGCGTTCTCCGCGAGTCCATCACCATGGGCGCCGAGGTTTGTTACAATGCGGTGGGCGAAAACATTGGCGGCAAGGGTCTTGACGTCGTCTGGCGTGGCGTACTCGCGCCCAGAGACCACGGCATGGGCCTGGACAGAGCGGTACATGGTCTTTGCGCCTCTGGGGCTTACGCCGAGGCGGATGTCCTTGTGCTCCCTCGTTGCTCGGACAATGGCGAGTATGTAGTTTACAAGGTCTTCGTCTACACGCACCATGGAGGTGGTTCTCTGCATATCTATTACCTCCTCTGCCTCGAGAACAGGGCTTATGTCCTCCATGGCCCCTCTGGAGCCCGATGTTGTTATGATCTTCCGCTCGAATTCCTCGTCAGGGTAGCCAATGCGAAGCGAGAGGGTGAACCTGTCGAGTTGTGATTCAGGCAGAGGAAAGGTGCCTGAGAAGTCCACCGGGTTCTGCGTGGCAAGGAGCATGAAGGGCTCTGGCAGGTAGTGCGTCGTGCCGTCCACAGAGACCTGACGCTCGCTCATGGCCTCGAGTAGCGCGCTCTGGGTCTTGGGCGTGGCCCTGTTTATCTCGTCGGCAAGGACGAAGTTGGCGAAGATGGGGCCTTTTCTGAACTCGAAGCGTTGCTCGGCCTGGTTGTAGATGGTGACGCCCACGACGTCAGAGGGCAGAAGGTCGCTGGTGAACTGTATACGCTGGAAGGCGCAGTTTATGCTTCGGGCAAGGCCGTGTGCCAGTGTGGTCTTCCCAACGCCTGGTACGTCCTCGATGAGGAGGTCGCCCCTTGAGAGGAGCGCTGTGAGGGCCATATCTATGATATCGCCCTTTCCGAAGAGGACTTTTTCGAGATTGTCTCTCAGGGACTGAACCTGTTCGTAGACTCTAAAAAAGTCCATAATATTGAATTATAGCAGTTTACTGCCCAAGAGGTCAATATTTTATGGCAGATGCCCCGCCTCTTTCGAGGTCCCTTCATTGCGCGGTGAGGGCAGGGCAGGGACGGGGCAGGTTCTGGCAGGGTTATTGCATCTTCTTGAGGTTGCAAGTGGCCTGAGTCCCATGTGCTTTGGTTCTGTTGCTAATAAGGGGAGGGGCCGGGGGGCAAGGGCACGAACTCCTGAGACAGGGAAAGGGCGGCGAATAAGGGGCAAAATGTTATTAGAGACAGAGGAGGACCGGTCTTAGAATGTTGAACATCCTCGTGGCCCTTCAGGGGCCTGGTGCCGGCATAGCCCGCGCGCTCCATGGCCACAGGGTCCGTACCCTCGGCTCCGGCCAGGACCCTGCAACAGCCCTCAAGGGTGACGAGTGCGACGTTGCCATCATAGAGGGCGGCCTCGAGACCCTCTGCGCCCTCAAGAGCCGGGACCCAAGGCTCGAGGTCATACTCGTTGGAAAGAACGACGCCCAGGCAATAGAGGCCATACGAGAGGGCGCATCCGCCTTTTTCACCCATCCCCTGTCCGTAGAGTCCCTCCAGGAGACTGTCCTGAAGATAGACCGCCTCAACAGGGACCGCCGCCTTACAGGCAGGCTCGAGCGCAGCCTCCGTGAAAAATACCGTCTTTCCGGGATCATTGGACGTAACCCGCGCATTCTCGAGTTGTTCAACCTCGTTCGCCGCGTTGGCCCCTATTACAGGACGCTCGCCATTGAGGGTGAGACCGGAACGGGCAAGGAACTCTTTGCCCGGGCCATTCACGAGACGAGTCCTGTCGCAGGTGAGCCCTTTGTTGCCTTCAACTGCGGCGGTCTGAGCGGTGCCCTTGTGGAGTCCGAACTCTTCGGCCACAAGAAAGGTGCCTTTACCGGGGCAGTCTCGGACAAGGCTGGGCTCTTCGAAGAGGCTGGCAGGGGGACACTCTTTCTCGATGAGATAGGCGACATGCCCCTCGACGTACAGCCCCATCTGCTCCGTGTCCTCGAGAACGGCGAGTACCGCAGGCTCGGAGGCAGGAGGGTCAGGAGGGCCCTCTGCAGGGTTGTTACCGCAACTAACAGGGACTTGAAGCGGCTGGTGAGCGCCGGAAGGTTCAGGGCAGACCTCTACTACAGGCTTACACCCATTGTCCTCAGGATACCGCCCCTTCGGGACAGGAGAGACGACATTCCCCTCCTTTTCAGGCATTTTCTCGATGAGTTCAACAGGCGGACAGGACGGAACATAAGGGGTATCTCGCGTCAGGCCCAGGACATGCTCATCTCCCATGACTGGCCCGGAAACGTCCGCGAACTCAGGAACACTGTAGAGCGCGCTGCAATGATGACCGAAGACGGGTTCATAAAGGCCGTGGACCTCGGCGCCACGAGGGGAGGGCAGGGTGGGCCCCTGCCTGCCGTGAGAGAGGGGGAGGCAGCAACCCTCGACTCGGTCATCAGGAAACACCTCGGGCAGACCCTACAAGCGTGCCGAGGCAACCGCACAAGGGCCGCGGCCATGCTCGGCATCAGCAGGCGCGCTCTCTTGAGAAAGATTGATAAGTACGGGCTCTGATTCTCGGGTATTTTCCCCTTATAGTAAGTATTTACCGCCTTTTTTCTGGGCCGAGTACGAGTTTCAACAGAATGGTCCTCTACCGGTTTTTTCCCCGTCAGTCCCTGCCTCCTGCTTCTTCTTCCTAAAAAATCTTGACTCTTTCTTCTCATATGATAAAATTCCTCTCTCATGAATCTCAGCGGGAGTAGCTCAGTTGGTAGAGCGCAACCTTGCCAAGGTTGAGGTC
>CAYOVP010000044.1:0-15769 GCA_964407495.1 uncultured Thermodesulfobacteriota bacterium
CTGATGACTTTCTCGCTCTTTTTTGATAATCTCTTCATGGGTATAATCCTCCTTCCGTTGTTTTTGGGCCTCGTAAACCCTTGAGGATTATACCCTTTCTCTAATTTACAGAAAAGATTTTACAGCACCCCGTAATGACAAAATGGCTATAGAATACCTGTTCAAACTAATTAAATCTGGTCCGCTTTGATGGACTAATCCCTTCTTTTTTCCAAAAGAAAGTGGGTGGTTTTCTTTGCTCCGCTTCTTTTTCCCAAAAGAAAAGGGAAGGCATTTTTTCTTAAAATCAAGAAGGAGGGTTTTCATGGAGTTAAAGGACAGCAAGACTGCTCGCAACCTGATGGCCGCCTTTGCCGGCGAGGCCCAGGCACGGAACCGTTACACCTACTTTGCGTCCAGGGCCAAGAAAGAGGGTTTCGTTCAGATCTCCGACATCTTCACAGAGACGGCGAACCAGGAAAAGGAGCACGCAAAGCGCATGTTCAAGTTCATGACAGGCGGCGAGATGGAGGTGAAGGCCTCTTATCCCTTTGGTACCATAGGGAGCACCTTAGAGAACCTCAGGGCAGGGGCAGCGGGCGAGAGATACGAATGGACAGAGTTGTATCCGTCCTTTGCCAGGACCGCGAGAGAAGAGGGCTTTGAAGACATTGCAAGGATGTTCGAGGCCATTGTAGTAGCAGAGCGTCAGCACGAGAAACGATATCTCGACCTTGCCAAAAACATCGAAGAAGGCCGCGTCTTCCGAAGAGACGGCAAGGTGGTATGGCGGTGCCGCAACTGCGGCTATCTTCATGAGGGGCCCGAGGCCCCCGACAAGTGCCCGGCCTGCCTCCATCCCCAGGCCCACTTCGAACTCCTTGGCGAGAACTGGTAAGGAAGAGGGGCAAGGGGTAATAAAGGGGCCATGGGCTCCAGTATCAAGGAGCGTCTACCAAGGGCCGGATCCAGGGAAAAGGCCGGAGGCGGCGGGTCTCATGCAGTGGACGAGTTCGGAAGATTGTTTTGGTGTTGTCATCGTAGCGGTGCACTGGGTCATGGCAGGGCTTGTCTTTGGCCTCTTCTTTCTCGGAAGGTTCATGGTGGCCCTTCCCTACACCCACCGCTGGTACCATGGCGCGCCGCTTCTGCACAAGGACCTCGGCCTCGTACTCTTTGCGCTTCTTGTCTTTCGTGTATTCTGGCGTATTTTCATAGACAGAAGACCTGCGCCCTCTCCCATGCCGGCATGGGAGAGGGTTGCGGCAGGCGCGGTGCAGTTCCTTTTCTATGTTTTTCTATTCGGCATCACCACGAGCGGATACCTTGTGCCAACGGCCCGCGGACGGGGTATTGATTTTTTCGGGCTCTTCGAGGTACCGGCCATTGTTCAGGGCCTGCCCCATCAGGAGGATATTGCCGGCGATATTCACCGCACCCTTGCATACACGCTCATGGGCCTCGTTGCCATCCATACACTTGGGGCCCTGAAGCACCATTTTGTTGATAACGACGCCACCCTTATACGCATGCTCGGCATGAGAAGAAAATCCACGAGGAGGTCGGTATGAGAAAAAGCAGATATTTCCTTTTGCTGTTCATGGTCTTATTCATTGCCGCGGGGATTCAGTCCCCTGGCACCTCGGCCCAAGGGGCCCAGTATGTCATAGACTCCAAGAACGCCCACGCCTTTATACAGTTCAGGATCTCGCACCTTGGCTTCAGTTACGTACTTGGCCGGTTCAACAGGTTTGATGGCACCTTCATATATGATGAAAAAGACCCCTCGGCATCGAGTGTCAAGGTGACCATAGACATGTCCAGTGTTGACACCAATAACGCCGAGCGTGACAAGCACCTTCGGAGCGCTAAATTTTTTGATGTGAAGAAGTTTCCCACGGCAACCTTTGTAAGCACATCGTACCAGCCTCTCAGAAAAAATCGCGCCGTACTGACGGGCAACCTGACCCTCCATGGTATAACGCGTAACGTGGTCATAAGGGTGAGGGAACTCGGCGCAGGCAAGGACCCCTGGGGCGGGTATCGCCGGGGGTTCGAAGGGAGTACGAAGATAGCGCTAAAGGACTTTGGCATAACGACAGACCTTGGACCCACGGCGCGCGAGGCCTATCTCTTTCTCTCCATCGAGGGTATAAGAAAGTAGAGAGCAGACAGTGACCACCTTCAGAGGGGCTTTTTCCGGGAGGGGTTCCCATGGGAAAAAAAGGAGTAAAGACCAGGGTAGAGAAGGCCCTGCCGAGGAGCCCCTTTCCGCCTTTTCTTGCTCCACTCCTCGATAACCCCCTGAGAAGGCTTCTCATAAATAGAGAGAAGTTTCTCCGTGGCATGGGGGTCTGCGAAGGCCAGGTAGTGCTCGAGGTGGGGTGCGGGCCCGGTTTTTTCACAGAGGTCATTTCCCGCATTGTCGGCGAGAAAGGCCTGGTCTATGCCCAGGACGTTGAAAAGGCCATGACAAGGAGGGTGGAGAATAAGATACCCGCCATGGCATGGCCCAACGTGAAGGTACTTCTCTGCACTTCGTCGGCCCTTGAGGTGCCTGATGAGTCCTGCGATGTTGTACTCTGCCTGAATGTAATAGAGGAGATATACAAGGAAGGGGAACTGGGGGGCACTGTACTCGAAATAGACAGGGTCACCAGGCCCGGTGGTTCTGTAGTCATAATGGAACACCGCCTTGGTGGTACTGCGGTAATGGTAAGGGAGTGCGAGAGGTCCTTAGAGGGGCTCGGCTACAGGAAGGACCTTGAAAAGAGGTCCCTCCTATCTTATTTCTCGCGCCTGAGAAAGGCCGAGGGTAGGCCATCATAGTGAACCTCTGAAAAATGCTTACCCGAATTATTCAGAGAAGAGAAAGGCGCGATTTTTCCCCTCATATTTCCAAGGTGTTACGATCCGAAAATGGCGGCCTATCCAAGGCCAGAGGTGAGCCGGAATTAGCCTGATTTTCTTGGGAGAGGGAGGATGATTTTCCTGTGAGAAAAAATTCTTTTCTCTTCTTAGCCCTGGGCGACCCCCGCTTTCCGGCCCCCTCGCCTCAACGAACGGCTCACGCTCACAAGACCTATTAGCACCGGCACCTCGACGAGGGGACCTATGACAGCGGCAAAGGCCTCGCCCGAGTCGATGCCGAATACGGCTATGGCCACGGCTATGGCGAGTTCAAAGTTATTGCTCGCCGCGGTGAAGGCAAGGGTGGCGGTCTTCTCGTAGTCCGCGCCGAAGCGCCGCGCAAGAAAGAAACTCATGAAGAACATGATTACAAAATAGAGGAGGAGCGGCAGGGCTATTCTCGCCACGTCGCCGGGCAGGGAGACGATTACCTTGCCCTTCAGACTGAACATGACCACAATGGTGAATAAGAGTGCCCAGAGCGTAAGCGGGCTTATGCAGGGGACGAAGGACTCTTCATACCAGCGGGCGCCCTTTTTCCTTATGAGAAAAGACCTCGTCAGAAACCCGGCCCCAAGGGGTATGCCCAGGTATATGAGCACGCTCGACGCGATATCACCCATGCCCACGTTCACCACGCTCCCCCTCAGGCCGAGGTAAGGCGGTATGATGGTGATAAAGAACCATGCGAAGACGCTGTAAAAAATTATCTGAAAGAGGCTGTTAAAGGCCACGAGGCCGGCGCAGTACTCTCGGCTCCCGCCTGCGAGGTCGTTCCAGACAATGACCATGGCTATGCACCTTGCAAGTCCAATCATTATGAGCCCCACCATGTATGAGGGGTATCCCCGAAGGAAGAGAACGGCAAGGCCGAACATGAGAAGAGGCCCGGCTGCCCAGTTGAGGAGGAGCGAGAGGCCAAGGACCCTGAAGTCGCGAAAGACATCGCCAAGGAGTTCATAACGCACCCTTGCAAGGGGCGGATACATCATGACAATAAGCCCCACGGCAAGGGGGATATTGGTGGAGCCATCTTGAAAAGAGCGTATAAAGGCGCCTGAACCCGGCATGAGATAGCCGGCGGTAACGCCAAGGGCCATGGCCATGAATATCCAGAGCGTCAGGAACCTCTCGGTAAAGGAGAGTTTTTTTTCAATACCATCACTCATGGTGGATTCCACTCCGCTCCAGGGTCTTAAGACTTTCATCGAAAAACTCGTTAAAGGCCGTAGTTACACCGTCGCGGATGCGCCTTAAGGCCTCATGGCCCCCTTGGGCCATCTGACTTCTGCAGGAGTTTCCTGTACAGAGTATGATAATCTTATCCAAAAGGCCTTTTTTGTTTTTATATTTAGCCAAATTACGAAATATATCGTACAAAAAAAATTTATTCCTCTTCTGTGCCGCAGATCTCGTCCCTGTCCACTACCATAACCTGCTGCGCGTCGCTCCTTATGACATCATCATCGGGAAGCCAGTCTGCAAGCAGGGGTATGAGTTCCATGACTCCCGGGGTATCTGACCATGTTTTCAGGCGGTAATTCACCCACTTACCTTCTTTTTCATGGGTTATGAAGCCGGTGTCGCGAAGAACGGATAAGTGCCTTGAGACCGTGGACGTGGCAAGGCCGAGGATGCTCGTTATCTCGCAGACGCAGAGGGGCCTTATCTTGAGCATCTCCACTATGCGTATGCGGTGAGGCTCGGAGAGGGCCTTGAAGGCCCTCGATAGTCCTCTCAACTGTTCATCTCCCAACTGGAACCCTCACTCCTTTGTTTATATTTGTAGCCATGTTTATATTTCGTAATATATCGAACTATACGACAGATACTTTATCCTGTCAAGTAAATATAGCATATCACCATCCCTTCATCCAGACAGTATCCAGTGGTTCCAGGCCCTTCTCGCAAGAACCATTAAGGGACAGGTGAAAACCATCTTCGCATGGGTTATAATGAAAGACAAAGTCTTTTTAATGGGAGGCCTGGCTCGTGCGCTCGGAAGAGGCGATATTCACCATAAAGGGGCTCAGGAAGGTATACGGCGAGGGGCACGCACGCGTAGAGGCCCTTCGCGGCGTGGACCTCCTGCTCTATGAGAAGGAACTGGTCGTCCTTCTCGGCCCATCGGGGAGCGGCAAGTCCACGCTCCTCAATATCATCGGCGGCCTCGATATTGCCACAGAGGGGCATGTATCATACCGGGGCCGGGACCTCACCACCGCGGGCGAGAGCGAACTCACCGAGTACCGGAGGTTTCACGTGGGCTTTGTCTTCCAGTTCTACAACCTCATACCAAGCCTTACGGCGCGCGAGAATGTCTCCATTGTAACAGAGATATCCCTTAACCCCATGAACCCGGAGGACGCCCTCTCCATTGTTGGGCTCTCCGAGCGCATGGACCACTTCCCCTCGCAACTCTCGGGCGGCGAGCAGCAGCGCGTTGCCATAGCCCGTGCCATCTCCAAAAACCCGGAGGTACTGCTCTGCGACGAGCCCACGGGCGCCCTCGATATCTCGACAGGCATCGTGGTGCTCGAGGCCCTCGAGCGCGTGAACAGGGAACTGGGGACCATGACTGCCATAATAACCCATAACGCCGACATAGCCGCCATGGCAGACCGCGTGATCCACCTCAAGGACGGTCAGATTTCCGGCATCGAAGAGAACGAGGTAAAGAAGAGTCCGTCGGAACTGCGCTGGTGAGAATGGGACGCCATGATGAAATCAATGGACCGCAAACTACTTAGAGACCTATGGAGGATGAAGGGCCAGGCCCTGGCCATAATCCTCGTCATCACAAGCGGTGTATGCTCCTTCATTATGCTCAAGTTCACCATGGACTCACTCTACATGACAAGGGACAAGTTTTACCGTGACTTCCACTTTGCCGATGTATTCGTCTCCCTGAAGAGGGCCCCCGAGGAGATAGGCAGGCGTATAGCGGCCATAAAAGGCGTCAAGGCAGTGCAGACAAGGGTAGTAGGTGGCGCCAAGATAGAGATTCCAGGCTTCCCCGACCCTGTGACAGCCCGCCTCGTATCCCTGCCCGAGGCGGGGCTCCCAGCCCTTGACAGGGTATACATAAAGAGCGGCAGAAGCCTGAAACCCTGGACAGAAAAGGAGGCCCTCCTCAGCGATGCCTTTGCCTCTGCCCATGGTCTCTCCCCAGGCGACCACCTCAGCGCCGTCATAAATGGGAGGAAAAAGACCCTCACCATCGTTGGCCTTGCCCTCAGCCCGGAGTTCGTCATGCAGGCCCGGCCAGGGTCACTGAGCCCAGACTACAAGAGATACGCCATCATCTGGATGGGGCGCCATGCCCTTGCCAACGCCTATGATATGAAGGGCGCCTTCAACGACCTGGCTCTCTCGCTCGACAAGGAGGCCGACAGAGAGATGGTCATGAGGCGCGTTGACTCCATGCTCGAAAGATACGGCGGGCTCACGGCCTACGGACGCAAGGACCAGACCTCGAACCGGTACCTAAACTCCGAGTTCCGGGCCCTGGAGATGAGTTCACGTCTCTTTCCGGCCCTCTTCATCGCTGTTGCCGCCTTCCTCCTCAACGTGGTGGTAAACAGGACCATAGGGCTTCAGCGCGAGCAGATAGGCACGCTCAAGGCCTTTGGGTACTCGGACCGGGACGTAGGCCTTCATTATACAAAAATGGTCCTCATGATAACCACTGCAGGCATCATACTCGGCATCATAACGGGTATGTGGCTCGGAAAGGTGCTCTCGGCCATTTACATGGAGTTCTATCGCTTCCCCTACCTTGTCCGCGCGCTCTCTCCCGGCGTTACGCTTACAGCGATCCTCATAACCATGGGCTCGGCGCTCGCGGCCACCTTCATGGCAGTGCGCAGGGCCTCGCACGTCCCGCCTGCCCAGGCCATGAGACCCCTCCCGCCCGCCAGGTACGCAAGGACCATCCTCGAACGAACAGGCCTCGGCAGATTCATCTCAGAGCCAACACGTATAATCCTCCGGCACATCGAGGGCAGGCCCATAAGGTCCATCCTCACATCAATGGGCATTGCCCTCTCCTGCGCCATTGTAATGGGAGGTACCTTCTTCGAGGACTCCATAGAGTTCCTCCTCGACACCCAGTTCGTGGAGGCGCAGAGAGAGGACATGACAGTGGTCTTCACAGAGCCCACCTCCCGGAAGGCCCTCTACGAACTCCGGGGTATCGATGGCGTGCATCACACAGAACCCCTGAGAAGCGTTCCAGTGAGGCTGAGGGCGGGACACCGCACTTACCGCACCATAATCCAGGGCATAGCGCCCCGCGGGAGACTATACCTGTTGCTCGACACAAACCTGAGACCAGTGGCCCTGCCCCCATCGGGCATAGTACTGAATGATTATCTGGCCAAGAAATTGAAAGTAAGACCAGGGGACTTCATCACCGTCGAGGCCCTCGAAGGCAGGCGGCCTGTGCGCAGAGTGCCGATTACCGGGGTCGTGAGACAGTACGCCGGCCTCCTGGGCTTCATGGACATAGACGCCCTCAACGCCCTCATGATGGAGGACGGCACCATAACAGGCGCCTTTCTGACCATGGACCCGCTAAAGAGGCTTGGTCTGTACAGGAAACTCGTGGATATGCCGCGTGTCTCGGGCGCCATCGTCACAAGGGACGAACTTACGAACTTCAACAAGACCCAGACAGACATACTCCTCTTCTATACCTTCATAGCGAGTATCCTTGCAGGTACCATTGCTTTTGGTGTAGTCTATAACAGTGCGCGAATATCCCTATCCGAGAGGAGCAGGGAACTTGCGAGCCTCAGGGTCCTGGGGTACAGGCGCAGCGAGGTCTCCTACATACTCCTCGGGGAACTGGCTGTCCTGACACTCATGGCCCTGCCGCTGGGCTTCGTCCTCGGGCGGCTCCTCACGGGCTACCTTGCGGATGCCATCAGTTCCGACCTCTTCAGGTTGCCCCATGTCATAGCCCCGGCGACCTATTCCCTATCGGCACTCATAGTAGTGGCAAGCGCCGTTGTCTCGGGGCTCATACTCAACTACAGACTCAACAGGCTCGACCTCGTGGAGGTACTGAAGGCAAGGGAGTAAGGTGTAGAGATGACTTTACGAAGATGGGTCACTATAGCCGTCCTAGCCGGGGCCGTTGCCCTTGGCATTGCCTATGGGTTCATACCCCGTGCTGTTCCTGTGGAGATTGCAAGGGTAAGGCGGGGGCCCCTTGTCGTAACAGTCGAGGAAGAAGGAAAGACGAGGGTAAAGGAGAGGTATACCTTAACAGCGCCTGTTGATGGTTATCTTCAGAGGATAGGACTCGACGTGGGCGAGAGGGTCAGAAAGGGGCAGACCGTTGCCGTCATAGAGCCTCCGAGACCGAGCGTTCACGACCCACGAACAAGGGCAGAGACCGAGGCAGCTGTCTCCATGGCAGAGGCCGCGCTGAGGGGTGCCGAGGAGCGCCAACGCGCCGTAGCGGCAGAGACGGAGTACGCCGCCAGGAAACTCGAACGCACAGAGAGGCTCTTCAAAAAGGGAGTCGTCTCCAAGGACACCTTGGACAGAGTGCGCAGTGAGGCCGAGCAGATGGAGGCCGAACTCAAGGCCGCCGAGGCCGAGGTCCTTACGGCGAGGTTCGATCTTGAGAAGGCCAGAGCCGCCCTTGAGTTCTCGGCCTCATCGGGCTCGGAGAGGCTACTCCGACTCCGCTCACCAGTGGACGGCAGTGTGCTAAAGGTTTACCGTGAGAGCGAAGGCGCAGTCCTCTCTCGCGACCCGCTCCTGGATATTGGAGACCCGGAAAGGCTCGAGGTCGTCACAGAGGTCCTCTCCGCCGACGCCGTGAGGATAAAAAAAGGCGCCCTTGTCTACTTCGAGAGGTGGGGTGGAGAAGAACCGCTGAAAGGCAGGGTGACGACGATCGAGCCAGCCGGGTTCACAAAGGTATCGAGCCTTGGGGTGGAGGAGCAGCGTGTAAAGGTAATAGCAGACATTCTCACCATGCCCGGGGAGGCCCGGAAGATGGGAGATGGATACAGAGTGGACGCCAAGTTTGTCATATGGGAGGGCGCCTCTGTCCTCAAGGTGCCCGTTAGTGCGCTCTTCAGGCACGGCGAAGGCTGGGCAGTCTTTGTAGTAAAGAACGGGCGCGCCAGGAGGCGCCCCCTTGAGGTGGGGCATATGAACGGAATCTTCGCCGAGGTCTTGTCAGGTCTCGTGGAAGGAGAAACAGTAGTAGTTCACCCTGGCGACGAGGTGGACGACGGGGTGAGGGTGGAGGTGAGAAAGAGGGCGAGGTAAAAAAGTTTTTTGTCACTCTCTTCGCAGGGGAAGTGGCCGTAAAAGCGCCCTACGGCGAGATGCTGAAGACCTCCACCCTGTGGCCTCCCCAGTCCACCACGTATATGACCTTACCCTTGGGCCCGAGGGCAACGCCCGTTGGCCCATGGAACTTTCCCAAACCGCCGCCTTTGCCCCCAAAAGCAATAATGAAATTACCATCCCTGCCAAAGACCTCTACGCGGTCATTATAAAAGTCCGCGACAAAAACCCGCCCCTTCCTGTCCACGGCTATGCCCGAGGCCACCCGGAACCTCCCGGACCAGAAACCCATGCCGCCCCACTGAAAAAGATATTCGCCTTTATTTGTAAATACCTGAACCCTGTTGTTGTATGAGTCTGATACATATACCCGCCCACCTGGGCCTGCGGCGATCTTGGCAGGGTAGTAGAACTCTCCCTCCATGCCGGGAGAGATGAGGCCGCTTATGACGGAGCGCCAGTTGGGGACCTTGCCTTTCTTCCCCCAAGTGGAGACAAAGGTGCCGTCGGACGTGAACTTCTGCACCCTGTGGTTGTAAAAATCCATGACACAGACATAGCCATCTTCGTCTACGGTAATATCATTGGGCACATCAAACTGCCCCTTTTTATCTCCGTTTTCACCCCAGGAGAGGACAAACCTGCCCTCTCCGTCGAACTTCTGCACAGTGTCGTTATCATAGTCCGAGACATATACAAAACCGATCTTATCAACGGCAATGCCCACGGGTTTTTCAAATTTTCCACTGCCTTCGCCCTTTTCTCCCCATTCAAGTATGAAGTCGCCTTTGGCAGTAAATTTTTCTACCCTCCTGTTCCTCGCGTCTGTCACATATACAGAGCCGCCTCTGTCAACGGCGATGCCGTAGGGTTCGTTGAACTCGCCGGGGCCCGGGCCCTTTACTCCCCAGGCGCGGATAAAGGTGACGGAAGTTTGCCCTCCACCGGCATAAGCGGGAAGAGAAACAAAGAAGAGACTCATAAGAAGTATAAAAAGAAGTATCTTTTTCATGGCAGTTTCTTCCCTTAAAAAATTCTTCTAAGAACCTCTGAATAATTCGTCCCTGAATTATTCAGAGATGGGCCCATCCTTGGGGCGCAGGAAAATCTGAATTAATCAGACTTTCCCTAATGCGGCCCTCTAAAAATTCACCCTCACGCTCAATATCCCCACATAATCGTTCTCAAGGGCATTGCCGTTTAGGTCCTGCACAATGGGCACTTGAAGGGCTGCCTCTAGGACTATCTGCCTTGTAACGTATTGTATGCCGGGACTGAGGAACCACGTTGTGCCGCCAGAGTCCATGTCGTCCGTTGGGCCAGCCTTGTCCTTGTATTTATAAGAGAGATTGCTTTCCAGCACAGCGTAAACAAAAGCGGGCAGGCCGCTCATGAGCCTCCTTGGAAAGAGCCTGTACTGGTAAGAAATATCAAGGCGCGCCTCATCGCCGAACCTGAAGGCATTGGCCCTTGTGTTGAAACGATAAGAGACAGAGGCGTCAACCTGCCACTTGAGTGTCTGCCATGTAAAGATGGAGCCCAGCGTATAATCCCAGGAGCCTGAGCCGAGTTGAAGAGGCTGAGTGAGTCTGCCGAGACCGTCCCGCTCGTTATCGTTCCCAAGGGGGGCCTTTATTGCCGCGAAGGGCGAGAGCCTTATGGTCTCGCCGCGCCTGTCCCTCTGATAGAGGGTATAACGGCCTAAGAACGTGGCGTCACCGGCCCCTGTATCGCCTCTGCTGACTCTCCCCTTGGGGGTATTGACCTTGAGTTCCTTGTCAAGATAAGGGATTATTCCAAAAAGAGTAACCTTCGAGGTCACCCCATAGACAAGGACGAGGGGCACGGCGAGCACGGAGATCTCACGGTCCTTTGTGGTGGAATCTCCCGTAGACCGGATATATTTTGTCTGAAGGCGAACAATGCCGTCATGCTTGGCTACGGGCAATGCCGTATTAAAGGTAATGGGCGCGCCAGAGGCCTGACCTGCCGTAAGGCAAAGTGTTGCGATAAATAAAAAAAAGAAGAGCCCGCAACAAAGGCGTAAATAAGGCTGTGTATGATAAAAAAATCCCTTCATGCAGTAACCTCATCATAAGGATATACTTATCTTCTCCGGCCTTCCTCATACTCCGAAGTCCTAAATTTTTTAGTCCCTCTCCATCTACTGCTCTGTATCCTCAACCTTGATAGCGCCAGGTGTGAAGCCGGCGTCTCTTACGGCCTTGTTAAGCCTATGTTTCGTGAAAAACTTCCTGTCTTTATAGATGACAGTAACAGTGCCGTTCTTTATATCCACACGTATATCTTCAACGCCTTCGATCTTCTTTATCTTTTTCTCGATACCATAGGCGCAGAAGGGACAACTGAGGCCGTCCACCCTTGCCGTCACCTTTACCGAACCTGTGGCAAAGGCGCTTGCAGGCGCGATGAGCAGCGCAATCAGCGCCAGAACAGCGAGAGTTCTCTTAATCATCACCTGTCTCCTATATATTGAGTTACTGCCGAAAAATACCGTAGAAGCGGTAAGAATAGGCGGTTGGCCGGGGATTTTGCCCCCTGCCAACCGCCGCGGTCCTACCTCGGCACGCCGATACCGGCGGCCCGGAGACCTTCGGCTGTAACCGCGCCGGCCTTGCAGCACTCGGCAAGGATCCCGTCCACGACTACGCTCGGGACCCTCGTCACGCCGTAGGCACGCGCCTTCTCAAGGCACTCGGCACTCTCGCAGGCATCGCCGAGGTTGTAGGTAGTCACCTCGCAACTCTCACAGGCAAGTTCCTTTACGAGTTTCACTGTATCATCGCATATAGGACAACCTGCTGTAAATACCTCTACACTTCTCTTTTTGTCTGACATGGCTCTAACCTCCTTTTTAGTCTGGATATGTTACAGGCCCCGCAAGGGGCCTTGCCCCTCTTGAACCATATATCCATTACAACGGCTGTAATCAGCCCCGCCACTCCTATATAAAAAATCATCTCATCGGGTCGCAGATATTTTCCCGCGTATATCACCAGCCCCGAGGCAATCGCTATCAATACGGGCCACCTGCTCCCGTGCTCCCTGCCCGAACGCCGGAGCCCGAGTACGCCCATGCCAAGAAACAGTATGAGCAAAAACTTCATTACCGCGGCCTTCATGGCAAGACCCAGCCCCATGGCCGTGAGGAAGGCCCCGATGGCGGGGTAGCAGACAGGGCATATCTTGCCTATGACAACGGAGCCTATTGTCCAGAAATAACTCAATAAACCCCTTTTTCCCATTGATAGGCCCCTACTTTTTTGTAGCACTATTATCGGCTACACTCAGGCTCTCGAGGATGGAGCACTCCGATAGCGGCCCCCTGCCGGGACAGGTCTTTATAATCTTCTTGAGTGTCCTGCGCATGGACTGAAGCCCCCTTATCTTCGCCTCAATGTCTTCAAGTTTTCTACTCGCGGTCTCCCTTATATCCGCGCAGTCCGCGCCGCTATCCCCGCTTAGGGCAAGGAGCTCGGCTACCTCCCTGAGCGAAAACCCAAGTGCCTGCGCCCTCTTGATGAAGCGCACTACATCTATTGCCTCCTGCGGGTAGACCCTGTATCCTGAGACCGACCTTGGCGGCTCGCCAAGTAGCCCCCGCCTCTCGTAGTACCTGATAGTCTCCCTGTTAACGCCTGTAAGGCGCGCGAGTTGCCCTGTCGTAAGTCTCTCCATTACCGTTTCCTCCCATTAATTACAGTCTACACCCTGTACCAAGGTACCATGTCAAGATTTTTTTATGAGGTCTTTTCCGCAAGGGAAGATAACAAAAGCCCCTTATCTCAGATAAATATGACATGATGTTGAAATCCGCCCCGCCCTGTGAGACTATGGTTGTTTGCAGTGCAGGGGGAATCCCCGCCGTTACGGGGTCTCCATGAATAAGGCCCCCGAGGATTTGCAGAAGCGGACCTACAGAGGCCTTAACTCAAGACCAAGAATAGAAGGAAAGGCTGTAATCTTAAATGAACAAGAAAATACTCTTAATAAGCGCCAACGAGTACGGGGCGATGTACGGAGAAGCCCTTGAGAGTTCGCTTGAAGAGATGGGCCTTGAGGCCGCGCTCTACGCTGGCAAGGAACCTGTGAGCTGGAAAGAGGCCCACTGCGTTGTCATCATGGACAAAGAATCCCTCGAGAACAAGGCGCTCAAGGACGCGAAGAATAGCGGCGCCACGCTCATATACTACGGGGGCCATGGCGGCGGCCAGCCCGGAAAGGCACTGGGACTCATTGACATGGCCCTTGCCCAGACCCCCATGGAGCGCGATACCTTCAAAAAGGCGGGCATAAATACCGAGTTCACGGGACATCCCCTTGTAGACATAATGGATACCCCTCTAAGCCTTCGTGAGGCAAAGGAGGCGATTGGTTATGACTGGACCGAACTTCCAGTAAGCATAATAGGGGAAGAGTCCAACGAGGCACTGATGAGAGTAATGTTCGAAGGCGCGGCAGAGGCCGCGGCAGTGAGCACGCGCAAGGTGAGGCTCATCGTGCCGGACGCCGAGAGATACAGCGAGGGACTCATTGACGACCTTGTAAAGATCTCACCCAAGAGGATAAAGGTGCTTGAGGGGCAGCGGCGCGAGGCCCTTCTGGCATCCGAGGTAGCCGTGGTCTGCGCCGGACCTGTCACGCTCGAGTCCGCACTTGCCGGGGCGCACGTCCTCGCAGTTAAGAAGTCATCTTTTTTTACATCGCTCCTCGGCGGCCTCAAGGGCAAGGAAAGATTCATATCCCAACCCAACGAGATACTCGAAAGGCACCTCTGTCCCGAACTTACGGGCAAGGATGTAACCCCCAAGCGCATAACCCAGGAACTGGCCGGCCTTGTTGAGAGTTCCACTAAGGATGATATAGACGCGGGCTTTGCCGAGTTACGGGAAAAACTCGGCGGCCCCGGTGCGCTCAAGAGGGCGGCAGAGGCAGTAGCAAAGACGCTCGCGTAGAAATACAAAAGGGCAACGCCTGTAACGTTGCCCCAAAGATGGCTTTTCGCCAATGTCCTCTCGTTAAGATCTGAGACTCGAGGTCTCAATATTTCTTGAGAGGGGATTTTGCGACACCTTCAACTGCTTTCAATATCCCACCCAATATCAACGAAGGCGCCGGAGGACATCCGGTGATATATGCATCAACTGGTATTACCCCTGCCACACCTCCAAGTGAAGCGTAACTCTTCCCGAATATCCCACCGTCACGGGCACAGTCGCCTAGGGCGACGACGAGTTTAGGCGCGGGCATGCTATCATAGGTCCTCTTCAGGGCTATCTCCATGTTTCTCGCCACAGGCCCTGATACGAGAAGCATGTCGGCAAAGCGCGGCGAGGCGGTAAAGTGAATTCCAAAGCGCTCGGCGTTGTATACGGCGTTGTTCATCGCCTGAACCTCGAGTTCGCAGGCGTTGCATGATCCCGCATCCACCATCCTGATGGCAAGGCTGCACCTGAATTTCTTCCTGATGGCCTTTTCTAACCTTAACCCGACCACCTCCACGGCAGAACCTTCCTCTGGCGCGAGGGGTTCTGTCACCACGCCTGTCCTGAATATCTGGTGCATGAGTTTGAGCATCTCTTTACTACCTCTATTTCTTAAAGGTCATGGCCCGAGTATGACTGGTTGAAACTCTTGTTGCAGAGGGGAAAATCGGGTACGAGGTTTCCTTTTATGGCGCTCTCAAGGCCGAGCCAATTTACTGCCGAGGGGTCACGCACCATGCACCTGTTTATTTTTCCATCTGGTCCTGTTTCCACCGAATAAACAATCTCCCCGCGCCAGCCTTCTACGATAGAGAGGCCCTTTTCCCCAGGCTTCGGCGCGCTGAAGGGTCTCTTTATATCACCAGCCGGCATCTCCTCAAGCATACGTCCAATGAGCCTTATTGATTCCCTCACCTCACCTATCCTTACCATTACGCGCCCATGGACATCGCCGGAATCGGCTGTAACTATCTTTGGCACCAGCCTGTCATATGGCGGGTATGGTCTTGAGAGGCGCGCGTCAAGGGCGATGTTGCTCGCCCTCGCGACAACCCCTACACAGCCGAGCGCCCTGGCCTTGTCTTCAGAGAGAACGCCTGCCCCAGAGACCCTGTTCCCAAGCGATGGATTATCAACGTATATCTCCACGAGACGCTCGAACTCCGGGACGATTGAGATAATTTCCTCTGTAATCAGGGCAATGGTCCCGGAGTCAATATCCACCGAGACCCCGCCTGGCACTATCCTGTCCATCATGAGGCGGTGGCCGAAGACCTCGTAGTTTGTCCGCAGAATGTATTCCCTGAGCCTTGAGAACTGGTAGTTAAAAAAGGCAAAGGCCGCGTCATTGCATATGGCTCCTATGTCGCCAAGGTGGTTGGCGATGCGTTCTCTCTCAAGCATGAGGGCGCGGATCCAGTCTGCCCTCTCAGGGGCCCTGACCCCTGAGGCCGCCTCCACGGCCCGGCAGTAAGCAGTGGCATGGGCCACGGTTGAGTCGCCGGAAACGCGGCCCGCAAGGCGCGCCCCCTCTTCCCATGAAAGGGCCTCAAAGCGCTTTT
>CAYOVP010000045.1:0-15704 GCA_964407495.1 uncultured Thermodesulfobacteriota bacterium
GATCTGCCCGGCAAGGGGTTATTTTCTACCAAGTGATGGTCGCATAAGCGGTCAAGACAAAAAAATGACCACCCCGGAGGGTGGTCATTACATCATTTGCCTGCCTTTCGAAGGAAAAACACTCACCCTGCCATCTCATGCGCCCCGGGCCGTGCTCTCCCTTGCACCTCCCCCTGCGCCGAGGTCTACCTCGAACCTGCACTCATACCCTTCGCTCTCTATGATGCACTGCATGGCGCGCATGGCACCAGGGTTGAGAATGACCGGTGCCTTGAGGTTGAGCATAACACTGCCTCGTAGGCGGGATGCCGTGACCATTACGAGGACAAGGAGGTCCCCGGCTGAATCTGCACCGAGTTCCTCGATGTAGTCGTCTCTCATGGGCACTCTGTAATCCGGCCTGAAGAGACGGGGATAGGTGAGGAGAAAGGCGATATCTGGGTCCTCTACGGACTGGAGCCACTTGAAGAGGCCCCCTTCGTCGTGGTCGAGAAGGACAAAGTCCCTGAGCCCCTCGAAACCAGGTATGACGCGGACAAAACGTATGACCTTGGAGCGCTCCACCTTCAGCGTCCCGAAACGCGTGGATCCGAACTCCAGTGGGTCTGCCTCTTCTCTCATCCTGCTCATGGCAACTTCATCTCCCTGAGTTCTGCCCCGAGCACGCCTGCATCCACCCTGGCGGCGGCCCGGTTCTCCTCCTGTATACGCCTGTAGACCTCTTCCCTGTGTATGGAGCGGCCACGGGGCGCCGTGATGCCGAGTTTTACCTGCCTCTCGCGTATCTCCACCACCACTACCCTTATCTCGTCGTCTATTATCAGGCCCTCATCGAGACGCCTCGTCAGTACAAGCACAAAACCGCCCTCCATGGCAGAAAAATATGTAAGACTTCGTCTTTATCCTTCCAAGAAAGAGAGGGAGTGGGGGATTCGTTGTCCTAAGGCCCAGAGGCGGGTCTGAACATGCCTCCTCTCCATGTATAGCCTCAGAGAAAATCGAGTATGCTCTGGCGGAGTATCCTCGCCGAAGAGTTCATCGCTGCCTCGAGGGCTACGTTGCCGAGTTGGAGATCCGAGATGACCCTTGGTATGTCTGCGTCTTCTGTATTCGAGATGCCTATCCTGATATCGACTCCGAACTCCGAGATGGCGTCCCTGGCGCTCTTGAGCCTGAGCGTCCTGCCGCCGATCTCGCTTATTGCCCGCGAGATCTGCGAAGAAGCAGTATCGAGGGCAGAGATGGAAGACGATATGGCCTGCCTGTCATTGCCGTTAAGAGCGGTTATTAGGCCGTTCACAACGTCGAAAATGTCCACGCCGCCGCCCGTGCCCTTGAATACCTTGCCTCCGTTCAGACCAAGGGTCATGGAACTTCGCGTGTTTATGTTGATAACGCGTTCGCCGCTGTCCCCGCTGTAATGGCCCGTAGAGTCGAAGGGAGGGGTATCGACCTTGTTTCCAGAGAAGATGAACCCCCCCTCAAAACTCGTATCAGCGAGGGTGACGAGGCTCTGAAGCAGGCTCTCGGCCTCAGTGGCGGCGGCCTTTGTCATCTCCGGGTTGGCCGTATCCGTGGCGTTCAGGACAGCGAGTTCCTTGAGTCTCGTAAGAATGTCATTACTGCCGGAGAGGGCGTTCTCGGCTATGCCGAGATAGGAGAGGCCGGAGTCGATGTTGCGCTCATACTGGCCGAGCCTCGTGAGCAATGACTTGGAGTCGAGGAGGTTGCCTACGCGTGCCGGGTCGTCCGACGGCGTCGAGAGTTTCTTCCCGGTGGAGAGTTGGCGCTGGGTCTTGAAGATGGACCTGTACTGCCTCGTTATGTCGTCTATATAGGTCCGAAATAGTATGTTCCTCGTTACCCTCACATATGCCCCCTTTCCTACCTTATACTCAGAAGGGTATCGAACATCTTGTCCACTGTGGTCATTAGTCTGGCCGACGCCTCGAAGGCCTTCTGCAGTTTGATCATGTTCACTGTCTCCTCGTCCATGGAGACGCCGGAGACGGAATCGCGCTGGAACTCCAGTTGAGAGACAACGGCCTCGGAGACAGAGAGGTTGTTCCCCGTCTCATTGGCCTTTGTCCCAACCTCTGCAACCAGGCCCTGGTAATAGGCCGAGAAGGTAGATCCATTCACTGCTGTCTTGTCGCGGAGCGCCGAGAGGGCAAGTGCATTGGAGTTGTCTCCTGGAAGGCCGGTACTCGTACCAGAGGCCGCCACCTCCGAGGGGTCGGAGAGTGAGACGGAGATATGCATGGCCGCGCTGTTTGTGACGCTTATGCCGAAGGTATCGCCTCCTACAGGGCCGGTGGCGCCGTCCGCGATGGTGACGCTCAGGCCATCAAAGGTGATGGCAGAGCCGGAAGTATAGGTACCCTTCTTGACTACGGCGTTTGTACCGGTATTAACGACGACATAATCCAGGGGCCCGGAGAACCTTATCTCATAGTCATCGAGGGTAAGGGCAGAGGGGTCTGTGATGGTACCGCCGGAGATGAGCGCGCCTCCGGTGTTCTGGCTCTTCTTCGTAGTCTCAACGATCATTGGGCTGAAAAAGTCCAGTCCTGTACTCGAATCAAGACCATAGCCAGCCCTGTGCTGGACATTGACCTCTTTTGTGACAGAAGCAGCGAGCAGGTTCAGGCTGTGGAGCGCAGAGACGAGGTCAGCCCTCCCGTGGAGGTACCCCCCCAGTTCTCCCGTCGTTATGGTAGACGTAAGGTCGGCGCCGTTGTAGGTGACTGTAGTGAGGAGGCTGTTGTCCTTGTCCGCGGCCACGGAGAGCGTCGAGTGCGTGAGGCCCGAGACGAGCGATAGGCCGCCGTCTGTCATCACATCCACCACGCCGGACTCAGACTCTATTGTCGTGATGCCTATCTTGCCAGCGAGTTCACCGAGTACCTCGTCCCTCTTGTCCTTGAGGTCATTGCTCGATGCTCCGTTTATCTCCAGGCCCTGAATCTGACCGTTGAGATGGGCCACCTCTGCAGTGAGGTTGTTTATCTCCTTCACGATGCCCCTTATCTCGGAGTTCACGTTGGAGATATCGCGCCTCAGACGCGTATCCATGTTGGTAAAGGCATCGCCGAGCACCGCACCGCTCGAGAGCACTGCCTGGCGGGCCGGCCTCGATGAAGGGTCTGTGGAGAGTTCCTCGAAGGAGTTGAAGAAGTCATCGAGCGGCTTACTGAGCCCGGTGCCGCCAAGGTCGTTCAGTATGCCCTCGAGGTCCTGGAGCACACCGGCCCGCGAAGTATTGGCAGAGAACCCGCTCCTCGCGTCATTGAGTTGTACGCCGATAAAGCGGTCATAGACCCTCTCCACGCCGCTCACTTCCACGCCGGTGCCAAAGTACATGCCTCCGAAAACAAGGGGGTCACGCGCCCTGAGCACTGCCCTCTGGCGCGTATACCCAGGGGTGTTCACATTGGCTATGTTATGAGACGTTACGTCAAGGGCCTCTTGCGAGGCGTTCAGGCCTGTGCCTGCTATGGAGAGTATCCCGTTCAGCGAGGGCATGTTCTCAGACCCCCTTTCTGAGGCTCGCGCCCTTTATGGGTTCCGAGTGTACGCGGCCAGCACCGGAATAGGTGGTGGAGACGCGAAAAGACTCCAGGAGTTCGAGGGCGCTCTTTACGTTCTTGAGCGAGGCCCTGATGACGCGGCTGTTCTCTTCGTTCATTCTACGGACCACCCTTGCGGCTTCAATAAGCGCCCTTGCGGCACGGCGGACCCCGTCCCCTTTCCCGCCGGCGCTACCAGAGCCATCACGGAGCACTGCATCGAGGGACCCGCGGGTCT
The DNA here is from genome assembly GCA_964407495.1 of uncultured Thermodesulfobacteriota bacterium. Lineage (GTDB taxonomy): Bacteria > Desulfobacterota > GWC2-55-46 > GWC2-55-46 > JADFVP01 > JAJRZX01. Next base: position 3,808 of record CAYOVP010000045.1, read on the forward strand.
GTGCAAGGCCGGATATACGGGCTACAAGGGCGTCCTTCCTTGCCATGAGGTCGTGCAGACGCTTGTAATCCCTCTCTATTATGGCACTGCGCTCGTCCCCGAGGACCGACTGAAGCTCAACATATGCGTCGGTCTCCATGAAGAGGCGCTCGGCAAGGTCACAGCGTGCCATCTTCAGGCAAGGTACCTGTGGTTCTTGTTGAACTCAATGGCCTTTCTTATGATGGCCTCAGCTATCCTGGCGGTCTTTATGCTGTACTTGCCGTCTTCCACGGCCTCCTTTATCCTCTCCACCTTCTCGGCGCGTACATCCGGCGAGGCCTCCACCAGTTTTCTGAGGCGGGCGAGTTTCCTTGCCTTGTCCGAGACATTGACCTTGTCCATTATGAGACCCTTGGTAACCCTCGGGCCCTGCCGTGTCTTGAGTTCCTTACCCCTTTCCTGCAGTTTCGTCTGTGCATCTATGGCCGGATTCTTCCCTGTAATCTTCATCTCGTCTCCTCCATCTCTGTCTCAGGTTTGGATTACCTATTTAACGGTTATTGCCAAAAAAAACTTTAGTGTTTTTTTCCTTTTTTTTGCCTTTTACCCAACCAACCCTTTATCGGATTCTCCCAAGTGGCCGGCAAGATGCCTCCACAGCGTGCCCTTGAGACCCCTCACCTCTCATACACCAGGCCGTCTTCTCCGGCACCTTGGGCCGGTTCACGGCGGACGACTTCGCTCCCGCCGGGGTGCCCTGCGCCACTCCCCTTTGCCGGACCAAGGTCCTTTAGAAGCATGCTGCCAAGGCCCAGCCCCCCAGACCTTGCCATCTCCCTTGCCACCTCCCAGTCAAAGAGCGATGCATAGATGTCCCCGCCAAGGCCGTTCCCAAGAAGACCGCTCTTCTGAAGAGTGGAACGCATGGTCTTGAGCATGTAATCTATGAAGAGGGCCTCGAAGTCGTGTACTGCCCTTGCGAGTTCTTCCTTCTCACCGCCATCAGGCCCCTTCACCATGCCATCCCTGCCACGGGAGGCAGATAATGCTGCAGGAGGCTGAATCACTAAACCTGGCGCGGCAGTCTTCATTTCTATCATCATATAACCACCAACTCGGCATGAAGTGCTCCAGCGGCCTTGATGGCCTCGAGTATGGCCACAAGGTCTCGCGGTGTGACACCAACGAGGTTCAGGGCACGGACCACGTCGCCAAGCCGCACGGCCTCTGGAAGTACAATCAGCCTGGCCTTTTTCTCCTTGACCCCAAGGACCTCGCGGGGCTGCACAACGGTCCGCCCACTTGCCAATTCGTTAGGTTGCGAAATAAGGTACTGGGTCTTTATCTCTATGCTGATATCACCGTGGGATACAGCCACCTCAGAGATTGTGACGTCCTTTCCGAGGACTACTGTCCCAGTACGTTCATTGATTATGACACGTGATACGGCATCCGTAGAGACATCCAATTGCTCGATCAACGAAATGAACCCGTAAAGGTCGGCACCGGGCCCCTTCGCCGGGAGTCTTATGCTGAGCGTACCCCCATCGAGAGGTCTTGCCGTGCCTGCGCCGAGGTTCATGTTGATGGCACCTGCCAGGTGTTCCATTGTAGTGAAGTCCGGCTCGCGAAGGGATAGAAGGAGGGTACCGTCGGCGGCCATGCGAAGGGGAACGGCGCGCTCCACTATGGCGCCCCCGGGTATCTTTCCCGCGGTCTGGTGGTTCTTCTTGAGCGAGACGCCAGAGCCGCTTGCAAGGAAACCCCCGAGAGAGACGGCGCCCTGGGCCGTTGCATAGACACGTCCGTCCGGACCCCTGAGCGGTGTCATGATGAGTGTGCCGCCGTTCAGGGACTTGGCGTCTCCGAGGGAGGAGACGAGGACGTCGATGCGGCTTCCGGGGCGCGAAAAGGGCGGGAGTTCGGCGGTGACGAGCACTGCCGCAGTGTTCTTCACCTTTATAAGACCAGGGTCTATCTTGACCCCCATCTTTACGAACATGTTGGAGATGCTCCTCTTGGTAAAGACAGAGCCGCCCTTGTCACCTGTGCCGTCAAGGCCGACTACGAGGCCGTAGCCAACGAGGTGGTTGGTGCGAACGCCCTCGAAGAAGGCTATGTCCTTTACCCTCGAGGCCTCTGCAAGAGAGAAACCAGCGAACAGGCCCAGGACAATGAGCAGGCATATAAAGCGTCTTCTAAAAAGGCCAGACATTATCAAGTATCCTCGTCAACCATCCAGGTCTCTGTTCATCACCTATTACACCCTTACCAGAGTATTCTATACGTGCGTCAGATATGAGGGTTGAGTCCACGCGGTTGTCGACGCTCAGGTCCTCGGGCCTTATTATGCCGCTGAGGATGAGGTACTGGTGCTCGTTGTTGAGTATGGTGTCTTTCTTCCCCTCTATGACGAGGTTGCCGTTGCCGAGGACCTCCACCACCCTCGCCGTGATGCTCGCCGAGAACTGCCCGGAACGCTTCGTCGTGCCAGAGCCGTCAAAGGCAGAGTCGTAGTTGCTCGATACCTCGGGGCTGAAGGGCTGGCCCTGTCCGAGAAAGTCGCTCATGCCGAACTTGAGCGGCAGGCCGAGAAACTTCTTTATGGCAATGTCATTGCTCGATGCCCTCGAAGTGCTCGTAGTCGCCTCTTTCACGGCGCTCGTCTTCTCTGATATTATGACAGTCACCGTGTCTCCCACGTTGCGGGCCCGAAGGTCCTGGAAGAAACTGTTCCGCGTGGTCTCCCCAGGCCAGATGGACCCTGGGGTGTAGACATGTTCAGAGCCCTGCACGGGTATGGCCGAGGTGTCCAGGTGCCTTGGCCCAGGAGTAGCGCACCCGGCCAGGACGAGGGCAAGGAGGAGCGGGACTTGTGCATACCTTGATTTCATGGCCATAAATCCCTTGTTCTCTCTTTATCAGGGAACCTGTACAAGTATCTTCCCCGGTCCGGTAACGACCCCTGAGATTATCCTACCGCCCGTAGAACGCGCCTTTACCATGGAGTGGAGTCCCCCGTTTACAAGGGCTGTGGCCCGGGCGCGCACGAGTATCTGCCCTGCCCTTGCCACAACTACGACGGACTGTCCCTTCCGGACCATGAGCGGGCTCTTGAGATAATCGGTGCGTACCACCCGGCCCGCTGTAATAGGCCTTGCCGCGGCCATGCCAATCACAGAGTCCATGGATAAGGCCGCGGGCCCGGGTACCCTCGTCATGTCCAGAAGGGCAAGTTCCACGTCGCCCCTTCCAACAACCTCGTTCATCCTGATCTTGTGGATGGCGCGCACAACGGTCCTGAATACTCTGACGCGCGCCCGAACAACCATGTGACGCCCCGCCTTTGCACCTCTTATGGCCTCTACGTCGAAGGAGACCACCCCGCCGGGCCTCACCCGGCTCCTGGGCTCCACGGTGAAACCATCCACCCTGCCACTTGGAGCAACGCCTCCCACCACCTGCACTTCGCTTACTGCTACCCTTGCGCCTGCCTCCCTGCCAAGCCCCAGGTCATCGAGTACGCGCCTGCCCAGGGCATCTTCGAGATCTCTCATGGGCAGGTCAAGGGGCCGTGCAATGGCCGGCACGAAGAAGACCGCAAGGAATATGATGAAGACCTTACTCTTCATAACAGGGCCCTACCCTTATCTCTTCATGGAATTGGAGGCCTGGAGCATCTCATCGGCTGTCTGAATGGCCTTGGAGTTTATCTCATAGGCCCGCTGCGCCACTATCATGTCCACCATCTCCTCCACCACGCTCACGTTGGAGGTCTCCACAAAGCCCTGTGCCAGGGTGCCGAGGCCGTCGGTGCCAGGGGCTGCTGTAACGGCATCGCCAGAGGATGCCGTGGCAGTGAAGAGGTTCTTGCCTATGGGCTTCAGCCCCCCTGGGTTCACGAAGCGGGCAAGTTCGATATTGCCAACTTCTGTTGGCGTATTGGAGCCTGGCTCTGTTACAGAGACTATGCCGTCGGCGCTGATTGTGATGGTGAGGGCCGTCTCGGGGATACTTATCTCAGGCGTAACGGCATAGCCGTCCGAGTTGACGAGACGGCCCGAACTATCGACCTTGAACTCGCCGTTACGCGTATAGGCAGTCTCCCCGTTGGGTTTCGTAATCTGGAAGAACCCTGCACCCTCTATGGCGAGGTCAAGGGGGTTCTCCGTCTTCTGAAGGTTGCCCTGCGTAAAGAGATGCTCTGTTGCAACGGTGCGGACACCCTGGCCCACGTTCAGCCCTGTGGGGACCTGCGTGGATGGCGAAGACGAGGCGCCTGCAGAGCGGAGTTCCTCGTAGAGGAGGTCCTGGTAGTCTGGCCGCGACTTCTTGAAGCCAACGGTATTCACATTGGCAAGGTTGTGGGCAATCATGTCCACGTGGAGTTGTTGCGCCTCCATGCCAGTAGATGCAGTCCATAGGGCCCTCAACATGGCGCACCTCCCTTCGCTTCTACCACCTTCACTATCATCATCTTCATACCCTTCCCACCTCTTCTATGGCCTTTCTCGTCATCTCGTCAAGGGTCTGTACCATCTTCACCTGTGTCTGGTAGGCACGGAGATTGTCCATCATGACGGCCATCTCCCTTACAGGGCTCACGTTGGAACCCTCGAGAAAACCCTGCAGGACAGCGGTCTCGGAGGTGCGCACCGGGAGGGGGCTCGCGCCCCTCGAGGCCCTGTACACCCCTGCCTCGTAGCCCAGGTGCGAGGCGTCCTCAAACCTTACGATACGGAGCCTGCCCAGGGAAACGCCGCCAGAGGATACCTTGCCCGATCGATCTATGGAGAAATCAGGACTACCGGGCCTCAAGGGGCCGTCCTCACCGAGGACCAGGTCTCCGCCCTGCGTGGCAAGCCTGCCCTCCTTGTCTATCTTCAGGTCTCCCTGCCTCGTGTAACGAAGCCCACGAGGGGTCTTGAGGACGAAGAATCCCTCTCCCTCCAGCGCAATGTCCAGGGAACGGCCGGTCCTCTCGACAACACCCGGCGTACTCTCGATATTGGGCCTGGTGGCAGCGACAAAGGCACGTGTTGCCAATGGTGAACTCTCCACCACCCTGAAGACCGGCCTCTGTCTCCTGAAACCGCTCGTATCCATATTTGCAAGGTTGTTTGTCGTCCTGGCGAGCCTCTCGAGGCCCGCGCTCAGCCCTGAGAGGGCCACGAATATCGATCTGTCCATAAACGAGACTCCAGAAAGATAAAGTTGTCGCCTGATTAGACAGCAACAACCGTGCCAGCAGTGCCGGAGGTGGGGCCTAAGCCCCTGGCAGGCACAAAGAGAGAGAGGGACAGGTAAGGCAAGGGAGATGAGTGAAGGCGTTCAAGGAATGGGACTAAAAAAGACCGGAATATCAAAATATTATAAAAAAGATACGAGACATGCGCCGGCCTCGGTGGGCATAACACAGAGGGACCTGGCCGGGCAAGAGGCCTCGACCAGGATAATCCTTGACAAAAGAAGAACAGAGGAAAAAACCCGAAAAAAAACCGGCGCGGCCCTTGGCCACACCGGCAGATTCTGCCCAAGAGAGGGTACCTGGCAGGAACATTTTGCCTATGCAAAGGCCAGACGGTTTCTCCCACGTTCCTTGGCAACGTAGAGTGCCCTGTCCGCCGCGGCCACAAAACGGTCCACGTCCTCGCGCCCGCTCCAGGTGGCAAGCCCGATGCTGATAGTAAACCTTATCTCTGCACCATCGTAAAAGAAGGGATCAGACTCGATGGCCGCCCTGATGCGCTCGCAGACCATCTCCGAGGTCTGCTCGTCAGTGCCCGGCAGAATAAGGAGAAACTCCTCTCCCCCGTAACGGCCTATGAAGTCATAGGGCCTTATGCAGGAAGAGATGCGCTCAGCACACTCGCGAAGCACCCCGTCTCCGGCCTGGTGGCCGTAGGTGTCATTCACTTCCTTGAAGTGGTCTATGTCTATCATGGCTATGCTGATGCCCCTGCCCTCTCTCTCTGCACGGTTGAGTTCAGCATCGAGGCGCTCGAAGAGGGTGCGCCTGTTGGGAAGCTCCGTAAGGCTGTCCGTTGACGCCTGCTGGCGTATCTTCTCCTTGGCCGCAATGAGTTCGCGCTGGAGTTCAATTATTCTCACACCAGCCTTTACACGAACCTCGAGTTCCTGCCTGTTGTAGGGCTTTACGATATAATCATCCGCCCCGGCCTTCATGCCCTCCACGATCTCTTCCTTGGTGCTGTTGGACGTAAGGAGTATGATATAGGTATACTCCTCGTCGCCCTTCTCGCGCACCTTCCTGCAGAGCACGGGACCGCTCATCCCAGGCATCATCCAGTCCAGGACCGCTATACGAGGGGGGTCTTTCTTCCTGAACTCCTCCCAGGCCGCGGCACCATCCTCCACGCTCTTCACCTCATAACCGAGTTTCACAAGCACGGCCTCGAGTATGCGCCTCGAGGTTGTGTCGTCTTCTGCTACGAGAATCTTCATCAGACCTTACCTCCTTGAAGGACAACCTCCATCTCCCTCTCACCTCCTGCCTCTCTCATGTACTCTTCGGCTATTCTCGAGAATTCCTTGAAGGCATCCTCAACCAAGGGCCTGAGCGCCAGGGCATCGTCTACACGGCCCTCTCGCGCCAGGTCCTCCATACGCCTTGCAAGGTCGCCGAGGGCAATGGCCCCTACATTCATGGCAGACCCCTTCATGGAATGAGCATGCCCCCTAAGCGCCTCTCCATCGCTCGAAAGGGCCTCTCCCTCCCTGAGATCCTCCACCATCGCAGACATCTCCCCAAGGAAACCCTCCAGGATACCGACTGCAAGGTCATCATCATCCATGAGGCGTTCAAGGAAACCATCCCTGTCAAATACCACGAGGCCGCCCCCCTCGCCCCCTGGGGGGCTTTCCCCTGCCGCGTTTTCCTCCGAGACATTGCCTCTTTCCCCGGGCCCGGCCCCTGCATCTCCATAATCATCGCCCCCTCTTCTACCCGCCCACTTCCGTACCAGAGATCCCAGGTCCGCCGGCCTCACGGGTTTCGAGATATAATCGTCCATGCCGGCGTCCATGCACTTCTTCCTGTCTCCGGCAAGGGCATTGGCTGTCATGGCAATGACGGGTATGGAGTGGTCCAGGACATGAGACGAGGCCGAGCGTATCTGCCTCGTGGCCTCGTATCCGTCCATCTCAGGCATCTGGCAGTCCATGAGAACAAAATCATAAGGCACCCTCTCGAGGGCCCGCAGGGCCTCCTTGCCATTGGCCACGCAGTCGGCCCGGCAACCAAGTTTTCTGAGAACGCCGAGGGCAACCTTCTGATTTGTCGGGTTGTCCTCGGCAATAAGTACGCGGACATTGGCCTTCACCTCTTCTATGGTATGCGTAGTAATAAGCCCCCTGGGCCTCTCCTCCTGTGGGACACGACTGGTACCGCGCACCATGGCCAGACAATCGCGCAGTCTTCCCTGCCTCACAGGCTTTGTCATATAGGCAACAAAACCGAGCCTCGACAACCTCTGCGCATCGCCGCGCTCGCCCATGGAAGTCATCATGACGAGTTCCACATCCCTGATCTCGGGGTCTTCCTTTATCTGCCTGCCCAGGGTCTCGCCGTCCATGCCCGGCATCTGCATGTCCAGAATGGCTATGTCATATGGGTCATTCGCCCTGGCCGCGCCTCGCAGTTCCTCTATTGCCGCATCACCGCTCAAGACCCCCTTCTGGCGGCAACCCCACTGCTCGAGCAGAAGCCCCAATACGCGAAGGTTCGTCCTGTTGTCATCAACGGTGAGCACCTTGGTACCCCTTATCTCCCCAGAACGCCACCTGCGCTCTTCACTGCAATCCACCCTTACGAAGATGGCCGTAAACCAGAAGGTAGACCCCTTTCCAGGTCTGCTCCTGGCCCCTATCTCTCCACCCATCATCTGCGCAAGTTTCTTCGAGATGCTGAGCCCCAGGCCCGTGCCGCCAAACCTTCGCGTAGTAGAGGCATCGGCCTGCGTAAAGGGATCGAAGAGGCGCTCCAGCCTATCCTCTTCTATGCCTATGCCCGTATCCTGCACCTCGAAACGAAGCATGACGCCCCCCTTGCCCATCTCCCGCACAAATTCCGCGCGAAGCACCACCTCGCCCTCTTCCGTAAACTTTATGGCATTACCCGCAAGGTTCATGATTATCTGCCTCAGCCTCCCAGGGTCGCCAACCATCTTCATGGGCACAGTGGGCTCTATCTCGCAGATGAGTTCTACTCCCTTCTCGTGTGCCCGTATGGCGAGCAGATCACAGGTGTCCTCTACGAGGGTCCTCAGGTCGAACTCGATGCTCTCGATTTCCACCCTGCCGGCCTCTATCTTGGAAAAATCCAGTATATCGTTTATGAGCGAGAGGAGGGCCTCGGCGCTCTTCCAGATGGTCTCGGCATACTCGCGTTGCTCCGCCGTGAGATCTGTATCGAGGAGCAACCCCGTCATGCCCATGACACCGTTCATGGGTGTGCGTATCTCGTGGCTCATGTTGGCGAGAAAGGCGCTCTTTGCACGGTTGGCCTCCTCTGCGGCGAGCCTCGCCCTCTTGAGGTCATCCTGGCGCCTCACGAGGTCGAGGTTCATCAACTTGAGTTCCACCTCGGCCCGCTTCCTCTCCGTAATATCCCTGATGGTGCCCGTAACAAAGGTCTTCCCCCTGGTGGTGAAACTGTTTATCACGAGTTCCATGGGAAACTCCTCGCCATTCTTCCTGAGCCCCATCAATTCCACTACGCGGCCATGTATCTTCTTCTGGCCCGTTGCCATGAAACGCTCAAAACCCTTTTGATGCGCCTCCCTCAGCCCCTGGGGTATGATATCCACGAGGGATCGCCCCCTAAACCCCTCTTCATAACCGAATATGCCCTCAGCGCTCCTGTTCGCCTCTACGACCTGACCACTCGAATCGGCAAGTATTATGCCGTCAAAGGCCATTTCGTGAACCTTTCTGTACCTCTCTTCCTTCTCCAGTATTTCTTCCTCCAGGGCGTCCCTGTGGGCCCTGTTACGGGCGGCGAAATAGGCGACGACACCAACAACCGCAAGGAGCAGAACATAAAGGAGCAAAAACTCGCGGGCCGTCCGGCCCGTACCCATGTAGATCATCTCCCCGGGCACTACGGAGACGACCTTCCACCTGTAGCCGCCCTTCTCAGCCACCCCTCGTTGCAGACTGCCAGCGACCCTGCTCTCCTTCATGGGATATACAGTAGTAAAGGTAAAGAGCGAGCCATTCTCCATGAACTGGCCAGACTCGGCTACAGAGACCCTATGCCAGAGACCGGGATAATCATCCTCAAAGGTCTTTCCCTTTTGCTCTCCATACATGAAACCCCACTCAGAACCAGGCCGCCCGCCATGCAGGAAATACCCCTTGCTGTTGAGTAGGAGCATGCGGCCAGGCGACCCCGAAGAAAGGGCGTCGAATTTCCCAAGGAGAGTCTCAGCCCTGTAACTGATGACAACCATGCCCTGCTTCTGCCCGGACCTATCGAAGACGGGCGTAGCAAAACGTATGACCGGCTTCAGGGGAAAGGATATCTTGCCATGCTCCATGTTCAGGTCCATGGGAGAGACATATACCTCGCCAGGCCCCAGGACGATCGCCTTCCTGAAGTAATAACGCCCGGACTTCAACTGGAGTTCTTCCTCTGGTGAGACCACCACAACACCGTCACCGGATACGATGCGCAGACGCTCCTTCCCACGCTTGTCAATGATGCGTACCTTCTCGCAATAGGGCTTGTTGAGGCAGAAGGCCGAAAAATCTGTTATAATATCCCTGCCCTTGTCCCTGCTCTCTAAAAAGTTGTATATCTCGTGCCCAACGGCGAGGATCCTGGCATCCGAGATGACGGAAGAAAACTCCCTGTCCATCTCCTCTCTCTCGAGGGAAATAAGACCCTTCTCGCGTTCGAGAAAAATTCCCTTCTCCGCCTCCCTCTCCCCGATGTACATTAAGAATATGAGTAGACCTGATACAATGGCAAGGGCCAGGAAATACCTGATAAAATACCTGCTGATAGGGACCAAGAAAATATCCTCCCTTACTTGCGGCCAAAGACAGAGAAGGGCCTGGAGATAAAAACACCGATGACAACCACTTGAGACAAAGGGCGGGTTGCCTTTTTCTACTTATCGACATCAAGGGGAAAGACTTGAAAATTTTGTCCATGGACATAAAAAGGAGCAGGCATGAAGAAAATCGAGAAAAGCGAAGATGAGTGGCGTAAGCGCCTCTCTGCCGAGGAATTCGAGGTAACACGCAGAAAGGGCACAGAGAGGCCCTTTACAGGCAGATACTGGGACTCGCACGAAGACGGCGTTTATCACTGCGTCTGTTGCAACGCCCCTCTCTTCGACTCAGGGGCAAAGTTCGATTCAGGCACAGGATGGCCCAGTTTCACCGAGCCCATCTCTCCGGCAACCATAACTACAGACCTGGACACGGACCTTGGCATGACAAGGCAGGAGGTGCTCTGTGCCTCCTGCGGGGCGCATCTCGGACACGTCTTTGACGACGGCCCCGGACCCACGGCAAAGAGATACTGCATCAACTCCATAGCACTGCGACTGGAGAAGAGAAAATAATGAAAAAAACCTGGTCTTCGCCGGTAGATACCAAATACTGCCAAAGAAAAAAAAATGCCCCCCAAGACCATTGAAGACAGGATGACAGTAAGACATGCCCTCAGATACGTGGAGAGGGCCCTCCAGGAGGCCGGCATAGAAGAAGCCTCCATCGAGGCGCAATGGATACTGGCAGATCTTCTCGGCACAAAGAGGTTCGAGGTCTTCTTGCAGGGCTCGAGACGCCTCACCCCTGCCGAGACAAAGACCCTTGCCGGGATACTCAAGAGGAGAACCCGCCGCGAACCACTTGCCTATATACTGGGCAGAGTAGACTTCAGGGGACATGCTATCGAGGTCTCCGATGCCGTCCTCATACCAAGGCCAGAGACCGAAGAACTCGTAGACAGAGCCCTCGAAGTACTCAAGAACACAAAAAGGCCAGCCCTTGTCCTCGAACCCTGCACCGGCTCCGGGTGCATAAGCATTGCCCTGGCCCTTGAGGGCGGTCCGCTCTCAAGGATTATCGCCCTGGACATAAGCCCCGAGGCCATTGCCATGGCCCGCAAGAACGCCCTCATCAACGCAGTCTCCCATAAAATAGACTTCCTCTTGGCTGATATCCAGGACCTTCCCCTGAAAAACCGCCAAACCTTTGACATCATTGTCTCCAACCCGCCATATGTTCCATATAGCGAAATAACCAGCCTCGCCCCAGAGGTAAGAGACTTCGAACCCCCAGAGGCCCTTTCTGGTGGAGATGACGGCCTCCATCATATAAGGACCATAATCAGACACGCTGCCACCCTCCTTAAACCAGGCGGGTATCTTGTCCTCGAAATAGGTGCCGGACAATACCACGGTGCCGAGCAGGCAGCCCTCCAGACCCTCTCCTTCCATTCCATCCAGAGTTACAAAGATATCTCAGGTATGGATCGAATCCTCCTCGCCAAAAAATAACCTCCCCATGAAAGCCTCTCATCACGCCCCCCGATAGAACTGTCACAACTGCAACCATTATCGCAAAAAAATCACGCAAAACACCGGTTTTACCCCTCAAACCACCAAAAAAACTATTGCATTTTTGAAATTCTATGATAAAAAAAGAGTGTTCCCAACTTGCAAATAACCTGTCGTTTCTAGCTCCAAAAATTTTCAATCTGAGGGCAACGGGCAGGCATGAAAAAAAGAGATGTCGTCATTGTAGGCAACCGGCATGGTCTGGATGACGGCACATCTATCACCTATTGGTGCGCGAAATTCTCCTGCCCCCCGGGCGGCTGAGGGGGCAAGGGGGCTCAGGGAACAAAGGGACAAGGGGGGCTATGGGGAGCCAAGGGG
>CAYOVP010000046.1:0-15469 GCA_964407495.1 uncultured Thermodesulfobacteriota bacterium
TCTGTTGAGTGTTGAGATTGTAGATGTGTGGTTATTGTGTTGTGGTTGGGTGTGTGTATTTTGGTTGTTGGTTGGTGTTTGTGTGTTAGGGGGAGGGGGGTGTGTGTGTTTTGTGCGTGTTGGGGTGGGTGGGAGATGGTTATAGTGGGCAGGGGTGGAACTGGGGCATGGAAGGGGGGATGACTGGCCGGGATGGTTGGCCGGAATGGTTGGGGGCATGGCAGGGGGTATGGAACTGGGGCATGGACGGGCGATGGCTCGGCGGCATTCGGGCAGGCGTATATGCCTTGTACGGTAAAGAAGAGCAAGGGGACGAAGAGAGATGGCTGAAGAGAAAAAGGGTGAGGGCGGCCTCCCAAAGGGCGTTATAATCGGCATAGTAGTCGTGGCCATAATCGTCGTAGTCGCTGTCGTTCTCAGTCAGAAACAGAAGTTCACCCTAATGACGCCTGGCGCCGAGGCCATAGACTTCACACTTCCTGACCTCGACGGCGAGGAGCATACGCTCTCCAAGATGCGCGGGAAGGTGGTCTTCCTCAACTTCTGGGCCACGTGGTGCGGCCCCTGCCAGGATGAAATCCCCTCCATGGAGGTAATGCACAAGAGGTACAGGGGACGGCCCTTCAAGATTGTCGCCGTGAGCGTTGATACGGCCGCAGACGATGTGGTAAGGAAGTTCGCCGAGAAGTACGGCATCTCCTTTCTCATACTCCATGACCGCAAGGGTTCACTCAAGGACGCCTACAAGACAACCGGTGTTCCCGAGACCTTTATAATAGACCAGAACGGTATAGTGGCCGAGAAGGTATGGGGCCCAAGGGACTGGTCTGACCCAAAGAACCTCGTCACCATCGAGGCCCTTCTCAAAAACGGACCTCGCGCCCCTTCTTCCTACACCAGGAAATAGGAGTCCTCGTCTCGTCGCCTTCCCTTCCGGCCCCTCGGCCTGTCTGACGAGTTCTTTAGGAATAGGCATACCTTAAACAAAGGAAAATGAAATGAACACAGAAGTCAGCCTGTCACTGGCCTTTCTTGGCGGCATTCTTTCTTTCATATCACCCTGTGTGCTTCCGCTCGTGCCATCCTACGTATCTTTTGTCACGGGCATCTCCTTCGAGGACCTCACGGGCGAGTCATCGGGAGAACTCAAGAAGGTAATCCTCCTCAACTCCCTCATGTTCATCTTCGGCTTCACCACCGTCTTCGTCCTCATCCTGGGTTCCTCTGCCCAACTCTTCGGCTCCGTCTTTCTCCAGTACCAGGATATAGTACGCAAGGTGGGCGGCATCATCATCGTCCTCCTTGGCATACACATCATGGGGATAATAAACATAAAGATACTCCAGAGGGACAAGAGGTTCCACTTCTTCAAGGACAAACCCGCAGGTTTCATCGGCTCATTCTTCGTGGGAATAGGCTTTGCCGCTGGCTGGACCCCCTGCATAGGCCCCATACTCTCTGCCATCTTCGCCGTTGCCGCCACATCCACGAGCCCCTTTGCCGGCATGAAACTCTTCCTTGCCTACTCCTTTGGCCTGGCCATACCCTTCTTCCTCACCTCGCTCGGCATCAATACCTTTCTCCACCACTTCAACCGTGTAAAGAAACACATGAGGATCGTCTCCCTTGTCACCGGGTTCTTCCTCGTTCTGACAGGGGTCTTGATTTTCTTCAACTCACTTGCTATAATCTCCTCATTCTTGGACAGGTTCTTGCCGCAACTCAGTTGAAAAACAGAGGGGTTAACCATGACCAAACTTCGTGTGGACATCTATGCCATGCAGGACTGTCTGCCGTGCTCTTTCGCGACTGAGGGAGACCCGCTCTCGGGTCAGACCTGCGTTCTCTGTCAATCTGCCAGGGATGTGCTCCGAAAGGTGCAGGAAGAGATACCTTTTGTTCTCAATGAGATAGATATCTCGGCCAATAAAGACCTGGAGCGACGGTACAGCGATAACATACCCACTGTATTCATAAACGGCAAGAAGTCTTTCAAGTTCAAGGTGGACGAGACAGAGTTTCGAAAGAAGGTGAAAAGAGAGATTATAAAGGCAGGCATATCCCGGTACAGGGAGCGTAAGAAGGAAACCTCGCTCTGAACGCCGCGCCCATGCCCGCCCCATTCCCGCCTTATCTACATCTGTCCTTCCCTTGCGTCTTCTTGATGCAGGGGGTTTTTTCTTTGCCCCTCCGAGCGGCCCTTCCAAGACGCCACAAGTACCGGTCTTTCTTGCTTTTGATGCATGGATTGGTTATATTCAACGGGAAGGGGGGCCTTAAACCGCCCCTGGCCGAGCCCTGCTGGCTCCACCTGCGCACGGAGACTCCCGGGCTTGGCGCGTCTCCTTTTTTGTTCAGGAGGAGGGGGGGAGGGAAGAGATGCCTGTATCTACATTGGGAACCGGGCCAGACCTCACCCAGTGCCCCTTCTTTCATCTACGGCCCCTTGAGGCGTACTCCATATAAATATATGAAAAAATACCTGCTCCTCATACTCACACTCCTCTTCATCGCGGCCCTGGCCCTGCCAGGACCTGCCATGGCAACAAAGCCGCACGTGGGGGATGTTACTGTAAGCGCCTCGCCCGACTCTCTGAGCCTCTCCTTTACAGTGGAGAACGCCTTTCCCAGGAGGGTGGAGGAGGCCATAAAAAGCGGTGTGCCTACATCCTTCAACTTCATAGTGAATCTTACGCGCGTGCGGGGTTTCTGGTTTGACAAGAACATGGGCCACTGGGAGTTCCATCACACCGTCAAATACGATACGCTGAAAGAGGTATACGAGATAACGCTCGAGGAAAAGGGCTCGCTCAAGGTGGTCACGAAGGACTACGAGGAGATGAAGCATATCATGAGTTCGCCCGAGTCCGTGGCGCTCCGCGCAGGATGGGACCTTCCGCGCGGTTATGACTACGAACTGCAGATCATGGCAGAACTCAGGAGCATCAGGCTCCCCTTCCGCCTCGATTACATGCTCTTTTTCCTGAGACTCTGGGATATCGATACAGACTGGTATTCCTACAGGTTTACCTATTGATAAGCAAGATGAAGAGCACCAGCAGAGCCGAGGCAGACCAGAAGCGGCGCCGGAGAGAAGTCCTCATCATCATCGCCGTTCTCCCCGTCATCGTCCTCCTGACCTACTTCGAGTCTCATATCACCATCATCAGCGATAATGTACCCATCCCGGCCAATATCCTCATCCTCGGTCTCATAAACCTCAATATCATCCTCCTCGTTGTCGTCATCTTCCTCGTTCTGCGCAACATGGTGAAGATCTTCTTCGAGCGCAAGAGCAAGGTCATGGGCTCGCGCCTCATGACCCGCCTCATCACCGCCTTTGTCTCGCTCTCCATTATCCCCACAATGATATTCTTCTTCGTGGTCATTACCTTCATCAACAGGAGCATAGACGGGTGGTTCAACATCAAGATAGAGGATTCCCTCCAGGAGTCCCTGGAACTTGGCCAGAACTACTACCGTGACATGAAGGAGAAGATGCTCTCCGGGGCGCGCATCATAGCAGTTGCCGCCGGAAAGGGCGCCCTCTCGCCCGACTCGGCAGTGCTTCGCGACTTCATATACAAGCGCATGGCAGAGAACGACTACTCCACCATCGAGGTCTTCAACAGGGGCGGAAGACGAATCATGTACTTTGTCTCAGACACGGTGGAGGAAGGCACTGTGCCTGACGTGAACATGGAGCGTATCAGGGCTACCTTCCAGGGCCAGCCCCTGAGTTTTGTCCAGAGCCTCTCGCTCGGTGACGTGGTGCGCGGCTCCTATCCTGTGGTGCTCCCCGGCCCGCGGCCCCGCGTCATCGGTGCCGTGGTGGTGAGTTACCATGTTCCCCTCAGCCTTGTTGACAAGATGAAGGAGATCTCCACTGCCTTCGAGGGGTACAAGCAGATGAAACTCCTCAAGAACCCTGTAAAGACCAGTTACTTCGTCATCCTCCTCATCATCCTCCTCCTCATCGTCTTCTTCTCCATCTGGATAGGCAGGTACCTGGCACGGGGCATTACAGAGCCCATATACGAACTTGCCAACGGTACCAACGAGGTGGCCGGAGGCAACCTTGATTTTCGCATCAACGTCGAGTCGGACGATGAGATAGGCCTTCTCGTAAGGTCTTTCAACCGCATGACAGAAGACCTCAAGGCAGGAAAGACCCGCATAGAAGAGGCCAACCTGGACCTCAGGAAGACCAACGCCGAGCTCGAGCAGAGACGGCGGTACATGGGCATTGTCCTGGACAACATAACCGCTGGCATCATCTCCATAGACCGCCACGGGAAGATAACCTCCATAAACAGGGTGGCCGCCGAGATGCTCGGCACGGACGAGTCCTATGCCCTTTCGAGAAACTACCGCGAGGTCCTGCGCGAGGAAGACCGCGAAGTCTTTCGCGACCTCATACGCCACATGAACGAGATAGGGGCCGAGTCCATGGAGAAGCAACTCAGCATCAAGGTGGGCGATAAGACCATAATGGTCCTCGTGAACCTCAACGCCCTTCGTGACGACAAGGGCAACTACCTCGGCATGGTGGCAGTCCTCGACGACCTTACTCATCTTCTCAAGACGCAGAGGATGCAGGCCTGGAAGGAAGTAGCCAAGCGCATAGCCCACGAGATAAAGAACCCCCTCACACCAATAAAACTATCGGCACAGAGGCTGCGTAAGAAGTACCTCCAGAACTTCACTGATACCGATATCTTCGACGAGTGCACGGAGACCATAATAAAACAGGTGGACGAACTCAAGGTCCTGGTGGACGAGTTCTCCAATTTTGCGCGTATGCCAGCCGTGAACCCCACCCCGAACGACCTCAACGAGGTGGTACGCGAGACTGTGGCTCTGTACAAGACAGGGCAGAAGAACATCACCTACAATGTCTACACCGACGCCTCCATGCCCATACTGAACATAGACCGCGACCAGATAAAACGGGCCCTCATAAACCTCTTTGACAACGCTGCCGCGGCCCTCGATGGCAATGGCGCCATCACGGTGAGGACCACCTTTGACCCCTCCATGCAGATAGCCAGGGTAGAGGTCATAGACAATGGCACTGGCATCCAGCCCGAGGCGAGAGAGCGCCTCTTTGAGCCCTATTTTTCCACGAAGAAGACGGGCACCGGCCTTGGACTTGCCATCGTCAACAACATCATCTCTGACCATAACGGGTACATAAGGGTAAAGGACAACCCAGGGGGAGGCACCATCTTCATAATAGAACTCCCCGTAAGGACGGTGAACATATGAGCAGGATAATGGTAGTCGATGATGAGAAGAACATCTGCGAGGCGCTCGGAGGCGTGCTCACCGATGAGGGCTATACTGTCGTTACCGCGCCAGATGCCGAGTCTGCCCTGAAGGCGCTTCCAGTGGAAGGTCCTGACGTGGTGCTCCTCGACATATGGCTCCCCGGCATGGACGGCATAGCGGCGCTCAAGGAGATGAAGGCCATTGACCCCGAGGTGGAGGTCATCATGATATCGGGCCATGCCAGCATAGAGACAGCCGTGGAGGCCACAAAACTGGGGGCCTACGACTTCATAGAAAAACCCGTCTCCCTGGACAAGGTACTCCTTACGGTGGAACATGCCCTGGCGCACAGGAGGCTCTCCAGCGAGGTGAGGGAACTTCGTGAGAAGGCCCTCGAAAAATACGAGATAATCGGCGAGACCCCTGTGATGAAGGCCCTGAAGAAAGACATTGCCCGCGCCGCTCCGTCGGACTCCTGGATTCTCATAACCGGCGAGAACGGCACGGGTAAGGAGGTCGTTGCCCATAATATCCATCTCCTTTCCACGCGTTCGGCCGCTCCTTTCGTTGAGGTAAACTGTGCCGCCATACCCGAGGAACTCATAGAGTCCGAACTATTTGGGCATGAGAAGGGCGCCTTCACCGGCGCGGTCTCCAAGAAAAAGGGCAAGTTCGACCTGGCCGACAGGGGTTCCATATTCCTCGACGAGATAGGCGACATGAGCATGCGTACGCAGGCAAAGATACTGCGTATCCTTCAGGAGCAGACCTTCGAGCGTGTGGGAGGCACGGAACTCATTCGCGTGGACGTGCGCGTCATAGCGGCCACGAACAAGGACCTTCGCGAGGAGATAAAAAGGGGCAACTTCCGCGAAGACCTCTACTACCGCCTCAATGTCATACCCTTTGTGGTGCCACCCCTTAGAGAGCGTAGAGACGACATACCTCTCCTTGTGGAGTTCTTTCTCAGGGAGGCCTCACGTAAGTCGGGCGTTGAGGCCCCGGGCGTAGACGATGATGTGATGAAGAGGCTCCTCGAGTACCGGTGGCCGGGCAATGTGCGTGAACTCAAGAACCTCGTGGAGAGACTCGTCATCATGAGTCCAGGGCCCTCCATAACCCTCGATGACCTGCCTTCCTATATAAGCGGCCGTACGTCCAGCGCAGGCCACGACGACCTCTTTTCCCGAAGTACTCTCCGCGACGCCAGGTCTTCCTTTGAAAAGGAGTTCATAAGGCGTAAACTCAAGGCCCATGGCGGCAATATAGCCCGCACCGCCGAGGCCATTGGCATAGAGAGGAGCCACCTCTACAGGAAGATCAAGAGTTACGGCATCGAGCACGAGGACCTCTGAAAAATCCTCCCTTTGGGGGATTGACTGCAGGATATAATTATGATAAGGAAAAAATTTCATGAGCATTTAAGGCCCTGAACCGAGACGCCTGAATCAATATGGGCGCCTGTCACCATGGGAAAATAATACTAAGGAGGCGCCCGCCATGAGAATCTTTTTCGTCATCCTTCTTCAACTCCTCGTCCTCATGCCTTTCTCGTCCTTTGCCTCAGCAAGTATGTACGCTAACCCCGATGAATCCACTTCAAAGCCTGCGCTTGCTCCGGCGAAAAGGACCGCCGCCGTTCAGGCCTACGGCAGACTTCCCCTGTATTTTGTCGAGAACAGGGGGCAGGTGGACAAAAAGGTGAGTTACTATGAAAAGGGGGCGGGACACTCCACGTTCTTTACAAACCAGGGCGTGGTCATGGCCCTTACGAGGGGTGAGGGAAAGACCGCTTCCCAGGGCCTTCATAAAAAAGATGAGGCAGAGAAGGCCCTGACCGAGACCCTGAGCCTCTCCTTCGTGGGGGCAGATAAGGGCGCGAAGATAATCGCCGACGAGAGGTTGGCGGGCCATGTAAACTACTTTATAGGCAACGATCACAAAAAATGGCGCACAGGCATCCCCACCTTCGGGGCAGTTACCTACAGGGATGTATACAAAAATATCGACATAAAGTTCTACGGCAATAACCGCAGCCTTGAGCACGACGTAATCGTCCGTCCGGGCGGCCACCTCTCAGAGGTCAGATTCGCCTACAAGGGCGTAAAAGGTCTGAAGATAACCGAAGACGGGGGCCTCGAGGTAATTCTCGAAAATGGAAAGATTACCCAGAAAAAACCCCTCATATATCAGGAGATAGAGGGTAAGAGGGTTGCCATAGATGGAAGTTACAGGCTCCTTGGCGAAAAGGAAGGGGCCTTTACATACGGCTTCGAGGTGGCCTCTTACGACAGGACAAGAGACCTCGTCATAGACCCCGTAATCGTATACTCCACCTATCTCGGCGGAAGTTCCTATGATTACGGATACGGCATCGCCGTAGACGGGACGGGCGCGGTATACGTTGCGGGCCAGACGTGGTCCACTGATTTTCCAACCTCTTCGCCCCTTCAGACCGCTATTGGCGGCACGCGCGACGCCTTTGTTACCAAGATAAACCCCGCGGGCTCGGCCATTGTGTACTCCACCTACTTCGGGGGATCTGGCTTTGAGCAGGCCAACGCCATTGCCCTTGACTCAACAGGGGCGGCCTATATCACGGGCTGGACAAATTCGAGCACGGACTTTCCCCTTGTTGGCGCCATACAGGGCACATACGGCGGCGGCACTGACGACGTCTTTGTGACCAAGATCTCTCCAGACGGCTCTGCCCTCGTGTACTCCACCTATCTCGGCGGGAGCACGAACCGCGACGAGGGCCTTGCCATAGCCGTGGACTCCCTCGGGCAGGCCTATGTCACGGGCCTTACACAGTCACTGGACTTTCCCGTTGCGAGCGCCTTTCAGCCAACCAGCAACGGCGAGTCCGCCTTTGTCAGCAAACTGAACGCCTCGGGCTCGGCCTTCGTATACTCAACCTATCTCGGGGGGTCGAGCTCCGACCAGGGCAACGCCATAGCCGTTGACTCCTCGGGTAACGCCTTCATCGCCGGCAATACGCGCTCCTCGGACTTTCCCACCACGCTCGGCGCCTTTCAGACCACCATGGGCATAAATGGGACCCTCTGGGGCGATGCCTTCGTCTCCAAGATGGACGCCGTGGGCTCATCGCTCCTCTACTCCACCTTCCTCGGGGGCAACGACACCGACATCATCCACGCCCTCTTCGTGGACTCAACTGGCGCCGTATACGCAACCGGCGTGACTGGTTCCTCGGACTTTCCCACCATGAACCCCATCCAGCCCGTATACGGTGGGAACGGCGGGGACTGTTTTGTCACGAAACTCAACCCCGCGGGCTCGGCCCTCGTATATTCCACCTATCTCGGCGGGAGCGGAAACTCCGACAGTGGTACGGCCATTGCTGTTGACTCCGCGGGAGAGGCCTATGTGTACGGCACTACCATGTCCGTGGACTTTCCCTCCGTGAACCCCATGCCCGGTATGATCTTCGTTAACGGCGGCACGCCCTTTCTTACGAAGATCGATGCCGGAGGCACTGCCTGGCTATTCTCTACTCCCATAAACACCGACCCCTATGGCTCTGGCAGCGCTCACTTTATGGCCATGGACAGCAAGGGCGCGGTCTATCTCACGGGTGAGACCAATGTCTCTGATTACCCGACGGTAAACCCCATACAGCCAGCGCTTGGCGGGGCCTTCGACGCCTTTGTCACGAAGATAAGTGACGCCACGCCCCCTGTTGTGACCATAGCGGCAGTGCCAGATGCAACTGACATATCCAAGGGAGCGAACCTCGGCTACACCGTGACCGCAGTTGATACGGATGCCGCTGTTCAGTGTTTCGACTACTGGGAAGACGTGTCCCTGCCCGGCGGGGGCACCTATCCCGCAGGAGGCACACTCTTTGGGCCCGTTCATCTCTGTCTGAGCCCTGGGACCTCGCAGACAGCCCACCTTACACACTCGGTTCCCCTTTCCGCCCCTACTGGCAACTATGTCTTGAACTCCTATGTGGGCGCCTATATCTCGCCTTCCTTCAAGATAGTGGTGGACGAGGCACACTTTGGCTTCAATGTCTCCATGCCGGTCTCGCCTGCGGGACATGCCGCCACGTGGCGCCTAATAGAAAACGGCTTCGCCAAGTAAAAACAGGGGTTTCAATAAAATACCAACCTGGGCCGCCTTGATGGGCGGCCTTTTTTTAACCCTTTGAATGGGGCATAAGAGGAGGGAGCGGGGATCTTTTGATAAATCAAATATTGATGAAGTATAAGAAAATCAAGTAAAATATAAATAAATACTTGACAAAAAATCTGTTTGGCGGTAAAAGATAGATGTTGTAAACAATATGTGATATCAATCGATCGCTTTAATCTCATTTGCAACGCGGCAGAACATCTTACCTGAGGTCTTCTTATGAGTCTTGCTACCCGTGCCCTCAAGGATAAGGACAAGAGAGAAAAGGTTCTTCGCGGAGGCCTTCCGGCCATGGGAGGGGGGTGCCGGGCATCTTCTGCGAGGGCGCGTAAGGGCCATTCCAGCCCTGTCCTCGGCCTCGCGGGGGCTGGGTGGGCCCATGCAGGCATTATCGGCGCCTCTCCTGCCATGCGGGCCGTATTTCATCTCATCAATCGTGTAGGCCCAACAGCGGCCACTGTTCTCATAACAGGCGAGTCTGGCACAGGAAAGGAACTCGTGGCAAGGGCGGTTCACAATGCGACCCCTGGAGGCTGCAGGCGTCCTTTCATAGCCCTCAACTGCAGTGCCATACCTGGCGCCCTCCTGGAGAGTGAACTCTTCGGACACGAGCGGGGCGCCTTCACAGGGGCCAGCGCAAGAAAGACAGGAAAGGTGGAACTTGCCCATGGCGGCACCCTCTTTCTCGATGAAGTAGCAACCATGCCCCTCAACCTCCAGGTAAAACTCCTGCGTTTTCTCCAGGAACGGGAATTTACCCGCATCGGTGGCACCACCATAATAAGGACAGACCTCCGTATCATTGCCGCGGCCAACGTAAATCTTCAAGAGGCCGTGAAGAGAGGGGATTTTCGTGAAGACCTCTTTTACCGCCTGAACGTGGTTCCCATATGCCTTCCCCCGCTTCGCGAGAGAGGCGCTGACATGACGCTTCTTGCTCGCCACTTCCTCTCGATGTATGCGGACAAGTACTCAAGGCCCCTTCCTCTGCTTACGCCAGAGGCCCAGGCTGCGCTCAGAAGGTATGCCTGGCCGGGAAATGTCCGCGAACTGGAGAACATCATGGAGCGCATCGTAGTCCTCGCCGTCGAGGGCAGGCCCGTAGATACGGGAGACCTGCCGGAGGAAGTGCTCTCAGGCGCTGGCGAGCCTGCATCTGGCCGGGCCTTGCTACTGGACGAGGGGCATGCTTCTGGTATGAGAGAGTGCATTGATGCCACGCCCGGATACAGGGCCGCGCTCCGATCCTTTGAACGCAGATACATTACCACGATACTCGAGCAGACCAACTGGAACCGCTCCGAGACCGCACGCATCATGAAGATACACAGGAATACCCTCCTGCAGAAGATGAAGGTCCTGGGGATTAAATAGTTTCACCCCCCTCTTTCAGAGCCGCGCTGTGGATAAAGGTGGACTGCCGGGACGGCGACGAGCCTCTGAGACAGGAAAGGCCCGATATCCGCTGCATCCGGTTCATCCAGCCCTCAGTCTCTTCCTGCAGATTCCCTGTCTTTTGACCTCTGCCCACCAAGAAGATAGAAATTGAATTAACCCTGCCTTTATGTTATGTATTTCATGTTGCAAGGAGCCTCATGACCAGGTTCCGGTCTTGTTGCCGGAGGTCTTGTCTTTGTTTTCCGGGGGCCTCGCGGTGGTGGCCCGGCATCGCTGGCCAGGGGCAGGGAGGCATGGCTTAGCGAGTGGTCTTCCTTGTCTTACTTTCTTTCTCAAGATGTGAGTGGCCTTTTTTTGATGTGCCGGGGCTCGTAAGGGTCTGTAGTCTTCGCCAATATTGGTTTTATTTATCTTTGTCGTGCATTTTAATGGTGGAGAGTCGGCGTAACTGAAGGGCTGTATGGGGCAAGGGGAGGGCGCTAATTCTGGTTTTCTTTGTCTTACTTTCTTTTTTCCAAAAGAAAGTAAGGAATTCTTATTATCATTCAAGAGGGGGTTTTCTTAATGTCAGGTCATTCCAAGTGGTCAACCATAAAGCACAAGAAGGCGCGTACAGACGCCAAGAGGGGCAAGATTTTTTCAAAGATAGTAAAGGAACTAATAGTAGCGGCGCGCATGGGGGGGAGCGACCCATCGGGCAACCCCAGGCTTCGTACTGCCATTGACAAGGCAAAGTCCGTAAACCTTCCGGGCGAGAACATCGAGCGTGCCATAAAAAAGGGCGCCGGTGAACTCGAGGGCGTAAGTTACGAAGAGGGCACCTACGAGGGCTATGCCGCCGGCGGCGTGGCCGTACTCGTGGAGTACATGACAGACAACCGCAACCGTACGGCCTCGGACGTGCGCCACGCCTTTACCAAGCACGGCGGCTCTCTCGGCACCAATGGTTCTGTCTCCTGGATATTCGAGCACAAGGGCTACTTCGTTTTTCCTATGGACTCCATTGACGAGGAGACACTCATGGACGCGGCCATAGAGGCAGGGGCCGAGGACGTTGTAGCCAATGCCGAAGACCGCATCTACGAGGTATTTACAGAGCCCGCTGATTTTCACAACGTAAAGTCCGCCTTTGACGAGGCAGGGCTCGAGTACGAGCAGGCCGAACTAACCATGATTCCCAAGAACGAGGTCAAGGTCGAGGGACGCACGGCAGAGAAGGTCATGAAACTCATAGACGAACTAGAGAACCTCGACGATGTTCAGAACGTTTATGCAAACTTCGACATTTCCACAGAGGAGATGGAGCGCATAGCCTGATGTCTCTGGTGCGGCCCCTGGCCCGCGCTCTTACCTGTACTCATCTCAAAGCGGGGGCTTGTTGTTGAAGGTTCTTGGAATAGACCCGGGCAGCATTACCACAGGATACGCCCTTGTGCAGGAGGGCGCCCGTGGGCATCACCGCGCCGTCTCCTTTGGTGAGATCTCACCGCGTCCAGGCTCGTCCCTGCCCGAGAGGCTTCTATGCCTCTCTGAGGCCATAGAAAAGGTCATGGATGAGCATAATCCCGCTGTCCTCGCCATAGAGTCTGTCTTCTTCGCAAAGAATGCCCGTTCTTCCCTTGTCCTTGGGCACGCGCGCGCGGTGCCGCTTCTCCTTGCCGCGAGGCGGGGCCTTCAGGTCTTCGAGTACGAGCCCCGCATGGTAAAACTCGCCGTAACAGGTACGGGAACGGCCACGAAGCAACAGGTGCAGAAGATGGCAGGCCTTCTACTCGATATAGATGACATGCCGGGCCCCGATGCCTCGGACGCCCTTGCCGTGGCCATCTGCCACCTATTCAGGGCCGGTGGCAGGTCCGCACCAGGCGCATCCACAAGGGGTCTGCCGCGTACGTGGCGCGCCATGAGAACCCTGAAGACCAGACAATGAGGGGCAAGGTAAGATGATAGCCCATCTTAGCGGAATAATCCTGAGAAAGACCACGGAGACAGTAATACTCGACGTTGGCGGCGTTGGGTATGAACTCGCCATACCGCTCTCCACATACGCAGACCTTCCTGCCGAGCGAGAGCGCGTTGACATGCTCGTCCACACCACGGTGCGCGACGATTCCATAAAACTCTATGGATTCCTTACGCCGGGTGAGAAAGACCTCTTCCGTCTCTTCATTACCGTCTCCGGCATAGGGCCCAAACTTGCGCGGAATATCCTCTCCGGCCTCTCTGTGGATGAACTCGTCTCTGCCATAATGGCCGAGGACAGGCGGAAACTCGCATCCATTCCAGGCATAGGCAGGAAGGCAACGGAGCGCATAATTATCGACCTCAAGGACAAGGTCTCTGCCCTGGCCGCGCCGGCAGGACCGGGCAGGGGGCCTGCACCAGCCGCAACGCCCATTGCCGACGAAGTCGTCTCAGCGCTTCAGAACCTCGGCTACAGGCCCGTTGAAGCCGCCGAGGCCGTGGAGCGGGCCCTTGACAAAAACGAAGGCAGGCAGCCTTCCTTTGAAGAACTCCTCAAGGAGGCCCTACGCGAAATCTCCAGGCGCTGATATCCTCCATGAGGAGGCCTGTCTGTTTTGACTCATAACCAGGAGAGGGAACCACTCAGATGAGCGATGACATCGTCCTTCCCGTAAAGACCACTGAAGACGAGGGCTTCGAGGCCACTCTCAGGCCCCGCACCCTCTCGGACTTCATTGGTCAGGAAAAACTCAAGGCCAACCTCGCTGTCTTCATCGAGGCCGCCCGCGCGCGCGGCGAGGCCCTGGACCACGTCCTCTTCTACGGCCCGCCTGGGCTCGGGAAGACCACCCTCGCCAACATCATAGCCAATGAACTGGGCTCGCATATCTCCATCACCTCCGGCCCTGCCATAGAGCGCACCGGAGACCTGGCAGCCATGCTAACAAACCTCGAGACGCGCGACTGCCTCTTCATAGACGAGATCCACCGCCTCCCCACCGTAGTGGAGGAGATGCTCTACCCCGCCATGGAAGACTACTATATAGACATCATCATAGGCGAGGGCCCCGGCGCCCGCTCCGTGCGCCTCGACGTGCAGGCCTTCACCCTCATCGGTGCCACCACCCGGGCCGGCCTCCTATCGTCGCCGCTTCGCGACAGGTTCGGCGTGGTCATGCGCCTCGACTTCTATACCCCCGCTGAGATAGCCACCATAGTAAAACGCTCTGCCCGCATACTGGACATTAAGATTACACCAGATGGAGCAGACGAAATCGCGGGCCGGTCGCGCGGCACTCCCCGCATAGCCAACCGCCTCCTCAAACGCGTCCGCGACTTTGCCGAGGTCCGCGCCGACGGCGTTGTGACACAAGAGGTGGCGGCCTCGGCCCTCTCCATGCTCGACATAGATTCCCGCGGCTTCGACAAGATGGACCGTAGAATACTCCTCACCATAATAGACAAGTTTGGCGGCGGCCCCGTTGGCATAGACACGCTCAGCACGGCCCTCTCCGAGGAACGCGACGCCATCGAAGACCTATACGAGCCATACCTCATACAGGAAGGCTTCATCAACCGCACGCCCCGCGGCAGAGTGGCAACACCCGTTGCATACGCACACCTCGGAAGAGTCCTCGAAAAAGGGTCAAAGGATAAACAGAAAAAATTATTCGAGTAAAAGAAAGAGGTGAGTTGACGGGCTTCGCCCGCAACTGATAGAAGAAAAAAAGAAGTCTGGCCGGTGGGCTTCGCCCGCCAGAAGAAGAAAAAAGGAAAGAAGGTTGGCCTGGTGGGCTTCGCCCACAAAAGATAAAAAGATTTCCCGCTTTCTTTTCGAAAAAAGAAAGCGGGGCAAAGAAAACCAGTTGTCCAATGGCCTGCGGCCATTGGACCGCAAGATATAAAAAAACATCGTAGGTTGGGTTGAGGAACGAAACCCAACGCCTTCTTTTAGAAACTTTTATGTGTTGGGTTTCGCTCTCGCTCAACCCAACCTACAAGGCTGAAAACCTTACCATGACCAAAAAACTCCTCGTTCACATGTGCTGCGGCCCTTGTTCCATCGTGCCGCTGAAGGACGTGCTCGGCACGGGCTTCGAGGTCTGGGGTTTTTTCCATAACCCCAATATTCACCCCCGCGCGGAATTCGAACGCCGTCTTCAGGCCGTTAAAAAACTCGCCGCCATAATGGACGTAAAGGTCATATATGATGAGAACTACACACCGCGCGAATTCATAAAGGGCGTAAAGGACGCCGGGTCCCGCGTCTTTGGCGTCCGTTGCGTGTACTGCTACTCAACGCGTCTCGAAGCCGTGGCCAGAAAGGCTCGCGAACTTGGTTTTGATTCTTTTACCTCATCGCTCCTCTACAGCCGCTACCAGGACCACGGGGGCATTATTGCCGAGGGCCAAAGACTCGCTCAAAAATACGACCTACACTTCCTGTACGAAGACTTTCGAACCGGCTGGATGCAAGGCATAGAATACTCGAAACGGCTCAGACTCTACAGACAAAAATACTGCGGCTGTATCTACAGCAAAATCGAGGCCGCCGAAGAAAAGAGACGGAGAAAAGAAGAAAGAAAGAAGAGAAAGGCGGCCATGTAGATACAAACTTGTAGGTTGGGTAGAGCGGAGCGAAACCCAACAAAAGATCAGGGCGGGTACTGCCCAC
>CAYOVP010000047.1:0-12120 GCA_964407495.1 uncultured Thermodesulfobacteriota bacterium
GTTGGGGGTGGGGGCTGACAGGGGGGTAGCAGGGCACAGGCAGGGGGGGGCACAGGGAAGTGACAAAGGATGCTGGCTCAAGGCCAGATAAGGCCTCATGGTGGCATCGCTATCCCGCTCTACAGGGAAGTGACGAAGTGTTGCTGGCTCAAGAGGGGGCCCTGACCTCTGGCAGAGCAGGGGACTGGCCGAGACAAGCAGTGGGCGGATGAAGAAAAAGAGGCCCGGCGCCAGGAAGGTCGGCAGGCGTCCTTCCTCGACCAGGCCGGTCAGGAGGCATGAGAAGGTCCCAGGCCAGGCACGACGCCGGAAACAGACAAAACGCGCCCCAGGCCCGCTCGTACTCCTTCTGACCATAGGCACGCGTCTCGTGGCGAGTACCTTCGCAGGTCTTGCCATCGGGTACTATACAGACAGATGGCTCGATACAAGCCCCTACTTCACGCTCACAATGCTCATCGTGGGCATAGCGGCGGGCTTTTACAACATGTACAGGATGGCAAAACGATATGGCGGTTCAGGCTAACGGTCTAACCCTGCCCCAGCAGGTGGTAAGGCTCCCCGGGGTCTACAAGGCGGCCTTCATCAACCTCGCCATCGGTATCGCCGTTGCCGCCATTACGGCCCTGGGCCTCGATGGTTTCAGCGCCGGCTTTCTCGCAGGTTACATGCTGGGCTTTCTAAACCTGCTCTGGCTCTTTAGAATCATCAGAAAAGGCCTTGCCATGGCCCCTGAGAAGGCCATGGGCTTTGTATCGAGAAGATACTTTGTCCGCTTTCTCATTACAGCAGGGCTCATATCGCTCATGATAACAAGAGGCGTCTTGAACACGCCCTGGCCGCCGCTCGCCGGCATAGCGCTCTCGGTCTTCACTTCCGCCGGTGCGCTCATCTACATAGCAAGAGAGGAGTTCAAGTAAGATGCACGAAGCCATTATTCTTCCAACATTCGGACTGCCCGCGCACACGGCCCTCATGCTCTACATCATCGTCGGCCTCTTCATATTCTCCGTCATCTTCACGAGAAACCTCTCCATTGTGCCAGGCAAACTCCAGAGCATGCTCGAACTCTTCATATCCTTCTTCTCGAACATCGTGGACGAGACCATGGGCGAAAAGGGCAAGACCTTCAGGCCCTTCATCTTCACACTCACACTCTACATATTCCTCTCCAATGCCCTTGGCCTCATACCAGGCCTCGTGCCGCCAACGGCCAACCTCAACACTACCGTGGGCCTCGCCCTCATAGTCTTCGTCATCACACATATTATCGGTATTAAAGAACACGGTATCAAGTACTACAAGCACTTTGTCGGCCCGGTCTGGGCCCTTGCCATACTCATGATACCCATCGAGATAGTCGGACACCTAGCACGCCCCCTCTCGCTCTCACTCAGGCTTTTCGGCAACATGATGGGCCACGAGCAGATAGTGGGCGTTCTTCTCAAGATAATGCCCTATGCCTTCCCCCTCCTCATAGTATCGACTGTCCTCGGCATCCTCGTCATCCTCATCCAGGCCTTCATCTTTGCGCTCCTCTCCATGATGTACTTCGGAAGCGCCATGGAAGAGGCCCACTGACAAGAACCAGGCCCCCGGAAAGACACCGGCGCACCACATCTTCTTCCGGCGGCCTCGATCTACTCAGCCCGGAGGGGAACAAAAAACATCAATAGACGTAGCCTCTGCGCAGGCCTCCCGGAACCTGCCAGAGGCCAGAGGAACTTGACAAAATGCCCTTTTTTGCCTATAATATAGGCACGCTGGATAGGACACAAAAAAAACAGAAGGAGAGGTAATTACATGAATCTTCCAGTAGTTGCCGATTCCATAGACATATATCTCGCTGAAATCAACAAATACCCCGTCCTCAGCCCCGCCGAGGAGAGGCAACTTGCCATCCGCTACTACGAGACAGGCTCTCTCGAGGACGCCCACAGGCTCCTCACCTCGAACCTCAGGTACGTGGTAAAGGTGGCCCGCGAGTACGTAAAATACGGTTGCAGGCTCGCAGACCTCATCCAGGAGGGCAACATCGGGCTCATGACCGCACTAAAGAAGTTCAACCCCTACAAGGGCTTCCGCTTCATCACCTATGCCACGTGGTGGATACGCTCCTGCATCCAGGACTACATCATACGCACCGTGGGCCTCGTGAAACGCGGCACCAGGGCAATGAAAAAGGCCCTATTTTACAGAAACCCCGAACTCACGGCAGGCGAGTCCACATCGCTCGAAGGCGGGCTCAGAAAGGAACTCTCCCTCAATGCCGAGATAGGCGAGGAGACCACCACGCACCAGGACATGCTCAGCTCCGGGGCACCGGGCCAGGAAGATGTCCTGGCAGAGGCCGAGACCAAGGCCCTTGCCAAGCGCGAGATAAACACGGCACTTGCCTCTCTCAACGACAAAGAACGCCTCATCATAAAAGACAGGGTCATGGCCGACAAACCCGCAAGCCTCCAGACCCTTGGCACGAGGCTCGGCCTCAGCAGGGAACGCGTGCGCCAGATAGAGAACGAGGCCCTTCGTAAACTCGGCAAAAAACTCTCCTCAAGACCAGAACTCCTCGCAAGCCTGCACTGAACCCCGCAGTTGAAGAAGGTAGAGAACCCGCCTAAGCGCCCCGGGCCTCTTCGTTAATAATCTCTCCTCACCTTGGGAAAGTACGCGGTAGTGACCTCTGCGCTCCTCTGCGGGGCAGAAACAAGGGGAGAGACAATTCGCCCAGTCGGGTCTCTCAAACCCTGAAAGGACGCAAGTGGAGACCTGCGGCGAGAAGACCTTGTCGAGAAGACAAATCTCTCTTCCTCCTCCTTCAACCACCAAGAACCATACCGGCCCGGATGGGCCCTTTTTATTCTGCCGCGCCATCACATCTGCCCTCCCCTCACCCCTCTCCAGACAAGACCTCCTTTCCTTACTTAAGACAAGACTTCTTGCCCTATTCGCTGTATAATACTGTCTCCTGCATCTTGACTGAAACGATGTCCTTGCCGGACGCCAACATCCCTCTTTAGGAGGACAGCCGCCATTGAGAGACAGGCCCACGCGAGCGCTCATTGACCTTGGGGCCCTCAGACACAATTACAACAGACTCCGCAAGATCGTCTCCACCGAGACCACCATAATGGCCATAGTAAAGGCAGATGCCTATGGCCACGGCGCAGTGCCCCTTGCCAGAGAACTCGAGAGTCAAGGTTGCGCCTTCTTCGGAGTGGCCCTCGCCACCGAGGGGGCGGCCCTCAGGCAGGCCGGAATCACCTCGCCCATCCTCGTCCTTGGCGGCGTTTTCAGGGACGACTGCGAACTCCTCTTCGAGCACTCCCTTACGCCAGTGGTCCACAACACCGCCTCGGCCCTGATCCTCGAGGAAGAGGCCCGCAGGCGCAATACAACGAAGGCCGTTCACATCAAGGTGGACACAGGCATGGCCCGCCTCGGAGTCTTCCCGGAAGACATGCCCTCCTTTCTCAAAATGATCAGTAAAAAGACCAACTTGCGCATAGAGGGCCTCTTTTCCCACTTTGCCGAGGCAGACATGCCGGCAAGCGCCTTCACGAAAAAACAACTCAAGAGGTTCAAGGCCGTTGTAGCACTTGCCCAGAGCCTCGGTTTCAGTATAAAATACCTCCATATGGCGAACAGCGCGGCCATGGCGCGAACACCAGAGACGCACTTCAACATGGTCCGCCCGGGCATAATGCTACTGGGCGCCTCTCCCGCGCCAGGCCTTGCCGGACAGATGGGACTGCGGCCGCTCATGACCCTCAGGACCGAGGTCCTCCAGGTAAGAAGGCTCCGGGCCGGAAGCCCCGTAAGTTATGGCCGGACCTTTACCACTGGCCGCGACTCAATCATAGCCACCCTCCCAATAGGCTATGGCGACGGACTGCCCCGCGCCCTCTCCAACAGGGGATCCGTCCTCATAGGCGGTGCAAGGGCGCCCATACGCGGCACGGTCTGCATGGACCTTATTATGTGCGACGTAACAGATATACCGGGCGTGAAGCCTGGAGACGAGGCCATTGTCATGGGCTCCCAGGGCAAGGAGAAGATAACAGCCGAAGAGATTGCGGGCCTTGCAGACACTATCAGTTATGAGATCTTCTGCAATATCTCCAAGCGCGTTCCAAGGGTCTACCTATGAAGTATTACCTTGAGATCATAGGTCTGGCGGCTGGCCGCTTTATAAAGGCCGCAGGCGCCATGGCCATTATGCTCCTACTTACGCTCAGGCACGCCTTCACTCCTCCGCTCAAACTCAAGAACCTCTTCAAGCAGATGGAGTTCGTGGGCGTACAGAGCCTCTTCGTCGTCATACTCACAGGCTCTTTCACAGGCATGGTCCTCGCCCTCCAGGGATACAACGCCCTCAAGAGGTTCGGGGCCGAGTCCCTCGTGGGGCCCACTGTGGCCCTGAGCATGGCACGCGAACTGGGCCCCGTGCTCACAGGCCTCATGGTCACAGGACGCGCCGGAAGCGCCATGGCAACGGAACTGGGCACCATGCGCGTCACGGAGCAGATAGACGCCATCGAGACAATGGCCGTGAACCCCCTGAAGTACCTCGTCGTACCAAGGGTGCTCTCTGGCATACTCATGTTCCCGGTCCTCACGGTAGTCACGTCTTTTGTGGGCGTTGTGGGTGGGTACTTGATCGGCGTCAAGATGCTCGGGATAAACCCCGGCGTATACATAGGCAGGACAATAGACTTCGTGAACATAGAGGACATCTTCAGCGGCCTGGCAAAGTCCGTAGTATTCGGGCTCATAACCACGCTCGTGGCCTGCTACTATGGATATAACGCAAAGGGCGGTGCCGAGGGCGTGGGCAAGGCGGCCACAGGCTCTGTGGTAACGGGATGCGTAATGATACTCGTTTCCGATTACATCATCTCCTCGCTCATGGCCTGATTTGAAAATGGCGTGCATACATGATACAAATCAAGGGATTGAAAAAAGCCTTTGGCCAGAAAAAAGTCCTCGACGGAGTGGACCTCGATATCGAGGACGGCAAGATTACGGTCATTATAGGCCGTAGCGGAGGCGGCAAGAGCGTACTCCTGAAACATATAATCGGCCTCCTCAAACCCGACGAGGGCCACATATTCCTCGACGGTACAGACATCGCAACGCTCAGGGAGCGCGAACTCAACGAGGTGAGAAAACGCTTCGGCATGCTCTTTCAGGGGGCCGCGCTCTTCGACTCCATGACAGTGGGCGAGAACGTGGGCTTCGCCCTCCGCGAGCACACCGGCCTCTCGGACGAGGACATAGGCAAATGCGTCAGGGAAAAACTCGAACGCGTGGGCCTGCGGGGAGTCGAGGACATGATGCCCGCCGACCTCTCGGGCGGAATGATGAAACGCGTGGGACTTGCCAGGGCCATTATAATGGACCCGGAGATAGTCCTCTTCGACGAGCCCACTACAGGGCTCGACCCCATAATGTCAGCATCCATAGCAGACCTTGTCCTGGACACACAGCGCTCCCTCAAGACAACGTACGTACTCATTACCCATGATATGCCCTTTACGTACAAGATAGCGGACAAGATAGCCATGCTACACGAGGGCCGGATAATAGCCCACGGCACTACCGAGGAAATGAAGAAAAACCCTGACCCCGTGCTCCGCCAGTTTCTCGAAGGACGGTCCACAGGGCCCGTAAAGGTCTATTGAGAAAGGCCTGGTTATCCAGACCTTCAACCGGCAAGGAAGGCCCCTTGGGCAGGAAGAGGGGCTCTGGCAGAGACCGGGACCACAGAGGATTCCCCTGACCAGCAAGGGCCGGCCATGAAAATACTTGAGAGGCCTTTCATGGTCTCCATGCAACCGCGTCCATTAAGGTGACAGGTACAAGGTGACAGCAAGACGCTCGAGCATATTCTTCCTCAGCCCCGAGGCAAAGGTCGGCGCCTTTGTCCTCCTCGGCATAGCCCTCCTCGTCTTCATGTCCCTCAAGGTGGGAGGGCTGAGGATCGGCAAATCCGAGGGGTACACCCTCTATGCCACCTTCGACTCCGCCGCTGGCATTGACCCCAACTCCTCTGTAAAGATAGCCGGCGTGGAAGTGGGGCGCGTGGAGAAGATAACCCTCAAGGGGAACAAGGCGCGCATCGCGCTCCGCATGCGCCCGGAGGTCAGGATTGGACGGGATTTTACGGCAACGCTCCGTTCCACAGGCCTCCTCGGCGAAAGATACGTGGAAATAATCCCTGGCAGAGGAAAGGGGGGGATACTCAAGGAAGGCGAGGAATTCGCCCATACGGGCAAGTACATGGACATGGAACAGTTCATCTCCTCGCTGAGCGAACTCTCCATTGACCTCAAGAAGATAACATCTTCCATCGGCGAGGTAATAGGAGGCCCGGAGGGAAGACGCACCCTCAAGAACATAGTGGGCAACATGGAGTCCATTACCTCCAATGTGAATGCCATAATAGGACGTAACGACAAGAGGCTCGAGAACATCCTCTCCAACCTCGACCGCCTCACCTCCACGCTCAACAAGAGCGCACCCACCATCACGAAAGACCTCCAGGAGAGCATACACAACCTCAACACAGTGCTCGTAGAAGCAGGCCGCAATCTCAACACCCTCATCGGAGAGAACAGGGAGAATGTAAAGGAGAGTCTCCAGAACCTACGCGCGGCCTCTGAAAAACTCAACGAGGCCATGGCCCGCATAGACGCGGCCATAAAAGAGGCCGGACCTGGCATGGAGTCCCTTGGCAGTATAGCGAAGAAGATAGACCGCGGAGAGGGGCCCCTTGGCAAACTCGTAAATGACAAGAAAATGGGCGAAGACCTCGAGAGAACGGTCTCGGGCATAAGCGGGTATCTCAAGAAGGCCGAGGACACCCACATCTTCCTCAGTTACCGCGGCGAATATCTCGTGGACGAGTCTGATGTAAAGAGTTTCTTCTCCGTGAAATTCCAGCCCCGCGCCAATGGATATTACCTCTTCGAGGTAGTGGACGACCCTCGCGGAAGGGTCGTGAACAGAGAGAGCACCACCATAATAGGGACCCAGAAGTTTACGAATTCCGAGACCATCCTGGAGGACAAACTCACCTTCAGCGCCGAACTCGCCAGGAGTTTCGGCCCGCTGACTCTCCGCGGGGGGCTCATCGAGTCCGAGGCAGGGATCGGATTCGACTACAACCTCCTTACAGGCAAACTCAAACTCAGTTTCGAGGCCTTCAACTTCAACCAGAAGGGGAACCCGCACCTCAAGGTGGGCGCCACATTCTTCCTCAACAAGTACTTCTACGTGACCGCCGGTGCAGACGACTTCATAAGCAAGATCGGCCTGGGAAGCGCCTTTGCCGGCCTTGGGCTCCAGTTCCGAGACGACGACCTCAAACTGCTCCTTACGAGCGTGCCGAAACTCTCCTTCAGGTAACTACAGACCACTATGGAGACAAAGACGCCTTCTGACCGGCAAGTGCCTCTGCATGGAGAAAGAGTTGCCACCTGAGAGGCGACCCCCATACTGTGAACAAGAAAAGAGAACACGGGAAACGAGGCGTTGCCCTCGATATAGGAACCACCACCCTGGCCGCGGCCCTGGTCTCCACAGAGACAGAGAGGCCTCTCAAGACAATCTCTGCGCCAAACCCCCAGGTCTCATGGGGTAGCGACGTCCTTGAACGCATCAACGCCATAAAGGCCGACTCATCTGCCCTCCAGGACCTTGTCTCGAGCCTCCAGAACGCCTGCAAGGACATCTTAAGAGAACTCTGCCCAAGCGAACCTCCGGCCGAGATTACAGTGGCCGGAAACAGCATCATGGAACACTTTTTCCTCGGCCTCTCTCCGGCCTGCCTCTCAGAGGTACCATACAAACCCCTCTTCAGAGACGCCCAGGTCCTCGAGGCCGGCCAAGCCCCTCTCGACGTAGCCAGCGGGGGCCGTCTGTACGTCTTCCCCCTCATAGGCGGCTTCGTAGGCGGAGACGCCGTTGCCGCGGCACTGGCCATGGGCCTCAGGGACGAAAAGGCCAATACCCTGGTAGTGGACCTTGGCACCAACAGCGAGATAATCCTCAAGGCCAATGGCAGGCTCCTTGCCACCTCTGCCGCCGCTGGTCCTGCCTTCGAGGCCGCAGGCATTACAAACGGTATGACAGCCACAGAAGGCGCCATCAGCCACGTACGGCTAGAAAAGGGCAGGCTCGAACTCACTGTAATCGGCAAGGTACTTGCCCGCGGCATATGCGGCTCAGGGCTCATCGATGCTGTCTCCACGCTGCTCCGCGAAGGCATAATAGAGGAATCCGGGAGGATACGCGGGGCCGAGGAGATAGACTCCAACCTCGCAGCACGTATCCAGGCCAATGAACAGGGCAACTCCTTCGTCCTCCACAGGAGCGCCAAAGGCACTATATCGCTCACACAGGGAGACATCCGGGCCCTCCAACTCGCCAAGGCCGCCATCAGGGCAGGCATCAGTACGCTCCTACGCAAGGCGGGTATAGGGACCGAAGAGGTCCAGAAGGTCTTCGTGGCAGGCGCCTTTGGGAGTAATCTCTCCCTTCGGGGCCTCATCGACGTGGGACTACTGGACCCGCTCTGGGCAGGGAAGATCCACTTTGCCGGTGACGCGGCCCTCATGGGAGCAGTCCAGGCCCTTGACGACGACAAGAAGGAAGAGGCGCAATGGATAGCAAGAAACACTACCTACCAGCCGCTCTCGGGCGGGAAGGCCTTTGAAAAGGAATTCATCGGGGAGATGAACTTCCCGTGCACTTTCCCTGAGAGGGAACTTTGTAAAGAAGACTGAGTTGGCGGGCCCTGCCGGCGCATTAAAAGACTTCTCTTTATTCAGGTAAAGAGCATGTGGAGTAAAAAAAATGGGGGGCAGGCCAGACTATGCAAGAGGAGGACCTCTTCCAC
Source organism: uncultured Thermodesulfobacteriota bacterium (assembly GCA_964407495.1). GTDB lineage: Bacteria > Desulfobacterota > GWC2-55-46 > GWC2-55-46 > JADFVP01 > JAJRZX01. The sequence continues at coordinate 8,903 of CAYOVP010000047.1, forward strand.
TACCATTGCAAGGCCCCCTTCAGACAAGTATCTTGCATTCCACCAGGCGCAGGACCCGGCACCCGGGAAAAAACAAAATCTTATTTCTTTTTTCCAGAAAAAATATGTTAATATGTCTCCCTCAAATCTCACGCATGGGCAAGGTCAGGGTGTTGGAGGGGCAGGGCTGAGGACTGGCGCACCATACGGGGTTTTAGCCCCCCAAGACCGGTCTTCACGCCATCTGCCTTGTACTTTTGCGCCAAAAAATACAAAGGGGCAGGTAAGAGGATGAAGAGGATAAAACGGGCGATAATCAGTGTTACGGACAAGACAGGTGTAGTGGATTTTGCAAGAGACCTTGCCGGGCTCGGTGTGGAGATAATCTCCACAGGGGGAACGGGCAAACTCCTCAAGGAGGCGGGCCTCAAGATCATACCCATAAAGTCGTACACGAACTTCCCTGAGATGCTCGACGGCAGGCTCAAGACCCTGCACCCCAAGATACACGGCGGCATACTCTCTGTTCGCGACAACCCTGAGCATGCAAAAGAGACCGAAGAGTTCGGCATTCTGCCCATTGACATGGTGGTAGTCAACCTCTATGCCTTTGAGGAGACTATCGCAGGGGGGGCTACTCTCGATGAGGCGATCGAGAACATAGACATTGGCGGGCCCACGATGATACGCTCTGCCGCCAAGAACCACAGGGACGTGGCCGTTGTCGTAGACCCTGCGGACTACGGGCCCATACTCGAAGAGATGCGTGGCAGCGACGGCGCGGTCAGCCGTGGCACCAGGTTCCGCCTTGCCAAGAAGGTATTCCAACTCACGGCACGCTACGATGCCGCCATATCCAATTATCTCGGCTCCATCACCGACGAGACCGGCTCCGAACTAAAGACCTTTCCCGAGACACTTACGGTCCAGTACCAGAAAATCGGCGATCTTCGCTATGGTGAGAACCCCCACCAGGAGGCCGCCTTCTACCGTATACCAGGCGGCGGCCCGCTGGCAGATGCGAGACAACTCCACGGCAAGGCACTCTCATACAATAACATCGCAGACCTCGACGCCGCGGTCTCCATTGCCGCGGAGTTTACCGAGGCGACAGCGGTAATCATCAAGCACGCCAACCCCTGCGGGGCCGCGGTCTCGGAGGAAGGCCTGATACGCGCCTATGAAAAGGCCTACTCCACAGACAGTAAATCCGCCTTCGGCGGGATCATCTGCCTGAACCGGGACGTAAGCGTGGAGGTGGCAGAGAAGATCTCCGAGATATTCGTCGAGGCAGTAATCGCACCGTCCTTCGCGCCAGAGGCCCTTGAGATACTCACCAAGAAGAAGAATATCCGCCTCTTGGAACTGGGAAGCAGGGAGATAGACAGAGACAAGGCCGAGGCCAAGGAGATAAAACTCGTCTCCGGCGGGGTACTCGTCCAGACGCCAGACCGGGCAGAGGCAAGCGAACTCAGGACCGTGACGGAGAGAAAACCCAGTGAGAAAGAACTCTCAGACCTTCGCTTTGCCTGGAAGATCTGCCGTCATGTGAAGAGCAATGCAATAGTGCTTGCCGCCAACAACATGACCGTGGGTGTTGGAGCAGGACAGATGTCCCGCATAGATTCCACGCGCATTGCCCTCATGAAGGCCGCTGAGGCTGGCCTCGAGGTCAGGGGCTCTGTCCTGGCCTCAGATGCCTTCTTCCCCTTCAGGGACAACGTGGACCTGGCCGCTGAGAACGGCATCAGCGCCATTATTCAGCCCGGAGGCTCCATACGCGACAAAGAGGTCATAGCCGCGGCCAATGAGCACGGCATAGCCATGGTCTTTACGGGCATGAGGCACTTCAGGCATTGAGACAAAGGAGGAGGCCCCTTTGAAGACGCTTGTCATAGGCTCTGGCGGAAGGGAAGACGCCCTGGCCTGGAAACTCTCGAAGAGCCCCCATGTGGACGAGGTTTTCATAGCACCAGGTAACGCAGGCACAGCAGAGCGCGGCACCAACGTAGATATACCTGCAACAGATATCGAAGGGCTCCGGGACTTTGCCCTCGAGCGCTCCATAGACCTTACAATAGTGGGCCCCGAACTCCCCCTGACCCTCGGTATAGTAGACGCCTTCTGCAAGGCCGGTCTACGCATCTTTGGCCCCACAAAAAAAGCCGCGGCCATAGAGGGCTCAAAGTCCTTCTGCAAGGATGTCATGCGCCGTGCCGGGGTTCCAACGGCTGACTACAGGGTCTTTGATAGTGCGCAGAGGGCCAGTGAGTATCTGGAGACCGCTCCAATGCCTCTAGTAGTCAAGGCCGACGGTCTTGCCGCCGGCAAGGGTGTCATCATATGCCGCGACAAGGGAGAGGCAGTAGAGGCCCTTGACCTCATCATGGGCAGAAAGGCCTTTGGCGGGGCTGGCGAGAGGGTCGTGATAGAAGAATTCCTCGAGGGCGAGGAGGCCTCGTACCTTGCCATAACTGATGGTGAGCGCGCCCTTGGCCTTGCACCGGCCCAGGACCACAAGGCCGTCTTCGACGGCGACAGGGGGCCCAACACAGGGGGCATGGGGGCATACAGCCCGGCTCCGGTCATTACGCCGGCCCTGGAGGAAAAGATCCTCAGTGAGGTCATCAACCCCTTGATAGCCACAATGGCGGATCTTGGCACCCCCTACAGGGGCCTGCTCTACGCCGGTCTCATGATCACAGAGAACGGCGAGCCAAGGGTACTCGAATTCAACTGCCGTTTCGGCGACCCCGAGGCTCAGCCCATACTCATGCGCCTCGAGGACGACCTCTTCGAGGTTCTCTATGAGTGTGCTGGTGAGGGTATTGGAAGAAGTGGCCTCACCTGGGATACAAGGCCATCGGTCTGTGTGGTTATGGCCTCTGGCGGATATCCAGGCGCCTATGACAAGGGACTTCCAATAAGCGGTCTCGATGAGGCCGGCTCCATGGAAGACGTTGTCGTCTTTCACGCAGGCACGAGACGCGATGACCACGGCCGCGTGGTGACATCAGGCGGGCGCGTCCTCGGCGTCACGGCCATGGGCAGAGACATAAGGGAGGCGAGAGAGAGGGCATATGAGGCGGTAGAGAAGATTTCCTTTGAGAAGGCCTATTACAGGAGAGACATTGCCATGAAGGCCATAAGGTAGAGGGCCAGGGGGGGACTATGCGCAAAAACCGGTTTTCTTTGCTCCACTTTCTTTTTCTCTTAGACTGTCTCTCCTGCCAGTAAAG
>CAYOVP010000047.1:12220-15464 GCA_964407495.1 uncultured Thermodesulfobacteriota bacterium
GCTCCACTTTCTTTTTCTCTTAGACTGTCTCTCCTGCCAGTAAAGAGGTCTTGAGTCTGGCACAGGTAAGTGGCTCTTCAGCGCCGGTGGACTATGCGCAAAAACTGGTTTTCTTTGCTCCACTTTCTTTTTCTCTTAGACTGTCTCTCCTGCCAGTAAAGAGGTCTTGAGCCAGGCGCATGTAAGAGGCCTTGAGAGCGCCGGTGGACTATGCGCAAAAACCGGTTTTCTTTGCTCCACTTTCTTTTTCCCAAAAGAAAGTGGAAGGTTTATTCTTGTTCTGCTGTCTTTTTCCCTGAAAGAGAGCGGGATATTTTCATAAGGAGGTTTTGATGTCAACCGAGGGTAGGCCCCTTGTGGGCATTATCATGGGGAGTAAATCAGACCTGCCTGTAATGCGCGAGGCAGTGCTCGTTCTCGAAGCCCTTAAGGTGCCTTTTGAGGTCAGGATACTATCTGCCCACAGGACGCCTGCTGATACAGCGGCCTATGCAAGTGGCGCGGAGAAGCGGGGGATAGGGGTCATCATAGCGGGTGCCGGCGGGGCGGCGCACCTTGCGGGTGTGGTGGCCTCTCACACCATTCTTCCGGTCATAGGCGTGCCTGTCGACTCCGGCCCTCTCAAGGGGCTCGATGCCCTTCTCGCCACTGTCCAGATGCCAGGGGGTGTGCCTGTTGCCACTGTTGCCATAGGCCGGGCCGGGGCTAAGAACGCTGGTATTCTTGCGGCTGAGATACTGGCAACAGGAGACAAGGCGCTTCGCAGGCGGCTCAAGAGACAGCGCTCGGCCATGGCCAGGGCAGTACGCGAGAGCGCCGAGACAATCGAATAGGGCCTGTTTGCAAAAACCGGTTTTTTTTCCTTGCCCCGCTTTCTTTTTATTATGGCCTCTGCCTCCTGCCGGTAAAGAGGCCTCGAGTCTGGCAAAGGTAAGTGGCCCTTACAGCGCTGGTGGCCTCTGCGCAAAAACCGGTTTTTCCTTGCTCCACTTTCTTTTTCTCTTAGACTGTCTCTACTGCCAGTAAAGAGGCCTCGAGCCAGGCACAGGTAAGTGGCTCTTCAGCGCGGGGGGGCTATGCGCAAAAATCGGTTTTCTTTGCTCCACTTTCTTTTTCCCAAAAGAAAGTGGAAAGTGGGAGGTGGAAGGTTTTTCCATGGCGCGAGATAGCAACGCAGGCACTCTCCTCGTCATAAGCGCAAGCGATGATCTCGGCCCAGCCCTTGAGGTAATAGAGTCTGGCGGCATCATCGCCTTTCCTACGGAGACCTCCTATGGCCTTGGTGCGGACCCTTATAACGAGGAGGCGCTAAAGAGGCTCTTCTCTCTAAAAGGACGGCCACTTGACAAGCCCCTGTCTTTACTGGCCGGGGATATGGACATGGTGCGCTCTCTTGTCACCACAATCACCCCCCTGGCCCAGAGACTAATCAAAAAATTCTGGCCAGGGCCCCTCACCCTGGTCTTAGAGGCCGCAGAGGATACGCCTTCTCTTGTTACGTCCGATGATGGCGGCAAGAGGAAGATAGGTATACGCATATCCTCTCACCCCCTCTGTCACAGGCTCCTCCTGGCCCTTGGCCGCCCCCTTACTGCAACGAGCGCCAACCCCGCCGGCATGCCGCCTGCCCTTGACGCGGCTGAAGTGAAAGGATATTTCGGCCAGAGACTTGACTTGGTCATTGACAGCGGCAGGCTGGAGAAAGGCCAACCATCCACTATTGTAGACGCAAGAGGGCCAGCGCCTCTTGTTCTCCGTGAGGGCAGGATAAAAAAAGAAGAGATCCTTGCGAGGTCGGCCAGCCTGGACTGAAATCATACCCCCTCATATGGTATAATGGACCATAAAAAGACTCCTGCTTTCTCTCAAGACACTCCACTTTCTTTTGGAAAAAAGAAAGTGGAGCAAAGAAAACCGGTTTTTGCGCATAGTCCACCGGCTCTAAAGGCCACTTACCTGTGCCTGGCTCGAGGCCTCTTTTGCATAGGTAAGGCGCACGCAGAGGCCATCAGCAAAAGAAAACTGGGCAGAGAAAGCCTGTGCTTGCGCATAGGTCCCTCTGCCTAAAGCGCCTCTCTGCCATGGCGACGGAAGGGCTACTGACGAATAATATGAATACCAGTACAGAAAGACGGCCCGATGACTACTCTCATATCTGCGTAGGGAGGTGCGGGGGACTCTGTTGCGACCCATGGTGGGGTATCATACACTACAGTCTCCAGACGTCTCTCAACGCAGGTAAAGAGGAGGCCTTGGAACGAGAACTCCTCCAAAGTCTCAAGAAGCGTGAAAAACGTATACGTGAGGCCTATGTCACAAAAGAAAGACCACCGCGCGCTCTCTTCCATGCCCCGGAATCATACAGTCTCATCTTACGGGGCATGAAGCCCCAGGGCAATGCACTGAGGCTCGACCTCATAGCCGTCTTCGCCTTCAGGTGCAGGTTTCTCTCAGATGAGAAGACCTGCACCATCCATCCCACACTCGACCCCCAAGGCCGTGACATCCGCCCCCCGCACTGCGCCCGCCTCGGAACTCCAGGAGCAAGGGCCGGAGAAGAAGGCTACTGCCGTATTATCGATGCCGCAACTTCAAACTCCGAAGACAAGGACGAACCAATAGACAAGGCAATTGAACTCGAAAAAAACACCAGTATAAGATACATGAAGGAGGGTGTGGCCGAACCGGAACTGGCCGTTCAAGGTGTTCTGGAAAAGGTTCGTGACTACTGGCAGAAGAACGCCCAGACAAGACTGAACGCAAACAAAACGGGCAGGAATGAACCATGCCCCTGCGGAAGCGGTAAAAAATTCAAAAAATGCCACGGAAAATAGGAAGAAGGAGACCAGAGAAAAACGGTTTTTCGCAAAGTCCCGCGCGCGCGCAATCGACAAAAAAAACCGGCCCGGCGGAGGAGGCCGGACCGGCAGGAGGAGGTGGGCAGGGTGGCCTTGCGGCGCCCTGCCCGGGTTGAGGGTGAAGAAGAAGGCGATCAATAACCAGGAGGAGGTATCGGTACTTCCTTGAAAAGGACTCTTCAGGGGGCAAGGTATGTAGCGGCCAGAGCGAAGAGTACAACAGACAAAATCCCCACATTCACGCCAAAACCTATTATCAGGACTATGTCATCTATTCTCTTTCTCATTGTATATTACCAAACATTCAAATCCCTGTCCTTAATACCGCTCTTGTATCCCATTATACCAGCGCAAGGTTAAAGGATAATTAGAGAGCAGGTATTTTG
>CAYOVP010000048.1:0-14788 GCA_964407495.1 uncultured Thermodesulfobacteriota bacterium
CCTGCGGCCCATGGGCCGCAGGTATTAATTTTCTTTGTCTTACTTTCTTTTTTAAAAGAAAGTAAGAACTTATTGTTTTTTTCTTTCTTCTCATCTTTTTTTAAGGTTGCCGGTCTTATGATACCAAAGGACAAGATAGACGAGGTCCGTGAGAGGACGAGCATTGTGCGGCTCATCGGCGAGTATGTGCCGCTCAGGAAGCGGGGGGCCAATTATGTTGGGCTCTGCCCCTTTCATTCTGAGAAGACGCCGTCTTTTTCTGTTAGTGAGGAGAAGAAGATCTTTCACTGTTTCGGCTGTAACGAGACAGGGAGCGCCATTACATTCCTCATGAAGAAGGACGGCATGACCTTTCCCGAGGCAGTGCGGGAGTTGGCCTCTCGTTGTGGCGTAACCATAACAGAGGAACACCCTGCGGCACGGAGCCGGAGGGATTCTCTCTATGAGATCAACAGTGTGGCAAGGGATTACTTTGCCAGGATGCTCCATGGTCGGGAGGGTGTTGTGGCGAGGTCGTACCTTGAAGGGCGTGGTTATACAGACAGGGCCTTTCTCGATGGTTTTGGCCTCGGCTATGCGCCGGGTGGTTGGGACGGGCTTCTTCGAGACCTCGAGCGCTCGGGGTTTCGAGGCGTCATGGCCGAGCGGGCAGGACTCGTCAGCCGAGGTACGAGGGGGTATTACGACAGGTTTCGCCATCGCCTCATCTTTCCAATCACAGACGTCCGCGACCGTGTTATAGGCTTTGGCGGCAGGGCGCTTGGAGACCGTGGGCCAAAGTACCTGAACTCACCTGAGACCGATCTCTTCAAGAAGGGCGAGACACTCTTCGGGCTCTCTCAGGCCCGGGCCGGTATAAAAGAGCACGGGTTCGCCATAGTGGTGGAGGGATATTTTGATCTCCTTGCCATGCACGCCGCTGGGTTCACCAATACAGTGGCCACCCTGGGCACGGCCCTTACAAGGGGTCACATAAGGGTCTTGAGGGGGTATGCAGGGGCTGTTTACACCCTCTTCGATACCGACGAGGCAGGCGTCAAGGCCGCGCTTCGTGGTCTCGATACCTTTCTTGACGAGGAGGTGAGGTGCCGCGTGGTAACCCTTTCGAGCGCAAAGGACCCTGACGAGTTTCTGAAGGACCATGGCCCGCAGGAGATGCAGAAGGCCATCGAGGGTGCCGTGCCTCTTATGGAGTTTTTTTTGAAGAGCCTCGAGTCTGTGCACGATATCACTACTGCCGAGGGCAAGGCGGCCTTTTTCGAGCGGGCCATGGAGCATGTCACGCGCATCAGGAATGTTGCAGAGAGAGATCATTATGCCTCTTATATCGCCTCCCTCCTCCAGATGCGCTCTGTTTCTATTTACGAGGCCCTTGCGCGGCGTGGGAGAGGGGGGCGTGGCAGTAGGGGCCCTGCCACATCCACTGGGGGGGCAACTGGCTCTCAGGGCGTTCGCACCATTGCCTCGCTTCGCGGCAGGCCCCTCGTAGAGTTTACACTGCTCAAGGTTATCATCAATCATCCGAATTATTACAGTGCCGAGGTGCGAAGTGCCTTGGCAGAGTTCTCTGACGAGGGCATGAAGAAGGCAGCAGAGGTGGTGAGTAGTCTCCTCGAAAAGTCCGGCACCCTGCGAATGGACGAACTCGCCGACTCTTTTCACGGCGCAGGGGTAGAGGGGTTCATAAGCGCAGGCCTCCTTGCCGGTGATGACGGCTTCATAGGCGAGCCTGAGAGGATGCTCAAAGATAGTTTGAAAAAGATACACAAGAGGGGTAAACTTAAAGAAGCGACAGAGGACATGCTCGGCAGACTCGAGGAAGCGGGGCGGGCCGAACTTGCCAGGACCATAAAGGACAGGATCGAGAAGAAGGCCCCTTAGTTCTTACCCCATCTTTGGCTGGGGTCCTTCCATACCCTTATAATGGTGATGTCCCAAGACATGGAAAAGGACGAGAATAGCGCCGTTGCGTCGCCGACAGAACCTCTCGTCGCTGACGACACTCTCCAGAACACAGTGGAACCAGAGCCTCCCGTACCCCAGCCCAGTGCTGTGAAGGACCTGGTGCGCGCCTATCTCAAGGAGATGGGCGCCGTACGGCTCCTCACGAGAGAAGAGGAGGTGAGCCTTGCCCGTACCGTGGAGCAAGGCATGCGGGGAGTGGCCCAGGCCCTTCTGAAGACCGGGGTCATAGTGGAAGAACTGCTTGCCTTGAGAGAACGCCTTGGCAAGGAGGCATCCCATGGCCGGGACCTCATAGACTATGACGAGGAAGGGGTCCTCGTTGGGGAACAAGGCGAGGACCTCAAGGGCCTCTTCAGGAAGATAGACACCCTGAGGAAGGCCTGTCTGAGAAATGCCTTCTGGAGAAAGGACGGGAAGAGGCCGCCTGAAAAGTACCTTGATATGCTCGTGGAGTTGGACAAGAGAAGCGGCATATTTCAATCGGCCATAGAGCGCCTAACGGCCTATGAGGAAGACTTCAAGAGGATCAGGAGAAGGAGGAGGCGGCTCGAGAGGGCCTTGGACAGTACTGTCAGGGAAGGGGCAGGACGAAGAAAGGGCCTTGAAAAAAGGAGCAAGGATGAGGTGAGGGCCGAACTCAGGGCCCTTCAGGAAAAAGAAAGAGACCTCGTCCAGCGCATCGGCCTCGACTACGAGGAACTCGGAGAGACCCTGACGGCCATATACCTCCATGAGCACGAGATAGAGGCGGCAAGGGAACTCCTCATAAAGTCCAATCTTCGTCTCGTTGTGAGCATAGCCCGTAGATACCTGAACAGGGGCCTTCAGTTCATGGACCTCATCCAGGAAGGCAACATAGGACTAATGCGTGCCGTCGAGAAGTTCGAGTACAAGAGGGGGTACAAGTTTTCCACCTATGCCACATGGTGGATACGTCAGGCCATATCACGCGCCATCGCCGACCAGGCCCGTACCATACGCATACCCGTTCACATGATAGAGACCATAAACAAACTCCTTCGCACGGTTCATTATTTTGTGCAGAACAAGGGGCGGGAGCCCACGGTGGAAGAACTGAGCGAGGAACTCCTTCTTCCCGTTGAGAAGGTGAGAAAGATTCTGAAGATGGCGAAAGAGCCCATATCCCTTGAGACACCGGTGGGAGATGACGGAGACAGCCTCCTTGGCGACTTCATCGAGGACAAGGCCGCTGTAGTGCCCCACGACGAGATGATGCTCAATGACCTTACAGGCCGTATGAACGAGGTCCTCTCCACCCTTACGCCGCGCGAGGAAAAGGTGCTTCGAATGCGTTTCGGCATAGGTGAATCGAGGGACCACACGCTCGAGGAAGTGGGGGCCTACTTTGATGTTACAAGAGAGCGCATCCGCCAGATAGAGGCCAAGGCACTCAGAAAACTCCGTCACCCCAAGAGGTGTAGAAAACTGAAGTCATTTTCTTAATAATCCATGCTTATAGAACGTCCTGATTTGTTTAGTCTTTTGCCTTGTTTGATGAATAGCGGCGCTTTTTTTATTAAAAAAAGATGAATTTCTCTTGACTTTTTTCTCATTATGGTTAAAATGGATTTTAGCAATAGGCTATTAGAAGTATCAGTGCCCTTGGAGTTCATGGCGGATTCGGGGCACGAGGCAACGATGCCATTCAACAACCTTTGTGGTTGTGTAATGGCTATTTTTTTATTGTTTTCAGTTCAGTAAGGTGAAAAGCGCTGGGAATGTGCCCTGTACGTTTTTTTAACCAGGGCATGCCGGGGGCTGGGAGTAGAGGGCAATGAAAACAAGATTACTCAGGCTGATGACGCCGGTCTTTGTCGCCGCGCTATTGCTAACGCCCTCCCTCTCCACAGCGGCGCCACCCATCAGCGGCACAGTGGCAGACTACCCTGCAGGGGCAGTGGCCAATGGAGTCCTTCTCTCAAGGCACAACCTCGGACGCTTTGGCCGTGTCTTGAGGACAGACGCCACCACTCAGGTCTGCGTCTTCTGTCATACACCCCATCATTCCAACACATCTGCGGCTCCCCTCTGGAACAGGTCTACTGCCCAGTCGGTGAATTATACTGCCTATGGCACCACCATTGCCGGTACTACCGTCAACAAGGCAGACCTCGGCGGGGCCACCCTCGCCTGCCTCAGTTGTCATGACGGCACCACCACCTTTGACAGCCTCGTAAACGCCCCCGGAAAGGGCGGAGTCGTTCCAGGCGGCGACACAACTATACAGTGGTCGTTCAAGATGCCAGGCAATAGCTTCCAAGATACAACCTTCGACCACTTCAATACGAATACTCCGACACAACCTAAGGACTGCCTCACCTGTCATGGCGCGTCTCCTGCCTATGCCACGGGCGACACTGTGCAGAGCCTCTCGCTTGGTTTTGACCTCACCAACGACCACCCGGTGTCCGTACCCTACAGCGCCTCTTCAAAGGCGAGCCTCAGGCCAAAGAGCACCGTAATCTCAGCGATAGACCTCTCAACCGGTCTCAATGGTACGGTAGGAGAGGCAGGGGCCTACCTTACGAATAATCTCTCACAGAACCGCTGGGCTGTCTCTGGTTTCATCTCGAGCACAGCCACCATAGGTGACCTTCTCAGAAACAACAAGGTGGAATGCAGTTCCTGCCATGACCCCCACTTCCGTAACCTCAGTTACGATGAAGTGGACAGCACTTACCAGTATTCCAACCATACCAATGGCTCCTCCTTCCAGTTCTGGTGCTCCGGCGAAGGTTGTGTCGACGGCTTCTTCCTCAGAAGAGTAGGCGGAAATACTGGTAGCGGTGTATGCAGGACCTGCCACGACAAGTAAGAGGATTCATATAATCGTAAGCAACCAATCTCTTTTGAGACCTGTCCGGTGTAAACATCAGGGCAGGTCTTTTTGCTCATAACCCGGGCAATCTGCAAGGTACTGGTCCCATGCCGGGCAGGCGTCTCAGTTGCCGAGGAGCCTCAGAAAAAGGTAGACAGGTCTTCACGATCCTGGGTGCAGAGTCTTCAAAGACCTTGCCCCCAGGTTATACTAAGAGTTTGACTTAAACCTTTTATTTGATATAATCACCTACCTTCATGGTTTATGCGAGGGGTCCCTTGTTCGCTGGTCTCCAGCGAACAAGTGTACGGGTAAGCAGGTCTCACGGGCGTCATGACGGACGGCAAGACCCCTGCGTACCATGGATGATTGACAAGGGCGGAGCGCCCATTACTGCCTGAATACTGATAAAATTTTCATATAGAGAGGGGGTTATTTTTTGTCAGAGGTCAAGGTCTACGAAGGTCAACTTGAGAAGGCCATACGCATACTCAAGCGCAAACTGGCCCAGGATGGAACCTTCAAGGAGATTAAGAAAAGAAGGTTTTATGAGAAACCGAGCGTAAAGAAAAAGAGAAAACGCCAGGAAGCGGCCAAGCGCCGTGCCAAGGCGCTGAAAAAATCGGCAAGACGTAATTTCGACTGACCCCGGGCGATAAGTCTGCTGAGGGGGGGCGGTGTGAGAGGGGGCGTGTGAGAGGGGCGGTGGATGAAATGCCGGCGCAGGCCGGACCCCCGGACGAAGGGCGTGGTTGCCCTTGGGGCTTGTATCTGGGCCCAGATGGCTACAAGGGGAAGTCAGGCGGGGTGAATGGGCCTGGGGCGATAGAGGGTGCTGGGGCGAAGGCGGGGTGAATGGTACCGGGGTGATAGAAGGGTGTGCAGGGGCGAAGGGTTTTCACGGGGGCGAGAGAGGGGAGCCGGTATGAACGGGGGGGCGATAGGAACGGGTGGCGATAGGAACGGGGGGGCGATGATCAGGTCCATACTGTTCATTGGACCTTCGGGGGTGCAGGAGAGTGGGCCGAGGGGGCGAGGGGGCATGGCCACCGGTTGGATGGTTTCAAGGGGGTATAAGTAAGAGAGATGCCTACGCGGCGCCTACGGAAGGCCTTCGCAAGGGCTACGCGGTATAGACCTATAGCCAGTCCTCTGACCCCTCTACGAGGACACTCACAACAGACGGGTCGGCCAGCGTTGAGGTGTCTCCGAGGTCATCTCGTTCTCCGCGGGCTATCTGCCTGAGAATCCTTCTCATTATCTTGCCGCTACGAGTCTTGGGAAGCCCTGTTGCGAACTGTATCCTGTCCGGTCTCGCAATGGGGCTTATCTCTCTGGATACATGGCCCCGGAGCGCCTGAGCCAGTCCCTCGTCATGGCTGGCGCCTTTCTTGAGTACAACGTAGGCGTATATGCCCTCTCCCTTTACCTCGTGTGGAAAGCCCACCACAGCGGCCTCGGCAACCAGGGGGTGTGATACAAGGGCGCTCTCTATCTCTGCAGTGCCGAGCCTGTGCCCCGATACGTTCAGGACATCATCGATCCTGCCCATGAGCCACCAGTCGCCGTCCTCATCGCGCCGTGCACCGTCGCCGCTGAGGTACATGCCCGGGAACTTGGAGAAATAGACCTCCTTGAACCGCCTCTTCCCGCTGTCCCCGTACATCCCCCGGAGCATCCCCGGCCAGGGCCTCTCCATGACGAGCCAGCCCCCTTCGTTCACCCCAGCCTCGGTGCCGTCATCCCTCAGTGCCTTTGGCACAATGCCGAAAAAGGGCCTTGTCGCAGAGCCTGGTTTCAGTGTGGTGGCCCCGGGCAGGGGCGTAATCAGTATCCCCCCTGTCTCGGTCTGCCACCAGGTGTCTATCACAGGTATGCGCCCCCCTCCTACCACGGAATGGTACCAGACCCATGCCTCGGGGTTTATGGGCTCGCCTACGGAGCCGAGGACGCGAAGGCTTGTGAGGTCGTGCTCACGCACAGGGCCCTCTCCACAGCGCATGAGCGCGCGTATGGCAGTGGGAGCAGTGTAGAAGATATTGACGCCGAATTTTTCCACAATCTCCCAGAACCTCCCCGGCCCCGGGTATGTCGGTACGCCCTCGAACATGAGCGTCGTTGCGCCGCATGCAAGGGGGCCGTAGACTATGTAACTGTGGCCTGTAATCCAGCCGATGTCCGCGGTGCAGAAGTATATGTCTTCCTCGTGGTAGTCGAATATCGTCTTGAAGGTCATGGCAGAGTAGAGAAGGTACCCGCCCGTTGTGTGAATGATTCCCTTGGGTTTTCCTGTCGAGCCGCTCGTGTAGAGTATGAAGAGGAGGTCTTCCGAGTCCATCTCCACTGGGGCGCAGGGCCGGGTCATGCCAGGCGTAGAGACCTCGTCGTGCCACCATGTGTCGCGCCCCTCTCTCATGGGCACCTCTTCCCCTGTGCGCCGCACTACGATTACGCTCTTTACGTCCGGGCACTCCCCGAGGGCCTCGTCGGCGTTCTTCTTCATGGGTATGCGCCTTCCGCCGCGTACCCCTTCGTCAGATGTCACAAGGAGGGTAGAGCCAGAGTCCTGGATGCGCTCTGCAAGGGAAGAGGAACTGAAACCGCCAAATACCACGCTGTGAACGGCCCCTATGCGCGCGCAGGCGAGCATGGCTATGGCCAGTTCCGGTATCATGGGAAGATACATGGTGACGCGGTCGCCCTTTCTTATGCCCTTGGAAAGGAGGACATTGGCAAAACGGTTGACCTCGAAGTGGAGTTGCGCGTAGGTAAGGGTGCGGTAGGCCCCGTCGTCGCCCTCCCAGATAATGGCCGCCTTGTTCCTCCGCCAGGAGTTAAGGTGCCTGTCAACGCAGTTGTAGGTGGCATTGAGCCGCGCGTTGATGAACCACTTTATCTCGGGCTTGTTGAAGTCATACTCAAGGACCCTCTCCCACTTCCTCTCCCAGTGGAGGTACTCATCTGCCTTCTCTGCCCAGAAACCCTCGGGGTCCTCGATGGACTCCCTGTACAGGGCCTCGTACTCGGCCATATTCTTTATGTGGGCCCCCTTCGATATCTCGGGCCTGGGCGGGAAGACCCTCCCTTCTTGAGATAGAACGCGTATGCCCTCGTCCTGTTCCTTTTTTTCGTCACTCACGGGCGGGCCTCCTTTTTTTGAGTGTTGCACTCTGAAAATACTTTATGAAGACCTCCAAGTCAACAAAAAAGCCCCGGCCCCTGGTGCCTGTCTCCACTGGCCAGGTGGCGTCCTTGCATAAAGCAGGCGGATGTGTTAGAAAACCTATTAAAAACAACAAAAAGGGGCGATCTGGCATAATGATAAAGGCTGTAAGGGGTTTTAACGACATACTGCCGCAAGAGGGCTATCTCTGGAGGACTCTGGAGCATGAGGCAGTGCGCATCTTTTCCACCTATGGCTACCTGCCCATAAAGACGCCTGTACTCGAACGAACGGAACTCTTCTCGCGTTCCATTGGACAGACTACGGACATCGTCGAGAAGGAGATGTACACCTTTACGGACAGGCACGGAACATCACTTACCATGAGGCCCGAGGGAACGGCCTCTGTGGTGCGAGCCTACATCGAACACAGGCTCCACGAGTCGCCCCTCCTCAAGGTCTACTACCTTGGCCCCATGTTCCGCTATGAGCGGCCCCAGAAGGGCAGGTACAGGCAGTTCCACCAGTTGGGTGTAGAGGTCCTTGGGGACAGGAGCCCCCTTGCCGAGGCAGAGATGCTCGAGATGCTCATGGATTATCTCGCCCGCCTCGGCCTCGAGGGCCTCTCTCTCCAGATAAATTCCCTTGGCTGCGCTGGGTGCAGGCCCTCTTACAGAGACAGACTCCTTGGGTTTCTCAAGGAGAGGCACGATACACTCTGCCCTGACTGCCAGCGCAGGATCGAGGCCAACCCGCTCCGCGCCCTCGACTGCAAGGTGCCCCGTTGTGTGGAGACTACAAGAGACGCCCCCTCCATTCTGGATACGCTCTGCCAGGACTGCGCCACGCACTTCGAGATGGTGCAAGGCGCGCTTTCTACCCGCGAGGTCTCCTTTGACCTGAACCCCAGGATGGTCCGGGGTCTCGACTATTATACGCGTACCACCTTCGAGGTGGTCTCAGAGGGGCTTGGCTCGCAGAATACAGTTGCCGCTGGCGGCAGATACGACAACCTCGTCAGGGAACTCGGCGGCCCCGATACCCCCTGTATAGGTTTTGCCATAGGCCTTGAACGCCTCGTCATGCTCATGAAGGATAGGGGCGTCCATGAAGAAGCGCCCCTTGTCGTGGTGGTGCCCCTTGGCCCTGTTGCTCTTGATCGGGCCGTGGGGCTTGTACGCGGCCTTCGCGGTAAGGGGCTGAGGGTCGTAGAGGATTTTTCTACCACAACCCTCAAGAAGAGGATGAAGCGCGCAGACAGGATGGGCGCAAGGTTTACCGTTATACTCGGTGATGACGAGATAGGGCGCGGCGTTGCGGCACTCAAGGACATGCAGAGCGCCAGGCAGGAAGACGTGCCCTTTGATGAACTCTACGAGAGGCTGACCAGTGCCCGTTGATGCATTCTTTCATACCATGCCGGTGATATTTACCCGGGACCTCGGCTCATACTTCCTCTACTCCGAGGGCGGCGGCGGAGGAATCGCTGCGGCCATATTCCTTATTGTCTTTCTTCTGCTCATGGCCTTTGTCCTGGTCCTCTGGGTACTCCTGCCATTTTCCGTCTTTGGTATGAAGAGGCTCCTCAGGCAGTGTATACAGGAACAGAAAAAGACCAACAGATTGCTCGGGGAAATGATGGAAAGGGGTGCCGCGCCAGGGGCGGGCCGCCAATTGCCAGGGGCCCCGCTTCGCGAAGAGCCCGTTCTGGACGAAGAGGCACTGCCGGAGATACTGCCCCTTGACGATGAACCCATTGATTTCTGAGTGCCCCGCTACTGTAGCAGGCCAGGACAGGTGGCATGCTTTTTTGCCTTGTCTTTCTTTCCCTGGAGTTGCGGCCCCGGGGGCTGCCTGAGGGGGCTTGGGGGCCCCATGATCGCTCACGGACCGGTTTTTCTTTGTCTTACCTTCTTTTCTTAGAAAGAAAGTAAGGTCTTTTCAAGAGCGGGCAGACCCCGCTCCCTTGCCTTTATATCCCTTTTTTCATAACCTGGAAAGAACAGTATGAAGATAATAGACGCAGAGTTCACTGCCTCGGCAACGGACGAGAGGGGTTATCCGCTGGCAGGCCTGCCCGAAGTAGTTCTCATCGGGAGGAGCAACGTGGGCAAGTCCTCGCTGATAAACTGTCTTGTAAATCGTCGTAAACTTGCCCGTACGAGCAGCACTCCTGGAAAGACGCAGACCGTGAATTTTTATCGTCTCAACAGGGCCTTCTACCTCGTGGACCTTCCAGGCTTCGGCTACGCCAGGGTGCCGCGGAGGGTGCGCAAGGCCTGGGGCCCAATGGTGGATAGATACATGGCCGCAGGTCGAAGGGTGGCAGGGGCCCTCGTGGTGCTCGACATAAGGCGCAGGCCAGGCGAGGTAGAGGCCGGGCTCTATGAGTGGCTCGAAGGCCTGGGCGTAGGCGTGGTCACAGTCCTTACCAAGGCCGACAAGTTCTCGCAGTCGCGCCGTGCGGCAAGGGTTCGTGAGTTGAAGGCAGCGCTTCCCGGCAGAGAAGTCATAGTCTTTTCGGCAAAGACGGGCCTTGGCAAGGCTGTGCTTCTGAAGCGCTTGGAGGAACTGATACGGGCCAGTGGTGAGAAGCCCCTGGGGACTGATGAGAATAACACTTGAGATAAGGGCCCTTGCCAACGGTGGCGCAGGGATAGGCCGATACGATGGCTGTGTTGTATTCGTGCCCTTTACCGTGCCTGGAGATGTAGTGGAGGCCGAGATAACGAGGCAGAGGCGCAGTTATGCCGAGGCCTCTCTCCTGGAGGTACTTACTCCATCGCCCCTGCGAGTAGCCCCGCGATGCCCGGTCTTTGGAAGGTGTGGCGGGTGCGACCTCCAGAACATGGCCTATGCCGGGCAGGTGGCCTGGAAGGAGCGTATTTTTACTGAGACCATCTCGCGCCTCGGCTGCCTCGAGGTCCCGCGGCTCGACCCTGCCATCCCCTCTCGCAGGGAGTACAATTACCGCTCAAAGGCGAGGTTTCAGGTGAGGGGAGGGAACTGGGGCTTTTTCATGAAGAGGAGCACCGAGGTGGTGGATATCGAGGAGTGTCCCATACTGGAGAGGCCCCTGAACAGGGCCTACAGGGAGATACGCGCCCTTGTGCAGGGCTCAAGACGCCTTGGCCCCCTAAAGACCGTACTGTCTTCTCTGGAGATCGGGGTAGGGTCTCTCGATAAGGGTATCGTAGTCTCCCTTGGCCTGAAGCGCGGGCTCAGGGGTCTTGCCTGGAAGACTTTTTTCTCTCACATAGAGGGACTGAAGGGGCTGGAGGTGCGTGACATCAGGCGCAGGGCCCAGGGCCGTCTCCTCTTCAGCTCCGGCGACGTGACCCTCGCCTATGATGCAGGAGGCCTGCATGAGCGCGTGCCCATCAGGTCTTTTTCGCAGATAAACAGGGAGCAGAACAGGAGGCTCGTCGAGAGGGTCATGGAGTATGCCTCCCTCAAGGGCGCTGAGAACGTCGTTGAACTCTACTGCGGCGCAGGTAATCTTACGACGCATCTGGGCAGGAAGGCTCGCCGTGTCATTGCCGTTGACTCGGATACCGCCTCCATCGAGGCCGCCAGGAACGCCCTCGAGGGCGCGGGAACGAGGGCCCGGGCCGCCATAGAGTACTACGTGGCAGAGGCCGCGCCGTGGCTGGAGAAGAACCTCAAAGACCTTGAAAGAAATCCTCCCCATGTGGTAGTATTAGACCCCCCAAGAGGAGGAGACAGAGAGGCCGTGGCCATACTTGCAGGCCTTGCCCCACCACGCGTAGTCTATGTCTCGTGCAACCCGCCCACCATGGCAAGAGATATGAGGGCTCTGGCCGAGGCGGGTTATCTCATAAAGAGGGCCTCTGTTATCGATCTCTTTCCGCAGACCGGCCATATCGAGGCCGTCTGCCTCCTGGAGCGCGATGTAGGCCGAGTAAGAGGTGGATAGAAGGGCTGGGGGAGAAGGAAAGAGTAGGCAAGACGGAGACAGAGCGCAAAGAGGCGGGCAGGGCACGCCTACCAGAAGGGCCTTGTTCCCTTTTTTGGAGGAAGAAGGCGCAGTAGAGGAAAGGCATGGGGCCTAACCGGCCTTGATAGAAATAGATCAGGGCCAGACGAGGCCGGTATCACCAAAAAAGGCGAGACTGAGCAGACCAGGGTGAGAGAGGTAATAGATGCGTAACCTTCCCATTGTAAAGGAACTGGAAGAAGAACTCCGCCGTGTAGAGCGTGAACTCCGTTTTGATGTGCCCAAGGCCCTTCGCGAGGCCGCGGCCCACGGAGACCTCAGCGAGAACGCAGAGTATGACGCGGCCAAGGAGCGAAAGGCCTTTCTCGAGGCCAGAGTCGCTCACCTGGCCAAGCGGCTCAATACGCTCTCTACCCTGAAGATTTCGAGCATACCTGCCGACTCCGTTGGTTTTGGCTCCCGCGTTTACCTCGAAGACCTCGATACAGGCGAGACAAAGGTATACGAACTCGTCACCCCCGAGGAAGTGGACGCACGGAGCGGCAAGATCTCCATAGCAAGCCCCATAGGACGGGCCATCCTCGGCAAGAAGGTCGACGACGAGGTGACGGTGAAACTCCCAACAGGCCTGAAGGAATACGTAGTTACAGGACTCAAGACCCTGCACGACCTGCTCCGCGAAGAAGAATAGGTTGCCTCGTCACGTCTGTAGATCGGCTCAGACCTCTCGCCAGAGAGAAGACACGTAAGGAGGGTGATATGAAACAACTCAAGACTTCGCTTGACTGGAAGGTTTTTCTCCTGATCTTGGCGGCCCTGACCCTTGTGGTGGCGCCTAATGGATTGGCGCGTTCACGTCACAGGAGGGGGCACTATGAGCGCGAAGGGCAGCGGCACTCTGCCCACACGGCGCACTGGGGTTACGAGGGTAAGCGCGGGCCTGAGCACTGGGGGGAGTTGAGCGAGAAGTTCAGGGCCTGCTCCGAGGGGAAGACCCAGTCGCCCATAGACATCACCAAGGTGGATGGAGTATCCAGCGCAAAGGTGGAACTGCACTACCAGCCCACCAAGATAAAGATACTCAACAACGGCCATAGTATCAAGGTAACCTATGACAAGGGCAGTTACATGATAGTTGATGGCAAGAGGTATGATCTCCTGCAGTTTCACTTTCACAGCCCCAGTGAGCACACGGTGGGCGGCAAGCACTCGGCCATGGAGATGCACCTCGTGCACAGGTCCAGTGACGGCGGCTTCGCCGTAATAGGCGTACTCATCGAGAAGGACGGCAAGAACAAGGCCTTCGCCAGGCTCTGGAAAAAACTTCCTGAGAAAAAGGGTGAGGAGTATGAGCGCAAGGCAACGGTCAACGTGGCCGACCTGCTCCCCGAGGACAAGGCCTTTTACAACTATACCGGCTCCTTTACGACCCCGCCGTGTACCGAGGGCGTCAAGTGGTTTGTCCTCAAGAGCAAGGTCAACCTATCAGGGCACCAGGTGAAAGAGTTCAGAGAGATAATGCACGGGGACAACAGGCCTGTTCAGCCCATCAACGGACGTGTGATTACCTCGGGTTCCATATAAACGGGATAGGTCTTGCCCAGGGCCTGGTCATAACTCATCTTTTCTCGCTCCTATTTTTTTTCTGCAAAAGGGCGGACTGTGTTTACCGGAAAAGAGGGGGGGAGGGGGAGTTTGGTAGGTCGGGTAGAGCGCAAGCGAAACCCGACAATTCGATGATACCACGTGGCAGGTGGTTATTGTTGTTTGAAAGACGTTGGGTTTCGTTCCTCAACCCAACCTACGAGGCTGCATAATTCAGGGACGCATTTTTCAGCGGTTCTTTAAGTGACGAGTTCTGAAAAAATCCTCGTCGGCCTCCTGGCGGCCTCGGTCTTTGTCGCCCTTTACGCAATGGTCTATTACGCCGGCGCGTGCAGACGCCCGGAAGAGGAGACCATGGGCAGGGAGATCTCCTTTGCTCTCTATTGGTCCATCGGGGCCATTATCGGGTCGGCAGGGCTCATCTACTGGTTTGCCTGGTACATCTGCCTCGCCGTATTCGCTTTGTGGTATCTCCTCTCATGGCCCCTGCGGTTCGTTCTACGGATCCTCTTTTCGAGATAAGCCTTGTAGGTCGGATAGTTTCTCGTTGGGTAGAGCGCAAGCGAAACCCGACAATTCGATGATACCACGTGGCAGGTGGTTGTCATTGTTATTTGAAAGATGTTGGGTTTCGTTCCTCAACCCAACTTTTCTCCGCTGTCAGTTATTCAGAGAGTATCTTCCTCACCTCGTCTTCTAGGGCAGGGAGTTTGTTTCTGACAACATCCCATATGATATTTACGTCAATACCGAAGTATTCGTGTATGAGGATATCTCTCAGCCCGGCGATCTTTTTCCACTCAACATCCGGGGCGCTTGAACGGACTTCTCCGGGTACCTTCTTTGCGGCTTCGCCGATTATCTCAAGGTTACGGACTACGGCATCAAGAGTCTTTGAGTTTGGTAGGTCGGGTAGAGCGCAAGCGAAACCCGACAATTCGATGATACCACGTGGCAGGTGGTTGTCATTGTTATTTGAAAGATGTTGGGTTTCGTTCCTCAACCCAACCTACAAGGCTGTCCGGAAAAAGTTAATTTTTACAATATTACCAATTGATGACCGTTCTGATAGCGGTGGTCTGATCTTTTACATAAATTCCTATTAGCTGACCAACTGATGTAAGCCTTGTAGGTCGGGTAGAGCGTAAGCGAAACCCGACAAATAACCTGTGCCCCCCATGCGGGTTAACAAAAAAATCTGGTGCCGGAGGCGGGGGTCGAACCCGCACGGGATTGCTCCCACGGGATTTTGAGTCCC
>CAYOVP010000049.1:0-14510 GCA_964407495.1 uncultured Thermodesulfobacteriota bacterium
GCGGCAAATCCCAGGTAGGTTTGCCCTGGTGATATGGATAAAGGCATAACCCCGACACAAGGAAAAGGGCCGCAGAGTTACTCTGCGGCCCCTTTTTTTTGGACCTCTCACGCCTTGGCGATTACTCCTTCGGTGTTCTCCTGACCCGGAGTCCTGACTTCTCAACCCCTGCGAGATGGCCGGAAGGAAAGTTGCAGAACCCTTCCGGTCTTCTCAGTAAGGCTGTAGGCCCGGCTCTGACGGAGCCCCGCCACCCAGAGGACCTCACCGCCTGCCGCTACAATGGGTGTTGTCCCTCTCTTCTGAAAGGGGACCCTCTCATCGATGAATATTTCTTTTATCTTTTTAGTGCCCACCATCCCAAGTGGCCTTATCCTGTCGCCGGGGCGAAAAGACCTCGCAACAAGGGGCTCAGGCACGGTAGCGGCATCGAAGTAGGCAGAGCTGGGACTGAATCTCCCTGGAGGTGCATCGAGGAGAGTAACACTGATACCCCCTACACCCTTTATGACCGTCTTTCCCGGGACCATGAGTTCAACTTCAAAGGGCCCTGTGCCTGCAGGCGGCCTCGTGGAAATGACTACTCTGCCATACTCCCGCCACGCATGGATGCCGCGAGGGAGTGTAACCTCGGTATTGGGTCTCTTTCCCTTTACAAGGGATGTAAAGGCCTCGATATGTGCAGAAGAGATGGAAGCCCTCTGCCCGAGCGTGCCTGCGGCCCCGAGGAAGACCCTGGTAAGAAGGGCCTGGTGCAGATCGCGGAGCCGGGCGGCATCGAGTACAATCTTTGTCCTTGTCTTCTTGACAAGGACGCCAAGGTGTCCTGCTATGGCCTCTATGTAATCGTTGTCATGGCGGAGCGACTCTGCTGTACGGGCAAGAGACTCTATGATGGAAGGATTGTAGTTCTCCTGCAGATAGGGCAGGAGATGGTGGCGGATCCTGTTTCTGAGGTAATCGTCCTTGAGGTTCGACGAATCCACTACAAAATCGATACCCTCTTCTTCTATGAAACGCATGACCTCGGCACGGCTGACGTGTATGAGCGGTTTCATGTGCAGGCCCCTAAGGGGCCAGATGCCGGAGAGGCCGGCAAGGCCGCTCCCCTTCATGAAGCGCATGAGCATGGTCTCGGCCTGGTCGTCCATTGTGTGGCCGAGTGCTATGCGGGCGGCCCCGAACTTTCTTGCGGTCTCGTGAAGGAAGGAGAGCCTCTTCTGTCTGGCCGCTGCCTGGGGCCCACCTGACCTGGTTCTCCTGAGGGTACCCTTGCCGAGTCTTCGCCCAAAGAACTCGAGACCATACTGGGCGGCCTTGGCCCTGACGAACTCCATATCCCGCCTCGACTCATGGCCCCTGAGGTTGTGGTTCAGGTGTGCCACGGCCAGTTCAATGCCGAGTTCACAGCGCAGAGAGTAGAGCGCATGGAGCATGGCCATGGAGTCTGGCCCGCCTGAGACACCGGCGAGCACCCTCTGGCCCTGCTTTACCATGGAGTACTTCCTGATAGTATCCCTTACTGTGCGGAGCATGGGCATTACCCTGTCTTTGCCGAGACACGTAAAATGTCTGTTCTTGATGATTGATGTTTCTTACGAGGAAGGGTGTTCCAGATGTGGTGGAAGAGAGGAACTTCAGCCAAGTTCGTCCAGTCTGTTTCTCTGTATGGCCCGCAAGACATCGAGCCTGCCATATGCCTTGTTGAGTTTATCGAAGAGACGCTTGCGCCTGGCTCCCTTGCCTACGCTCGGGCCGGCCTTTCTCATTATGCGGCGGAGTTCATCGAGACGAAAGGGCTTTGTAATGAAGTCAAAGGCCCCTGCCTCGATGCTCTTGACAACAGTATCGAGGGTGGCATAGCCCGTAATAACTATGACATGGACCTTCTTGCCAGAGTCCTTTATGCCCTTGAGGAGTTCGAGCCCGTCCATGCCCGGCATCTTGAGGTCACAGACAACTATCTTGAAATCTTTCTTGCTGATGCTCTCGAGGGCCTCTTCCCCGGTCTTGGCAGTGCTGACAGTGTATCCCCAGTCCTTAATGGCTTCTTCAAGGAGTTCGCGAAGACACCTGTCGTCATCGACTACAAGCACACCGGCCTTTACTTCCTGCACTCGCGTTACCCTCTGGCTAAGGAAAGTCGCGAATAAAATACTGATGAATATTTTACATTTTTTAAACCCATTGTGTCAACAGATATCTCCTCCAGGAGGAGACTCGATAGACAAAGACCTCGAGAAAGAGCGGATTGACATGAGGGCGCCCCTGTTATAATCTTAAGAAGACCTATAATAAATTACAGATGGAGAAGGCGATGAACCAAGTTATGAGGAACATCTTCACCCTGAACCTTGGCGTAAGAAGAGACGAGCGTGTCCTCGTCTTTACAGACACCATCACAGATGCCGAGGCCCCGGGCGAAGAAGAACGAAGAAGGCGCGATGACCTCAGGGATATAGCCAGGGAGGTTGCCGAGGCCGGGCGCAGGTACTGCCAGACAGAGTACGTGGAGTTCCCCTCTGGAGGCGGACACGGGGTGGAGCCGCACGTTTACCTCTGGGAGGCGGCCTTTGGCAAGGAGGCCGTTGACAAACTCCGCAACGCTGGCTTACTCGGCAAAATCCTTGAAAAAAGGGCCTCTGAGGCCGATATTGACGAGGCCTCGGATATTATAAGGGAAGCAGGCATAATGCCTGGAGCCGTCGTTGCCCTAAGCAACTACTCCACAACGCATACGAGGTTCAGGAAGTTCCTTACAGACGTAGGTGGCGCGAGGTACGCGAGCATGCCCATCTTCGAGCGTTCCATGCTCAGCGGCGCCATGTCCGTAGACTGGCAGGAACTGGAGAAGAGGACAAAGAGGCTCCAGAGAAGACTCTCGGGCGCCGAGCGTGTCCGCATCTCCACACCAGAGGGTACGCAGATCGAGTTCTCCATAAAGGACCGGCCTGTCCTCACGGACACTGGCATCCTTACCGCGCCCGGGGCCTATGGCAACCTCCCGGCAGGAGAGGCCTTTCTCGCGCCTGTAGAGGGTACGGCAAATGGCCGCCTCGTCCTCCAGTGGGCCCCAACGAGAAGGCTCCGCAGCCCCGTCACCGTGGAGGTAAGGGACGGGCTCGCAAGGTCTGTGGACGGGGCCGAGGGCTATGCTGCAGAACTCTGGCGCAAGATAGAAGAGACACCACTTGCCGGCAATGTGGCAGAACTCGGCATAGGCACGAACGACAAGGCTACACGGCCCGACAATATCCTTGAGACAGAGAAGATACTCGGCACAGTGCACATCGCCCTTGGCGACAATGCCGGCTTTGGCGGCACAGTCTCTGTTCCATTTCACCAGGACTTCATCTTCTACAGGCCCACCATGGAGGCCCTGAAGGGCGATGAATGGGTGGAGATACTCGTAGACGGGAGGCCCTGTTTCTAAGTCCTGGGCGGTGCCAGCCTACCCATACTCACACCCGATTATTGTGAGATACCCCGAGGGGGCATGCCGTTTTACCTCCCTCTCCACCCTCCACAACTCCCCTACTGCAAGTCCCTGGCCGGCCTGTGGGGGCCTCGCCCCGATATGAAGGGCCTCGTGTCTCTAAAGCAGCATCCCCGCTATTGAGGCTGTCATGAAACTTGCGAGGAGGCCCCCAAGAAGGGCCTTCATGGCAAGGGAGGCAACGAGCCTCTTTCTTTCCGGACTTATGGCCCCCACAGCGCCTATGAGTATGGCTATGGAGCCGAAGTTGGCAAAACTGCAGAGCGCGTAGGTGGAAATGGTGATAGAGCGCGGTGAAAGGAGCCCTGCGCTTATGAGCGAGCCCATCTTCTGATAGGAGAGGAACTCGTTGAAGATGACCTTTATGCCAAGGAGTTGGCCAACGAGGATGCAGTCCTTCCAGGGCACCCCGAGGACAAAGGCCACGGGCGCAAAGACATAACCGCTCATAACCTCGAATGATGTATTCATGGATCCCAGGAAGTAGTCGAGCATGCCGATGAGGGCCACGAATGCCATGAGTATGGCCCCGATTGAGGCCGCGAGCCTGAGACCGCTCATGGCCCCGTTGGCCGCGGCGTCCACGATGTTCTCGTCCGTACTCTTGAGCATGCCCTTTATCTCCGGGCCTGTAAGGGGGGTCAAGGTCTCTGGGACGAGGAGTTTGGAAATGACGAGGGCCGCAGGTGCGCTCATGACCGAGGCGGCAAGGAGGTGGCCTGCGTCTGCGCCAAAACTCACGTACACCGCCATGACAGAGCCGGCGATTGTGGCGAGAAAGCACGTCATGATGGTGAATATCTCGGAGCGGGTCATGCGCGAGATATAATCCTTGAGCCCTACGGTGGACTCGATACCCATGAAGACGAACATGGCCGCAAGGAGTGACTCAGCGCCAGAGGCGTGCATGGTACGGCGCATTACCCAGGCCATGGCATGGACAACGGCCTGAAGTATGCGCAGATAGAAGAGTACGCCCATGAGGGAAGAGACGAAGACAACTGTGGGAAGTACCTTGAAGGCCACGGTGGCGCCAAGGGACTGATTGCTTACAAGGGAGCCGAAGAGAAAACTCGCGCCTGTGTCGGAAAAATCGAGCAGGCCTGTCATCAGTACGCGTGCGGCCTCGAAAAAAACAAGACCAGGGCGGGTCTTGAGTATGAGGAGGGCGAGTACGACTTGAAGGCCTATGCCCCAGAGAACGAGTCTCCAGTCTATCTTCTCTCTGTTCTCAGAAATGGCCCAGGCAAGGCCGATAAAAAGTAGGAAGCCAGAAAGGCTCAATAACCTCTCCATGGGCAGTATGACAATCTCCAGGTCTTTTTTTTACTTCTATGCCAGGTGCACGGGACAGGCCTGGAAGAGAGAGGCTCTCTATTCTCCCAGTATCTTCACAAGGACCCTCTTTCTTCTCCGCCCGTCAAACTCGCCGTAGAAGATCCTCTCCCATGTGCCAAGGTCGAGCCTGCCTTCTGTCACGGCCACAGTGATGCCCCTGCCCATTATCTCGCGCTTCAGGTGCGCATCCCCATTGTCCTCGCCAGTGTCGTTATGGCGGTACTGTGAAATGGGCTCATGGGGCGCAAGGCCCTCGAGCCATCGCATGAGGTCTTCGTGCAGACCAGGCTCATCGTCATTTATGAAGACCGAAGATGTTATGTGCATGGAGTTGACGAGCACCAGCCCCTCTTTTATGCCGCTCTCTGCAAGGGCAGCGACAACGTCATCTGTGATATTCACAAAGGCATACCTCTGAGGCAGTTCAAAGTACAGTATCTTCCTGTAACTCTTCATTCCCTTTGTTGAACCTCGCTATTGTAACATCAGACTCGGCCTTGCCAGGGCCATCCATCTGGCCCCTGGCCTACTTCCTGTGACAGGCCATACAGAGCCGGCTCCCAGTGTTGTCGATTCTGAGCATGGGGTCAGGGCCGCCGCCAGTCCTCTCTCTCCGACGCTCTTCTGCCAGCGCCTGGTGGTTCTTCTCCTCATAGGCCACATGACAGGTAATACAACTTATCCTCCCACCGACAAGTTTGACGGCTGGAGGAAGGGCCCCTGGCCTTACGAGAGATGGGTTTCGTGCCGCTATATCTTGGTAATTCACGCCTACCGGGTGCTCGCTCGCCACGATGTGCGAGACCATTACGCCGCTGAGCACCCCCTCGTGACAGCCGATGCACTGCCTCGAGGCCTCATCGAGACGCGCACCTTCCTGCCCGGAGGAGGCATGGCCAAAGGCAGGGGAGAAGAGTATGACGGCAAGCACAAGGGAAGAGACCTCTAAAGACCGTCTTCGTAAGATCCTAATCATTGACAGACCTCTCCATGGTGGGATGATGAGTAAGAAATGGTCTTCTCATGCTTACAGAGCGAATTCTATCACAAGGCACTGCCTTCTTGCCAAGTATTTAGCCCTGCCCAGCCCTCCCCCTATTGCCCCCTCATGCCGCCTTCTGGACAGCGGGCCTCAGATACGCGTTGTACCTCTCCAGTATGGAGCGAACGTAGTTTACGGTCCGCCTCCCATTACAGTAGCCGTAGCGGGTCTTGCGGTAATAGGCCCGTTTCTGCAGGAGGAGCATGGCCTTTTCCACATTCCCGAACCAGACATCCGGGTTGAGCCCCTGGCGTCTCGCCAGTTTCCGCGCATCTGCCACGTGGTTGTAGCCCACGTGGTAGGCCGCAAGGGCGAAACTGATACGGTCCTGCAACTTGATGGCAGGGCTGAACCTCTCGAGGAGTTTCTTCATGTAATAGGTGCCCGCCTTTATGGAAGACTCAGGGTCATAGAGGTCCTTTATGCCAAGTTCACGGGCGGTCCTGGGCATAACCTGCATTAGTCCCTTGGCCCCGGCCCAACTCCTCTTGCGGGGGTTGAACCCCGATTCCTGGAACATCTGTGCCACCACGAGCCGCCAATCGAGGCCATACATGCCTGCATACTTCTTCACAAGGTCATCGTAGGGTGATATGCGTCCGCTCTTGTAGTAACGGAAACCGTCTTTTGTGTCCTCAGGCATCTTGGGGTTCTTGAAGTACTTCTCCTTGAGAGTGTTGTAGAACAGCCCCCTGTACTCCTTCTTTATAAAGGCATTGAGGGCGGTAAGGAGTTTTACGTCGGACTTTCTAACGGCCCAGCCAAGGCCGCGCTTGCCGAGGGTAAAGGCGGCCCTGAGTTTCCTGCCGTTCTCCCGTTCGATCCTAAGCAGGTTGGAATCCGCCACCGTAATGTCCCAGCGATGCTCAGCAACACCATCGAGTATATCCTCGGTCTCCATGTCCTCTGGAAGGAGGTATATCTCGAAGTCGAGCCCCTCTTTCTTGAGTTTCATGAGACTCTCGTAAAAGGCACTGCTCTTCCTAACGTGCACTGTCTTCCCGGTGAGGTCCTTGGGAGAGTTTATCCTCTTGTCACCCTCTCTTACGACAACGACCTCGTCCACATAATTGTAGGGGATCGTAAAGGCGCACTCCTTCTTGCGCTCATCTGTCATGGTCATTGCCGCGGCCACCACGTCTGCCCTCCCCTCCTTGAGCCAGGGCAGGAGTTCGCTGTGACCAGGAGGGAGAATGACCTCGAGCCTCAATCCCTCTGTATCGGCGAACCTCTTCATCATCTCGTACTCAAAGCCCACGGGCATGCCCCTGTATATGAAGTAGGTTAGGGAGTTATTGCGCGTGAGCATGCGGAGGACTTTTTTCTTCTTTATACCGTCAAGGTCCAGGGTGTACTTCGTGCCTGTCTCAGTAGAGAGAGACTTTGAGAAGAGGAACTCGTTGACACGGCGTCGGAGTTGCACGGCACCTGCCCTCATGACAAGTGCCACTGGGAGTGATTTTTCGATGACCCTGTCTACTGCAAGGGACTCGAAGTCGTCGGAGACCTCGTCCCAGGAGACGGAATCCAGCACAGCCCCGAGGCACTCGCCTCCTTCGAGACGCTCGAGAACATCTACCGCGCCTTCATCAGGCCTTGACTCCACGAACTTACTCACGCCAAGGCCCCTCAGATACTTTACCGCTCCCGTACCCTTGCTGTCAGGGGAGAGACAAACCGTGCTGCCCTTCAATAATGACTCGGCCAGGGGGGCGCGAGGCCCCTTTGAATCGGTCTTCTTCACGACAAGTATCTCGTCCGTATACCTGTATGGTATGGAGAAGGCCAGGCCCTTTCCCAGTCTTCCCCTGAGTCCGGCGGCTATCACGTCGGCGCCGCCGCTTCGGAGGGACTCGAGCATGGCCTCCTTGTCGTCCATGACCACGAGTTTGAGTCTCAGGTCCATGGCCTCGGCAAGGGCACGGGCGAGTTTACGGTCGATGAGCACCTGAGTTATGCCCCGAGAAGCGAGGGAGACGGAACGCGGACGGACTACTACGCGGAGCACACCCGATGACTCGATGTCATCGAGGTCGCGGCCAGAGCCCTTGTCTGAGATACCAGAGCAACCGGCTACAACGGTGAGGAAGAGGGCCGCGAGGGCCCGGAGCAGAAAGGGAAGTCTCCTGATATCAAGTGATGCTCTCATATGCTCCTGAATCAAAAGTTATGAGACCACAGGGGCTGAAGCCACCTGAGATTGGTCTTCTCAGTCTCACTGTCTTTTTTCGAAAAGAATGTGAGTCTTAAATTTGCGGGTAAAGCACACCATCATTTACCCTCCTTCATGCCCTTCTTTTCCTTGGCTCAGAGTTTGTACCCGAACTCTCTGAGCATGGCCTTGCGTTTCCCAACGTCTTCCTCTGTCTCTACGCCCTTTGGGCCCTGGCCGTCTATTACACCGAGGATGCCCCGGCCAGATCCGGACTCGGCCACTATGACCTCCAGGGGATTGGCCGTTGCGCAGTAGATGGAGCAGACCTCAGGGACGGCCTTCACGGCGTTAAGGACGTTTACGGGAAAGGCCTCTCTAAGGAATATTATGAAGGAATGACCGGCCCCGATGGCGAGGGCGTTTTTTCGGGCAAGGCCTACGAGGTCTTCCTCCGTGCCCGAGGTACGAATGAGACAGGGCCCCGAGGCCTCGCAGAAGGCAAGTCCGAACTTTATTCCAGGTACTGTGGAGACAAGGGCCTCGTGAATGTCCTCCACTGTCTTGATGAAATGCGTCTGGCCGAGGATAAGGTTCAGGCCCTCGGGGTTCTCTATGCCGACACTACTGATACTGATGCCTTCCGCCATCGTCCTCTCCTCCTTTACTGGTCTCATGGAGCCGCAGTGAAGATTATCTTTCATGACGAGGTGAAAGTCAATTCCTATGTGAGTCCAGGCCCTTACGCTATGGCAGGCGATACAGGGCGGATCGAGGAGCTAGGTATATGTCTACAGAGGCGGACAGACAATCAGAGGCCGTTTACCACACGGGCGAAGAGAACGGGCAGGCTCTCGGCGAGTTTCTTGGCGTCTTGGAGGACGACATAGTGACCATGGCCAAAGAGGCGGGGAAGGTACTCGCCGGCAGAGTGGTCAACAGTGAGGCAGAAGGGGGTTATACCGGCCTTCTTGGCCTCTCTTATGGCAATGGCAGTGTCTTCGAGACCATACCTGCCCTCGTACTCGTCCATGTCATTCGGCTTGCCGTCAGAGACAAGGAAGAGGAGGCGGAGGCGGGCCGATTCTTTTCCGAGGATACCTATGGAGTGCCTGATGGCAGGTCCCATGCGCGTGTAACCCATGGGCATGAGGGCACCGATGCGGTCTCGTACACCATTGGAGTAGGGTTCGTCAAATGTCTTGATACGCCAGTACATGCAACCAGTCCTGTTCCGGCCAGAGAAACCATAGACAGCGTATCTGTCGCGAAGTTCCTTCATGGACTCGCAGAGCAGGAGTATAGCCTCTTTCTCGTGCTCTATTACGCGCTTATCGCCAACCCAGGTCTCTGTGGACATGCTCTGGTCAACGAGAAAGAGCGCCGACATCTCGCGCGAGGCACGGGCCTCTCTGATGTAGAGCCTCTCGTCAGAGCCCCGTCCGGCAAGACGGTCTCCAGCGGCCTGTACCACGGCGTCTATGTCTATCTCAGAGCCGTCTATCTGGCGCTTGAGGGGGCGGAGTTCAGGGTTCAGTATCTCGAACTGCCGCCTGAGGGTCTTTACGAGGCCGCGCCTCTCCTTGAGGACAGAGAGCGCAAAGCCGCTATCCTCGTCATGGGCATCTTCTTCCCGCAGGCGTACATGGTCCTCGCGATAGACCTTCTTCCTGTAGTTCCACTCCGGGTAGGTAAAGACGTTCTCCTCTTGCGTGGCAAGACCTGGGAGATCTTCGCCGTATGTGGTTGGCTTCTCAAGTTCGGCGTTGAAAAATGCGTTGGTGGAGCGGTCTACCTGGGCCGTGGATATCTCGTCCATCTCGCCGGCCTTCTTGTCGAGGTCGTCCTCCGGGTCGTCATCAAAGGGCCTGGGAAGATTCACGAACTCGGCCCAGGTTATGAACTTGTCATAGATGTTGAGGGCAAGGCCCTGGTCATTGGCCTCTTCGTCTATCTCTTCCCTCTTCTGAACATAGCGTTTCTTCTCGGCCTGGTCCCTGGTCTTCTCGTCTGTAACCGAACCCTGGGCAGAGGGGTCATGGCCAGGCCTCCGGGTATCCTGCAGGACCTCTTCCTTCACCCTCCCTGGCAGGAGCCTCCCGTAAAGGACAAAGGGCACAATGGCCCTGTACCTCCTGCCAAGCCCCCTCCGGCCAGTCTTCGAACGCCACTGCTCCCTTACGGCCCTGGCCATGGCAAGGGACTCGGTGGCAGAACGCACAGAGAAGAGGGGAGCATCGTCACGTAGAGAGGCACGGAGGAATTCCTCCACCCTGGCCTCTGCGGGGCGGAGCCAGTCCATGGGAGGTCGATCCCTCACGAGGCCCTCGGCTACCATCGTGAAATGGGCAAGCGCCCGTGGAAACTCGCGCCTTATGAGGCCGGAGAGCCTCTTGTTCTCTATAATCCAGAAGACATCGGCCAGTTCCTGGTCGGCCTCCAGGGCATGCCTCTCCCTGAAGGCAGTGGCAATGGTGCCAGAGCGTATCTGAAAGGCCAGGAAGAAGATGGTCATCTTGAGGAGTTCTTCTTCGCTCTTTGGGTCTCTCGTGTGCAGTGATGTGACGGGGAGAAAGATTGACTGGCCGTCTGTCCACGGGAAGGCATGCTCGCCGAGTTGCGAGGGATGGCCGGAACGGAAGAGTAACTGGGCGTAGGGCCGAGGAGGCGGGTCGCCGTGCATGGCCTGCACCGGTATGCTCCGGCCCGTTATGACCGAGGCAAGGAGAGAGAACCTGCGTTCAAGGTCTCTCACACTTACCAGGGCGCGTCCCTGCTTCCACTTCTTGAGTTTTCTGCCATGGCGTAGCCGCATGACGCGGTCCACGCCTCTGCCGATGAGATACTCCATGATAAAGCCGCCTCAGACCATGGACCTGGCTATGTCGCACATCGCCGCTATGAGGTCCGGGTCATCAGTCACGGGGCGTATGATTGCCGTCAGGACCGCAGTGGCCGGGCTTAGCCCGCTGTGAACGAGTCGTGCGGCATGTACGAAGAGCCTTGTGCATGGCGGAGAATCGAGGCCTTCTTCCGTAAGAAGGCGCATCTTCCTCCCGGCGCGGACAATCGGAGAGGCCGCCTTCTCGTCAAGGCCGCTCTCAGCCATTACTATCTCGATCTCCATTTCTTCGGGGGGGTAATCGAACTCCAGGGCAACGAACCTCTGCCGTGTGCTTGGCTTCAGGTCTTTCAGTATGTGCTGGTATCCCGGGTTGTAGGAGACTACGAGCATGAAGTCGTCTGGTGCTCTGAGTTCCTCGCCGGTCTTGTCTATGGTGAGGATACGGCGGTCGTCTGTAAGTGGATGTATGATGACTGTGGTGTCCTTCCGCGCCTCCACGACCTCGTCGAGGTAGCAGATCCCCCCCTTCCGCACAGCAGTAGTGAGCGGCCCGTCCACCCACTCTGTCTCGGCCCCCTTTATGAGAAACCTGCCAAGGAGGTCGCTTGCCGAGAGGTCGTCGTGGCAGGCCACTGTCTGTACGCCGAGGCCGAGCCTTGCGGCCATGTGGCGGACAAAGCGGGTCTTTCCACAGCCAGTTGGTCCCTTGAGGAGCACTGCCATGCGGGCCTTGAAGGCCGCGGTAAAGACCTCGACCTCGTCGCCTACAGGAAGGTAGAAGGGCAGGTCCTTGCCTGCCCTATCCCCTTTATGTTGCAGAGGTATACTCATGACAGATTACCTCGCTCTACCTGCCCGTGTGAAGAAGTCGTAATAAAAGGCCACGAGACCTGTGAGGAAGGTGAGACCAAGGGCCTCTCTTATGGCATAGAAGACCCACATGTGGGACTGCGTCTCCATGTAGGACATGCCCATGACCCTCTGGAGCGTGACCTGCACAATGCCAGCACCCGTGAGGACGAGGGCTATGCTGAACATGGAGACCACCATGGCCCAGAAGGCGAATATCTCTATCTTCTGGCTCCTGATGCTCTCGGTCTTGTTGCGAAGATTGGGCACGGCATAGGATATCATGGCCAGGTTTATGAGGGCATAGGCCCCGAAGAAGGCCAGGTGGCCGTGGCTTGCCGTCATCTGCGTGCCGTGGGTGTAGTAGTTTACCTGCGGCAGGGTGTGCATGAAGCCCCAGATGCCCGCCCCAAGGAGGGCCACTACGGCTGTGCCACCGGTCCAGAGCACAGCCGCCCTGTTGGGGTGACTGCGCGTCTTCTTGCTTATCATCTTGAAACTGAAGGCAACCATGGCGACAAAGGGCAGAACCTCACTTGCAGAGAACCATGCGCCCCAGGTCTGCCAGAACTCGGGGGTGCCTATCCAGTAGTAGTGATGGCCAGTACCGATTACGCCCGTTATGAAGGTGAGGCCTATGATGAGGTAGAGCCACTTCTCGGCCACCTCCCTGTCTATGCCCGTAAGTTTTATGAGGAGGAAGGAGAGGATGGCCGCCATGATGAGTTCCCAGACACCCTCGACCCAGAGATGGACCACCCACCACCAGTAGTACTTGTCCACCACCATGTTGGCCGGCTTGTAGAAGGCAAAGAGGTAGAAGACGGCAAGGCCCACGAAGCCCCCGAAGAGGACCCAGGCTATGGAGGTATGCCGTCTGCCCTTGAGCATGGTCATGAGGATATTGAAGAGGAATATGAGGACCACTATGACGATGGCAACCTTTATCATGAAGGGTTGCTCCAGGAACTCCCTGCCGTCATGAATACGGAAGAGGTAGCCGCCTACGGCCATTACGCCGCCTATGACGAAGAGCACGAGGTTGATTACGGCCAACTTTACCGAGTAAATATCGCTCTGAACCTCTTCTGGTATTAGGTAGTAGGCAGACCCCATGAACCCCATTATAACCCATACCACGAGGAGGTTGATATGTATCATCCTCGCTATGTTGAAGGGAATGGCCGGAAAGAGGAAATCAGGCCAGATGTACTGCGCCCCTATGATGAGGCCGAAGAGTATCTGTAGGCCAAATAGCAGTATGGCAACTATGAAGAAGGGGTATGCCACACGCTGCGATTCGTACTGATATCTCATATCTTGTCGCTCCTTGTATTTTTTTGCTTGACGAGGTAAGAACCGCTAAAGAAACGCCCCTTGTCAGCCTTCCTTGTTGGGAGGCCAGTTGCTC
Source organism: uncultured Thermodesulfobacteriota bacterium (assembly GCA_964407495.1). Taxonomy (GTDB): domain Bacteria; phylum Desulfobacterota; class GWC2-55-46; order GWC2-55-46; family JADFVP01; genus JAJRZX01. The sequence goes on from CAYOVP010000049.1 coordinate 13,134, forward strand.
GTGTCCACGTTGCCCATCCACTTGAAGAACTCTATGAGCCCGTCTATGTCCTTCTTGGTGAGGTCGAACTGGGGCATGCGCCGTGTCGCACCCCAGCCCTGCACCGCTGCTGTCTCGAGTACTGTGCGTACATAGGCCTCGCCCCGCCTCTTTATCACATTGCCAAGTTCAGGCGCATAATAGGCGCCCTCACCAAATATGGTATGACAGTCTATGCAGGCATTCCTCTCCCAGACCCTCTTGCCCCAGACCACCTGCGGCGTGATGTTCTCAGGGTGTGTCCGCTCCGGGAAACTCTTGTGCGAGAGTATGGTCAGGATAGCAAAGACTACCGAGACCACAACCGTAGAACCGATGAACATGTTACGTACGGATGTCTTGGTCATGGATCAAACCTCCTCTAATATATGAAAGATAAACTTCCTGTTTGTGTGTTTACAGTCTATACCCTCTGAGGCCGGAGTGGTATGACAAATATCAAGAAAAAAACAAAGACATTTAATCGGTGAATGTCACGGTAAGTGCAATGAGATCTGGGCTTGTCTCAGGTGGCACGCAGGGCCCTGTAAAAGGGGGCAGTGTGAGCAAGCGGGTCTACTGGGTTTACTTGCACCTGGAAGGGACTTGGACCTCATGGCCCAGTGAACCTGCTTAAGAGAGGTGGTAGAATTCTAAGGAAAGTATGATTGATTCAGACATTCCTGCGGCCCAGGGATGGGCAGCCATCTTCGGGACTGATAAGTCCTTGAAAAGGAGAGGTTCTCTAAAGAAAGGTACAGTGAGAGGGTATTTCGAGTAGACCATAAAAAGAGCCCCCTCGTTATGAGTCTGGCTAACGAGGGGGCCAAGAAGGAAAAACCAAGATCAGACCGGCCTTAGGGCTCGTCACTGACCTGTGTCTGCATTATCTGGCAGATCTCGGAGCAACGCGTGCAATAATGGGTATGCTCCAGCGCGTATTCCTTCCAGATGTCACAGGACTCGCAGATACAGTCCTTCTCCCATTTGATGTTCTTACTCGTGCCGATAAGTGGGAAGCAATACCCCGTCTTATCATCGCCCTCTACATAGGTTGGACAGTCCTTGCACTTGCATTTACTGAGTACATACTCCTGTTTCTTGCGGTGCTCTTCGGGGGTCATGGAATTGATATCAAACTTGTCCATACTGTCGTAGAGTCCCATCTGACACCTCCTCTGTGTTAATAGACTTCTCTTACCGGCAAATGCGATGAAGAGAGAATGAAATGGTATGAGTAAAGAATAGCATAAAAAAACAACGTGTCAACGTTATTAGTATGATTTTCTTTACCTGTAGTGATTGGGTCTGAGCAGCGTGAGGTTGAAGCGGGTGGCGCGCGGCAGAAGACGTCATAAC
>CAYOVP010000050.1:0-14041 GCA_964407495.1 uncultured Thermodesulfobacteriota bacterium
ACGAGCATGGGCAGTTTTGTTATGTCAATATTATAGCGCCTGAACTGGATGAACTTTGCCGGGAGTTCCTTTCGGACCGTGCCCTCTCCGTGGAGGAGGTCTATCATGGGCGAGTCGAGCCAGACGCCGTAGCGGCCCGTGGGCGTGAGCACGCCCTTGCACTCGTCGAGGCACTCGCGGATGATACAGGAGGACTCGACGTCTCTTGGTTCGAGTGGAAAGCAGAACTGGTCGCCATCGACATTGAGGAGTTGGGCCCCGAGGCCGCGGACCTTTTCCGTGATGAGCAGACCCACGTTCTGCTCCGGGAAGACGGCGCCCGTTGGGTGGTACTGCGTGGAGTCCATGTCCTGGAGGCGGGCCCCGGCGCGGTATGCCATGACCACTCCGTCTGCCGTTGCGCCGTAGTGGTTTGTAGTTGGAAAGCCCTGGATGTGGAGCCTTCCAAAGCCCCCTGTCGCTATTATGACGGACTTTGCGCGCACCACGTAGTACTCGCGCGTCTCCAGGTTGTAGAGGACTGCCCCTGCTGAGCGTCCATTCTCGTCGAGGAGGAGTTCCACGGCTGGCGTGAACTCGAGTACTTTTATGGAGTCCGTGCGGTTACGGGCTTCGTCACGGAGGACGCGCATTATCTCTGCGCCCGTCATATCGCCAGAGGAGTGCATTCTCTTTCGCGATGTACCGCCGCCGTGTCTTACGCGCATTCTGCCGTCGGGGTGCTTGTCAAAGATCATGCCCAGGTCTTCGAGCCAGTGTATGATGAGGGGCGCGTCGTTTGCCATGGCGGCCACGAGGCCTGGCTGGTTGGAAAAATGACCGCCGCCTATTACATCGAGGTAGTGGTAGTAGGGCGAATCGCACTCCTGGTCCGCGGCCTGTATGCCGCCCTCGGCCATTACGGTATTGGAGTCGCCGTGGCGGAGTTTCGTGGATATTATGACGCTCTGGCCCTTTTCCGAGGCCGTAAGAGCGGCAGCCGTTCCGGCGCCGCCTCCGCCGATGACGAGGACGTCTGTGGTGTAGTCGGGTTTACTCAGGGCGAGCCGGGCCGTAGAGAGCCTGGACTTTGACTCTATCACCGAGGCCAGTTCCTCAGGGAGTACATCGCCCTTGTTTGGCCCGACCACAAGGGGCCGCCTGCCCTCGTTCTTGTAGTCGGGGTGGTATCTGCGCAGGCGCTCTTCGCGCTCTTCCATGGTGAGGGCAGGGAAGTGCTCTCCCTTCCTGGCGAGGGCCACGCGCGCCGGGCGTGTTGCCTCCACCTTTTTTATCAGTTCCATGAGTTCTGGCGTATATCCGCTCATCTCAGCTCCCTTGGGTATTGCTCTCAAAAAGTTTTTTTCAGCCGGTCTCTTACCTTAGAGGTGCGTATCGTCCTTGGGCATCCATGCCCCTGGCTCGCTCATGTCCGGCTCTCGCTCACGCTCTACATAGAGTTTCTTTACTGTCTCTTCGTCCATGCCGGCGAGTTCAGCGAGCATCTTCTCGTACTTGCCGCTCTCGATCTCTTCCACGCGTTTTTTCAGGTGTTCGGCCCGGGGCAAGATGGTCTTTGCGTAGAGCCTTCGGACGAACATGGCGGCAGTGAACTGGGAGATCTGTGCCGGGCACCTCGATGCGCAGAGGCCGCAGAGAACGCAGTCGAAACTCTTGAGGGCCGCACCCTTCAAGTCGCCGCGTTTCATGAGGGCGATATAGTACATGACGTCTATGTCCATGGGGCAGGTGCGCGTGCAGGTGCCGCAACCGACGCACTTGAAGACCTCGGGGTATAGTCTCCGGAGGGCTTCGTGCGGCTCTCCGTCGAGGTTCTCGAGGTCATAGTTGGGCCTGTTGGAAGGGAAGAAGGGCAATTGCATTATTATCATGCCCTCTGTGGCAACGGTCTGGCAGGCAAGGCCTGTACGGAGCCTGTAGTCACCGACAAAACGGTAGAATGTTGCGCAGGCGCCGCAGATGCCGCCTCTGCAACCGCATCCCCGCGTGTACTTGTACCCAGCGTACTCGATGGCCTTCATGATGGTGAGGGTCTCGGGGACCATGTACTCGCGGCCCATGATGTAGATGGGTATCATCTTCGCGCCCTTTGGGGGGATGGTGCGGTCGCCTGTTGTGGCGGGTTTTATCTTGGTCATCTTCCTTCTCCGGCGGTTGCCCTGTTATCTCGTTTTTTAATTTTTTTGGTAATCGATTCTTTTTGTTGGGTTTCGCTTCGCTCTACCCAACCTACCAGGGGTTTTTCCAGCGGCCCGAAGGGCCGCTGGCATTGGTTTTCTTTGTCTTACTTTCTTTTTTCCAAAAGAAAGTAAGGAGATCTTTTTTCTTTTGGTGGGCTGTGCCCACCCTACATTTCTTTCTCTTTTGTTCCGTTTTTTTTTGCGGGCGAAGCCCGCAGGGCATATCGTATTCTTCTCTTCACCTAAAAGTCATAGTACATCTTTTTTATTTCCGCGGCAGTGTACACCGGGCCTTCCTTGCAGATGTAGATGTCTCCCACGTTGCATCTGCCGCATTTTCCCACGCCGCACTTCATCTTGTTCTCGAGGGTGGTATAGACGTCGTCGTCAGAGAAGCCCAGGCTTTCGAGTACGGATAGAGAGAACTTTATCATAATAGGCGGACCGCAGACAACGGCAATGGCGTTTTTTGCCGATGGGGCCGCCTTTTCGAGTATTGTAGGGACAAAGCCGACCTCTCCCTTCCACTCTGGCGTCTCGCCGCCGGGGTCTACGGTCTGGTAGAGGGCCACGTCGTCGCGTTCATGCCAGTGCGAGAGTTCGTTCTTGTACACGAGGTCTTCAACGCAACGCGCGCCGTATACGATGGTAATATCGCCGAAGTACTCGCGCCTGTCCAGGCAGTTCCAGATGACGGAGCGCACGGGCGGGAGCCCTATGCCGCCTGCGACGAAGACAATGTCCTTTCCCTTCCAGTCGTCTATGGGGAAGTGGTTACCAAAGGGCCCTCGAAAGCCCATGGTGTCTCCTATGGCCAGGTCGAAGAGTCCGCCGGTGACGCGGCCCACGCGGCGGAAGGTGCACTGGATGTATCCCTTTCGCGTCGGCGCGTTGGAGATGCAGAAGGTGGACTCGCCGAGGCCGAATGCCGAGAAGAGCCCGAACTGGCCGGTCCTGAAGGTGAAGGAGTCGCGGAGCGCCTTGTCCTTGAAGACGAGGCGGAAACTCTTCACATCAGGCGTCTCGTTGTAGGCGTCTTCTATTGTTACGAGTTTTGGCAGGTATATGTTTTCCATGTTTTTTTTATATTCTTTCTACTCGGAGATGTTCGAGATCTCTTCCATTACCTCGGTGATGTCGAGGCGCACGGGGCAGACGCGGATGCACCTGCCGCAGCCAACGCAGCCCGTGGTCTTGAACTTTCCGGGGTATATCCTGAACTTGCACATGAAGCGGTTGCGCCATCTCTTGTACTGCGTGTCGCGGGGGTTGTGGCCGCTTGCGTGCATGGTGAAGTGGTCGAACTGGCAGGCGTCCCAGTTCTTTCGCCTTTCGCCGCCAAAGGCAGTGCCTTCGTCGGTTATGTCGAAGCAGTGGCACGTGGGGCAACTGAAAGTACAGGCCCCACAGCCAAAGCACTTCCGAGTCATGCGCGGCCAGAGGGGGTCCTGGTAGTGGTCCGGGTTGGAGAGCCAGGCGCCTATCTTTCCGGTGTCGATGCCCTCTATGACAGGGGGCAGTTCAAGGTCTATGAGTTCTGGTTCGGCCTTTTTACGGTGGAAGAGGGCCTTATGTGCCTTGATGAAGGCCTCGCCCTTTTCGGTGATGGCTTCTACAAGATAGTCTTCATCTTTTGTCTCCCGCAGGTATATGTCCGAGCCTGCGGTGGAGGCGGGCGATAGGTCCACGGTGGTGCAGAAGCACTCGTCGTCTATGGCCGTGCAGCCGATGGTCATGACGAGGGTGCGGTCTTCGCGCCTCGTGTAGAACTCGTCGTCGCCGCCCCAGGTGAAGACCGAGCGCAGTGAGGCGAGGCTTGCGGCCTCGCAGGCCCGCGCACCGAATACAACGACCTCCGGCGGGTCGAGTTCCACGCCCTCGAGGTCCACGCCGTCTTTTCTGATGGTGAAGTTGGCTATGACCTCTGTCTGCGGGAAGACCCATTCCTTGTAGGTGTTCGTGGGAATTATGTAATCAAGGGTAATATCCCCGGCATCGGCCACCTCTTTGTACACAACCCGTCCGGCCTCGACCACCGGGGCCACGAATACAGCGTCTGAGGCGCGCACCGAGGCCACGAGGTCTCCCAGTTCTTCTTTTTTGAGAAATATCTTGCCCATATCGAAAAATCTCTTATTTGATGAAGTTCTCGTGGTCGTCGGAGCTGTAGACTATCATGGGCGGGTGGACTTTTTCGTCATACCCCGACTTGTAGTCAAAGGCCTCTTTTACTGTGAGCACGAGTTTCTGGTTCACGAGGTTGAGTTTAATGTTGGCCGGGCACGATCTCTCGCACTCGCCGCAGAATGTGCACCTTCCGGCAAGGTGCATGGCGCGAATCAGGTTCCATGCGAGGTTGCCCCGCGGGTGGGCGCTCGTCTCTATCCACTGGGGGACGTTCTTCTCTGTGATGCAGCGCTCGCAGTAGCAGAGCGAACAGGCCTGGCGGCAGGCATAGCACTTTATGCACCTCGAGAACTCTTCTGTCCAGAAGGCCCAGCGCTCAGATGGAGTCATGGCGTCGAGTTCTCTTATCTTGTCAAAGACCATGCCCGTTGGTTCTTCCGGCGGCGTGAAGTCCACGGGGTCGCCTATTACGAAGTCCGTTACATGGGGGTTGCGGACATCGCAGTTATGGCACTTTACGGGCATGATCTCTGGCCTCAATTCACCCTTCCAGAGGTGCTGCCTGTAGACGACGCCCGAGCAGGTCATGCCGATTATTATTACGTCCTCGCGCTTTACCTGGCCCTCGGAGATTAGGACAACGATGTTCTTTATGTCGCAGCCCTTGGCAACTATGGCGGGCCTGCCGAGGCGCTGTATGTCACGGTACTTACGCGTAAGGTATATTGAGAGGTTATTCACGCAGAGGGGGTTGAAGACGAGGCGGTCCACGTCGTCCGCCTCGGTGATGAAGGCCGGCGTGACGCGCGTCTTTCTTCTGTTCCACTCGTAGCCTATGACCACTGCGGCCTTGCCCGAGGTGAGGAGTTCTCTTGCCTTTTCTCTCAGTGCGGTTTCCATTTTTATGTCAAGTCCTTCTCGCTGCTTGCTTATCAAGTCTTCAATCTGTCGGTGCCTCAGGTGCGAACATGCGGTCAATAGAGTTAAGATTCCCGCGCCTGTCCGCCCCTTACTTCTTCAGCGACTTGTATTCCATGAAGGGCCCAAGGGCCTTTATCTCTTCTGTGACGTTGTTTATGAGGTCCACCCATTTGAGGGCCTCGGAGGCCGATACCCAGGAGAACTGGAGCCTTCGCATGTCTATGCCCGTAAACTCCATGAGCGCGCGGAAGGCTATCCAGCGGCGCCTTGCGTGGTAGTTGCCCGCCGTGTAATGGCAGTCACCGGGGTGGCAGCCCGATACGAGCACCCCGTCTGCGCCGTTCTCAAAGGCCTTTATAATGAAGAGCGGGTCAATCCTGCCTGTGCAGGGCAGCTTTATGATGCGAACGTTAGGGCGGTACTCCATGCGACTTGTGCCAGCAAGGTCGGCGCCCGCATAGGTGCACCAGTTGCAGACAAAGGCCATTATCTTTGGCTCAAATTTTTTTGTGCCCTCTGTCTTTTCTTCCAACGTCTCGTTACTCATTTACAGCGCCTTTTTTTATTCCCTACTTTCTTTTGGAAAAAAGAAAGTAGGCAAAGAAAACCAATAGGGGGTGAGACTTTTACCCTCTTAAGATGCCGCGCTCCCCGTTGATGCAAAGCGAGAAAGAAAGCCAATAGGTGGTGATACCGTTAACCCCTCTTTAAAATGCGTTTATGGCCGCAAATACCTGTTCGTCGGTATAGCCCTTCAAGTCTATGGCCTTGCTCCTGCACGCCGCAACGCATGTGCCGCACCCTGTGCATACGCCGTCGTTCACCCGCGCGAGCCTCCTTATGACATTGCCCTCGTGGTCCTTTACGTCCGTCTTTTCTATGGCCGAGTATGGGCAGGCCGTTACGCAGTCCCAGCAGGCGTTGCAGGTAAACTCGTTCACAAAGGCCGTTGTGGGCTCCTTTGTCATCTCGTCAGAGGAGAAGAGGGCAAGGACCTTGCTTGCCGCCGCGCTCCCCTGTGCAACGGTCTCTGGTATGTCCATGGGGCCCATGCAGGTGCCGGAGAGGAATATGCCGGCAGTGACCGTCTCTACGGGCTTGAGTTTGGGGTGGTACTCATTATAAAAGTTGTACTTGTCGTACCCGATGCCGAGTTTCTGGGCAAGCGAGTCGGCCCCGGGCCGCGAGACCAGGGCCGTTGCAAGGACCACCATGTCGGCCTCTATCTCAACCTGCGAGCCTGTGAGCGTATCTGCGCCCTGAACGATTACCTTGCCTCCGCGCTCGTATACCCTCGATACCCGGCCCCTCAGGTACATGGCCCCCTCGTGCTCTATGGCCCCGCGGACAAATTCTTCATAACGCTTCCCGCCGGAGCGTATGTCCATGTAGAAGACATAGGCCTGCCCGTCGTGTACCTTGTGGCGGTAGAGCATGGTGTGCTTTGCCGTGTACATGCAACAGATCTTGGAGCAGTAACTTACGCCCTTTTTCTCGTCGCGCGAACCCACGCACTGGATGAAGACAATGCTCTTGGGTTCTTTTCCGTCCGAGGGGCGGAGTATCTTGCCACCGGTGGGGCCCGAACTCGATGCCAGGCGCTCGAACTGAAGGCCGTTTATGACGTCTTTTATGCGGCCATAGCCGTACTCGCCGAAGCGCTCGTTGGGCATTAGGTCGTAACCCGTGGCCACCACGATGGCCCCCACCTTCTCTTCTATTATCTCGTCCTTCTGCTCGTAATCTATGGCCTTGGGGCCGCAGACCTTGGCGCAGACGCCGCATTTGCCCTTCTGTATCATGGCGCAGTTCGGGGCGTCTATGACGGGTATGTTGGGAACGGACTGGGGGAAGGGCGTGTAAATGACCTTTCTCTTCTTGAGGCCGTGCTCGAACTCGCTATCAGCCTTGAAGGGACACTTTTCCCAGCACTCGCCGCAGCCTGTGCAGAGTTCCTCGTTCACGTAGCGGGCCTTCTTCCTTATGGTCACCGTGAAGTTCCCGATGAAGCCGTCTACCTTCTCTACCTCCGAGTATGTAAGTAGCGTGATGTTCTCGTGGAGTTCGGCCTCCACCATCTTGGGCGTAAGGATGCACTGCGAGCAGTCCATGGTGGGGAAGGTCTCTGAGAGTTTGGCCATGTTGCCGCCGATGGAGGGCGTCTTCTCCACGAGTATGACCTCGCGCCCGCCCTCGGCAATGTCGAGGGCCGCCTGTATGCCCGCGATGCCGCCGCCTATGATGAGGGCGCGCTTGTTTACGGGAATCTTGTTGGGGGTAAGGGGGCGGTTCTTCTTCAGGCGCTCGATGGTCATGCGCGTAAGTTCGATGCTCTTTTCCGTGCCAGTGGCTTTTGTCTTGTCGTGGTGCACCCAGGAGCACTGTTCGCGGATGTTCGTTATCTCGCACATGTAGGGGTTGAGGCCGCACCCCTCGCAGGCCTTGCGAAAGGTCTTCTCGTGCATGTGGGGGCTGCAGGCAGAGACGATGATGCCGTCGAGGCGGTGCTTTTTCACGGCCTCCTTGAGCATGGCCTGCCCCGGCGAGGAGCACATGAACTTGTAGTCCTGCGTATGCACCACGCCCGGTATCTTCTTCATCTCCTCGGCCACCTTCTTGGTGTCCACTGTGTCCGCTATGTTATTGCCGCACTGACAGACAAATACGCCTATTCTCGGCATGATGACACCTCTTTGCTAATCTGCGAGTTCCTTCTCCCTGATGAGGGGAAGGGGACTAACGTTGTTCTTCTCAAATCCCAGCGTCTCCTCGTCCTGCCCCAGGGCAAGACCGAGGACCTGTGTAAAATATACAATGGGCACGCCTGCGCACTCGCCCTGTTCCTGGGTTTTTTCGAGGTTGTACTGGCAGAGCGGGCAGGTGGTGACTATCATCTCGGCGCCCTCGCGCATTGCCGAGGCCATGACATTACCCGAGAGCCTCGTCACGATATCAGGCTTGTCCATGGTAAGGTGGGCCCCGCAGCACTCGATACGGTCGGGGAAGACCACGGGCTCGGCCCCAAGGGCACTGAGGAGGTCTTCCATTATGGTGGGGGACTCTGCGTTGTCTATGCCAATATCCTCGAATGGCCGAAGGAGCATGCACCCGTAATAGGCCGCCGTGCGTATCCCCCGTAGCGGCCTTGTCACGGCCTCCTTTACCTTGTCAAAGCCGATACGGTCGCGGAGGACCTCGAGGTAATGAACTACCTCCACGCCGCCCGAGTACTCTTCTTCCATGAAGTCATTGAGTACGCCCCGTTTCTCGGCGTCGTCCCTTATTACCCTGTTCGTGCGCTTAAGGACGTTGTAGCAGACCGAGCAGAGAGTGGTAAGCGTGTCGCCCGCCCCTTCGGCGCCTGCGAGGACCTTGGCCGGGGCGCTGAGGCCCATGATGTTATCGGGCGTAAGAGGAAAACTCGCCCCGCAGCAGTTCCACTGCGGAAGTTCCTCTATCTCGAAGCCCATCTTTATGGCCGAGTCCCTTGCAGAGGAGTCGAAGTCCTTTGCAACGGTACTCAGCGTGCATCCCGGGTAATATGGTATCTTAAGCAAGGTAATATGCCTTAATCCTTATTTACGAAGATGACGGCGTATCTGCCTGCCGCACCGGACTGGAGAGACTACCCCCCCCACTTTGCCCTCAACTAACGAATTTTCTGAACCCGCAGACAATGGCCTGCTGCGGGGCCTTCTCCATGAAGGTCACGGGCAGGTCCTCTATCCTATCGTGGTCAATGCCCTTACGGAGCGACAACTGCCGCGCAGCCTCCAGTATGTTTGCCGCGCTCACGCCCTTTGGGCACCTCGAATAACACTGCAGGCACCCCACGCAGACCCACATGGAATTGGCCTCCATGACGAGGTCCGTCTTTCCAAGTTGCAGTAGGCGTATTATCTGGCTTGGCGGTATGTCCATGGCGTAGGATACGGGACAGCCGCCGGAGCAGTTTCCGCACTGGTAACACTTCCTGAAGTCCTCGCCGGATACGCTCGCGAGTTCCGTGACAAGGGGGCCTTCTATGTCTGTCTTCGATAGTCTTATCTTCAACCTGTCTTCCTGTACTTGGCAACGCCCTCGGCAAAGAGGTCGCCGCCCTTTGAGTCATTTACCACTATGGCCGGAAAGTCCACAACCTCTATCCTCCTTACGGCCTCGGCCCCGAGTTCGGGGTAGGCCACTACCTCGGCCTTCTTTATGCACCTCGCTATGAGGGCCGCGGCCCCGCCAACTGCCATGAGATACACGGCCTTGTTGCGCTTGAGGGCCTCCTTCACCTCCTCGCTCCTCTGACCCTTGCCTATGGTGGCCTTGAGCCCAAGGTCAAGAAGGCGCGGAGTGTAGGCGTCCATGCGTCCGCTCGTAGTGGGGCCTGCCGAGCCTATGGCCCTGCCAGGCTTCGCCGGAGTCGGCCCCACAAAGTAAATAATCTGACCCTCTATGGGTATGGGAAGTTCCTCGCCACGGTCGAGCAGTTCGAAAAACCTCTTGTGGGCAGCGTCTCGCGCAGTGTACATTACGCCAGATATAAGCACGCGGTCGCCTATGGTGAGGGAAGCCGTGACCTCGTCCTCAAGGGGAGGGGTAAGCCTTATGAAATCATCTGCCATCTGAAAGACCTCTTAAAGATGATAAAGATAAAAAACCTTCCACTTTCTTTTAGAAAAAAGAAAGTGGAGCAAAGAAAACCAATATTAAAGAACTATCTCCTTGTGTCTGTCTGCGTGGCACTGAACGTTTATGGCCACGGGCAGGCTCGCTATGTGGCAGGGGTGTGTCTCCACGTGGACCGCGAAGGCGGTAGTCGAGCCGCCAAGGCCCATGGGTCCTATGCCGAGGGCGTTTATGCGTTCGAGGAGTTCATCCTCGATTGCGGCTATTTCAGGGTCTGCGTTCTTCTGCCCAAGGGGACGGATAACGGCCTTTTTGGCGATAATGGCGGATTTTTCAAAACTCCCGCCAATGCCCACGCCCACCACTGTTGGCGGGCAGGGGTTGCCTCCGGCGTTCTTTATGGTATCCACGACAAAGTCCTTCACTGCCTCGATCCCGTCCGAGGGCTTGAACATCCTGAGGGCGCTCATGTTCTCGCTTCCTCCGCCCTTGGGGGCTATTATCATGCGGAGTTTGTCTCCCGCCACTATCCTTGTGTGTATAATGGCCGGGGTGTTGTCTTTTGTATTTACCCTTGTAAGGGGGTCGCAGACGGACTTTCTGAGGTAGCCTTCTTTGTAACCCCTCCGCACGCCCTCGTTTATGGCGTCCTCAAGGGGCCCCTCGAGGTGAACCTCTGCGCCGATTTCCACGAAGACTACAGTGATGCCCGTGTCCTGGCACATGGGCACAGTCTCGCTCTCTGCTATCTCGAAGTTCTTGATGATCTGCGACAAGACCTCCCTGCCAGTTGGGGACTCTTCCCTGTCGCGGGCCTCGATTATGGCCTTCTTAGCGTCCTCCCCGAGATTGCAGGCCGCGTCTATGCAGGTGTCTCTAACGCCTTTTATTATCTCTTCAGTTGTTATTGTGCGCATATTGCCTTTTTTTATAGGTTTTTTTGTGGCGTGCAGTTTTTTGGTGGGTAGTGCCCACCACTGGTTTTCTTTGTCTTACTTTCTTTTTTCCAAAAGAAAGTAAGGTTTTTTAATGTGCGGGCGAAGCCCGCTTCTTTCTCTTTTGTTTCTTCTTTTGCGGGCAGAGCCCGCCGGATCCTTTCTTCTTTTTTTACAATTTTCCGAGTAGGCCCTTTATGGCGTTAGCCGAGTTTTTGAAGGCCTCTTTTTCATCTGGGGTGAGTTCGAGTTCGAGGATTTCCTCCACCCCGCCTGCCCCGAGTTTCACGGGCACCCCTATGAAGAAGCCTTTTTCTCCGTACTGGCCGTCAACATAGGCGGCGCAGGGTATGATGCGTTTCTTGTCTTTTATGATCGCCTCGGCCATCTCCGCCGCGGCGCGGCTCGGTGCGTAGTAGGCGCTTCCGGTCTTGAGGAGGCCCACTATTTCGCCTCCGGCCTTTCTGGTGCGCTCTATTATGGCGTCGATCCTCTCGGCGGGAATGAGCGTTGAGATGGGGATTCCAGCCACTGTTGAGTACCTTACGAGGGGGACCATCTCGTCGGCGTGTCCTCCAAGGACCATGGCCTGAACGTCCTCTACGGAGACATTTAGTTCCATGGCGATGAAGGACCTCATGCGAGATGAGTCCAGTGCCCCGGCCATTCCAACGACGCTTGCAGGCGGAAGGCCGCTTATCTCCCATGCCTCGTATACCATTACATCGAGGGGGTTTGTGACGACGATAATCTTTGTCTCTGGCGAGTATTTAATTACCTTTGTTACTACATCCTTAACAATGGTCTTGTTTTTTTCAATGAGGTCGCTCCGGCTCATGCCGGGTTTTCTCGCAAGTCCGGCTGTGATGATGACGAGGTCCGAGTCCGCTGTATCGGCGTACTCGGTAGTGCCCGTGAGGCGCGAATCAAAGCCCTCAATGGGCGATGCTTCGAACATGTCGAGGGCCTTTCCCTGGGGCACGCCGTCCATGACATCGAGGAGCACCACGTCGCCGAGTTCTTTCATGGCGAGCCAGAGCGCAGTGGTGGCCCCAACGTGTCCGGCGCCTATGACGGTGATTTTTTTACGGCCCATGCTTTCCCTCTCCTTGTCTTTGCCCTGGGGGCAACATGCAGATGAAGTGAAAAAGGCAAGAAAAGCAACTTGATACAGAAAAAAATACCCTCTTGCCCGCCATGGGAATATGTTACGGGAGGGCCTTTTCTGCGGTGCCGCCTCTCAAATCTTCGTGTGAACCAGGCATTGATTCGCTTTGGTAGCAGGGCACCGTGGTATAACTCGCTTATTGTATACAGTATACAACAAGAGTGATGGTGTCAAGGAATTTTTCCCCCTCTCTTCTTTATGACGAATGCATGAGAAAGCCGTGACTAAGCACCACTCTTGTGCTATACTTCTTCTTCCGCAGGGCTTTTGTCATGCCCTTGAAAGGGTGGTAGAAGGGGGTTAATATGGGGTTACTCGATTATCTCAGCCCGGTAAAGACGGGAAAGAAGATCCTTGAACTGGAACTTGCCCTCCTTGGCAAGCACATTTTCAACACATACTCCACGGACGAGGAGAGGGCGGTGATAGTAGATTTTGTGAACAAGGGGCTCGCGAAGGGCGGATTTGAGGACAAGACAATGGATAGTCTCGATGAGAAGGTGCGTTATCTCCTCGTTGCCCTTACCATGAAGAAAAAGGGGCTCGACCATGGTATGCTCAAGGACTACAAGGTCTTTGTGAAGAACCCCTTTGCCATAGAAAAATACAGTAAGGCCCTTGTCACCGCGGCCATCACGATGGTGAGGGACAAGCATGGCGTGGAGACGGGTTTCTGAGGCAGGGCGCCCCAACCTAAAGGGTAGGGGCCTACTTGAAAAGAGGGTCCTCATGTGCTAAAAGTCTTTTCACTTCAGTTTCAGAGGCCAGGACATCAATCGGGGCGTGGCGCAGTCTGGTAGCGCACCTGCTTTGGGAGCAGGGGGCCGGAGGTTCGAATCCTCTCGCCCCGACCATAATAAAATCAATGGGTTACGGAGTTTTTCCGTAGCCCTTATTTTTGTGAAATATTGAAGTGGTCACCACTCTGGTCACCACTTTGACAAAAAACTCTGCAATTTTTAATGGATACAGGTGGTCAGAGGCTCAGATCCGTCACGACTTTGAAAAGGGGTTACGGCAATGGCCGTAGCCCCATTGTCTTTTTAAGGGCAACTCTGTTAACCATACCATACAAATAGAGGGTCGTTTAACCACAAGGGCAGGATATCACGCCAGTATTGACTTTTGTATATGTGTGTTATATACTAAATTAGTATGGATCTCGAGCTTCTCCAGAAATGCAAGGGCTTTGAGTGGGACGTTCATAACGCCAAGAAAAACTGGCGTAAGCATGGTGTTACGCCATCAGAGTGCGAACAGATATTCTTCAACCTGCCCCTGGTTGTGGCTGATGACACCAGGCATTCAGTGAAAGAAAATCGCTTCCATGCCCTTGGCAAGACTGACGCCTGCAGAACGCTCTTTGTTGTTTTTACCGTTAGACGGGAGAGGATACGCGTAATCTCGGCAAGGGACATGAGCCGAAAGGAAAGAAAGGTATATGAAAGCCATGACTAAGAAAAAAAATATACCGGAGTTCAAGAACGAGGATGAGGAGAGGGAGTTCTGGGCTACTCACGACTCCACGGAGTACGTTGACTGGAAAAAGGCAAAGCGTGTTGTTCTGCCTCGCCTGAGGCCATCACTCAAGACCATATCCCTGAGGCTCCCGGAGACGATGCTGGAGGAACTGAAACTCCTCGCCCACAAAAAAGACGTGCCTTACCAGTCGTTGATGAAGATGTTTCTATCGGAAAAGATAAATGAAGAGCTTCAGGAACGCTGAGAGTTGCAGACCTTCTCTTCTGGTGCGTCACTCCTCCAGCGTGCAGCACAGTATGGCTTCGTGCCTCTCTGCTACTCCATCCTTTCTTATTTACTTGGGGCTGACTCGGATCTTTTCGCATTGTCCATGCAACAGATTCATCGCCCTCCTAACCGGTATTACTGAATACGGCCTGGTTCCTTTACGTCAGATACTCCTCTTTTCTTTTGTGAATGTAGGTGTTCATTCCGGAGTCCTTGTACCATTGATCATCAATGTTGACATTCAACGTAATTCGGTGTAATATATTGAAGTCAGAGGAGGTGTATTAATATGTCAACAGTTCAGAAGAGTCTCAGGATACCAGAGAATACGATTAAAGAGATAG
>CAYOVP010000051.1:0-13712 GCA_964407495.1 uncultured Thermodesulfobacteriota bacterium
TGGTTTTCTTTGTCTTACTTTCTTTTTGTTCGGGGTTATGCCGCTACTCTTACCCGACAGGCTACTTTGGCGCTTTGATGCCACGTGCAAAAATTGGTTTTCTTTGTCTTACTTTCTTTTTTCCAAAAGAAAGTAAGGAAGTTTTTTTATCTTATTCTTTCTCTCATCTCAACCTCTCATGGAGGGTATCATGGGCTCTGAATCCACCACAATCGAGTTAAGGAACCTCATAGGCGGCAAATGGGTTAGCGGCGGTGGCGGGGAATTTACGGACATAAACCCCGCGGACAGGGCTGACGTTATTGCACGGGGCCGCGCGGCCTCGAAGGCCGATGTTGAGAGCGCCGTTGAGGCGGCGCGTGATGCCTTTGAGTCCTGGCGCCTTACTCCAGCGCCAAAACGGGCCGAGATTATATTCAGGGCCGCAGAGAAACTCAAGAAGGAGAAGGAGACGCTCGGCAGGCTCGTCACGCGCGAGATGGGCAAGATAATCGCAGAGGGGCTCGGCGACGTTCAGGAGGCCATTGACATGGCCTATTACATGGCAGGAGAAGGCCGTCGTCTTACGGGCGAGACCATGCCATCGGAACTACCCTCCAAGGACTGCAAGACCTTTCGCGAGCCCATCGGCGTCTTTGCCCTCATAACGCCCTGGAACTTTCCAACGGCCATCCCGGCATGGAAGATCTTTCCAGCGCTCGTTGCAGGAAACACCGTGGTCTTCAAGCCCTCGAGTCATACTCCGCTGGCGGCAATGCGCCTCGTGGAGATAATAGAAGAGGCAGGGCTTCCAGGCGGCGTACTCAACCTCGTCCACGGCCCCGGCGAATCCGTCGGCGAGTACCTTGCCACTCACAGTGGTCTGGACGGAGTGTCTTTTACGGGTTCGTCTGCTGTTGGTGAGAGGCTTTCGAGGCAGTGCACAGGCCCTGGCAAGGTCTTATCCTGCGAGATGGGCGGCAAGAACCCCATTATCGTCATGGACGACGCAAGGCTGGACCTTGCACTGGAGGGTGCGCTCTGGGGTGCCTTTGGCACAACTGGCCAGCGGTGCACCGCGGCAAGCAGGCTCATTGTCCACGAGAAGGTCCATGACCGTTTTCTCGACATGCTTCTTACGGACACGGCAGGGCTGACGGTGGGTAACGGCCTTGACGAGAACACAGACGTAGGCCCCCTCATCAACGAGGCCCAACTCAAGAAGGCCCTCAAGTACGTGGAGATCGGAAGGGCCGAGGGGGCAGACCTCGTGCTCGGCGGAAGGGCCCTTACGGACCCGCCCTATGACAAGGGTTTTTTCATGGAGCCAACGGTTTTTGCCGGAGTCGATCCCTCCATGCGCATAGCCCAGGAGGAGATATTCGGCCCTGTGGTCTCTGTGATAAAGGCCGGGTCTCTCGAAGAGGCCATAGAGATAGCCAATAACGTGGAGTATGGTCTATCGTCGGCCATTTACACGCAGGACGTGAACAACTCGGCAATTGCCGAGCGCGACCTCACGGCAGGCATAGTATACATAAACGCTCCCACCATAGGGGCCGAGGTGCACCTGCCCTTTGGCGGCACTGGCCGTAGCGGACTTGGCCACAAGGAGGCCGGAGGCAGGGGAGGCGCCATAGAGATGTTCACGCGGGTAAAGGTGGTTTACAGGGACTTCAGCGGGCTTCTCCAGAAGGCGCAGATAGACTGAGAGAAGGCGCACCAGTGCAGGCGGGCCCCTGGTTTTGCCCAGGGCCAAGGCACCGGGCGCTTTGCTACATGCGGCAAAGGCAGTCTCTCGCGGCCCTGATCCTTTTGTCCCTTGCCTCTGTCCATGCAGGAAGAGAGAAAAACAGCCCCATCGAGAGGTCAAGTTTATTGCAATACACTGGGTGCGGTGGTATAATCGGCGCAAAATTTACACAGGAGGAACCCATGAGCGCAGTCAACTTCTCTGGTAGCGAGGTCATAGAGATGGCCTTGAAGATAGAAGAGAACGGCATGAAGTTCTACACCGATGCCTTCAAGGCCGCAAAGGATGAACGGGTAAAGGAACTCTTCAAGAAACTCGCCATAGAAGAGGCCCACCATATCAAGACCTTCACCAGGATGAAGGAAATGGTAAAGGACGAGTACGTCTCCGAGGGCTTTGATCCCTACATCACCGAGGCCTCGGAGTACCTGCGCTCCATGGCCGATTCCGAGGTCTTCAAGAGCCCACAGGGCGGCGCAGACTTTGCCGGGGAGATAACAGATCCCGTAGAGGTCCTTGACTTTGCCATTGGCATGGAGAAGGACTCCATCAAGTTCTACGAGGAATTCGAGAAGGTCATCGTGGAAAAAGACAAGGCCGTTCTCAAGGCCCTCATAGAGCAGGAAGAAGAGCACCTGGGTCTGCTCAAGGACCTCAGAAAAGAAGTAGCATGACAGTGCCGTACCAAAAATCTCCCGAGGAGCCGAGACCCTGATGACAGAATATGTAAAGACTTATCACTGCCCCACCTGCGACGCCCTCGCAAGCGGCAGGGGCCACCTCTGCCACCCCAGAACAGGAGACCTACCCTATGAGTGCGAGTTCTGCGGCAAGACCACTGAAGACGCCCGCCATGTCTGCCCGGCCATGGTGGACAAGTTGGAGTACACCTGCAGAAAGTGCGGACGCCTTGCCATATACGACTCAATGCTCTGCGAGCCAGAGCCCATAGACGCGGACTGAAACTTCAACTGGGTCCTCATGGGAACGGTGAATGAATGACTCTCCGGGAGACAGGGAAAGGGGCATCCGGGCGCCTACCCGGCCAGACTGAGAGGGAAAGCAAGACAGAGGAGAAGGTCAGGGGACTTTGTCACCGTGGCAACGGGCGGCACCTCAGGGCCTCTTCATACAGCACAAGAACCTGAACTACTTGCAGGCAAGACATGCCCAAGCAGGGAAAACACATCAGAAAGGCCGCAAGATACCTAACCCCTGCCCTCGTATTCCACACGCCCATAAAGGCCCTCCGCGCCCACGGCGTCTATGTCGAGGCAGAGGACGGGCGCACCTACATGGACCTTGCATCAGGGCTCGCGGCGTCCAACCTCGGCCACACACACCCAGTGGTCCTCGAAGCGGCCAGGGCCCAGGCCGAAAAGTTCATACACTCGGGCTGCATCTTCCTGTACGACTCTGAACTCGACCTTGCCGAGCGTCTCGCCTCCATCACACCACCAGGCATAGAGATGTTCTTCTTCTCCAACAGCGGCGCCGAGGCGGTGGAGGGTGCCATAAAACTCGCACGCTACGCAACTGGCCGGCCAGGTGTAATCTCCTTTCTCGGAGGCTTTCACGGCAGGACCTACGGGGCAATGACGCTCACCACATCGAGCGCAAGGTACAGGACCAACTACCGCCCCCTCCTCCCAGAGATCTACCACGCGCCCTATCCCTATTGTTTTCGCTGCCCCATGGGCACAACTCCAAAAAAATGCACTCTCCAGTGCTTCGCCTACATAGAGACAATGCTCAAGAGGCAGATTGCGCCCAGTGAGGTCGCCTGCATGATCATAGAGCCAGTGCTCGGCGAGGGGGGGTACTGCCCGGCACCGCGGGAGTTCCTCATAAGACTCAGGGAACTCTGTACGCGTCACGGCATACTCCTCGTCTTCGATGAGGTGCAGTCCGGCTTTGGACGCACTGGCAAGTGGTTTGCCGCCGAGGCCTATGGAATCAGGCCCGACATCATGACCATGGCAAAGGCCATTGCCTCGGGATTTCCCCTCAGCGCAGTCGGCGCCTCGCGGAGGATAATGCGAAAGTGGGCCCCTGGAGCCCATGGCACCACCTTTGGCGGCAACCCTGTGGCCTGTGCCGCATCCCTTGCCACCATAGAGGTCATCGAAGGCGAAGGCCTCCTTGAAAACGCCGCGCGTCTTGGCCGCCTCGCGCTCCGCGAACTCAGGAAGATAGCCCGCACAAGGCCCTTTATCGGTGATGTGCGAGGGCTGGGGCTCATGATAGGCGTGGAGTTCGTCCGGCGCGACGGCTCTCCCGACAAGGCAAGGCTCGAAGACGTCATGGCAAGGTGCCTCGAGAAGGGCCTTATCATCATCGAGTGCGGAGTGGACAAGAATGTTGCACGCCTCATCCCGCCGCTGAACATAACAAGACAGGAACTCCTCAGGGCCATCGCCATCTTCGAGGAGGCCCTCGGTTGAAGGCTTTCGGGGCCCGGGGCAGGAAGAGCGTTGCTCAGAAGGAAAGGTGCGATGGGGCATTCACCCCTGCATCCATCAGAAAGGCGCTGGCCCTGGGCATCCTCCTCCTTGGGGTGCTCTTTGTATCTGCCCTCTTCGACCCCCTTGCCGGCAGACTCGACCTCAGAGGGGGGCCTGAGACGGTTGCGCGCCTTTTCAGTTTTCTCGGTAACGGCGGCTTTCTCATCCCCCTCTCCCTGGCGGTCTATCTCCTCGGAAGGTTCCTTCGTAAAGACCCCCTGATACTCGCTGGCAGAGAATCTCTCTACGCCGTACTCCTCTCCGGCGGCCTCGTACAGGTCTTGAAGGCAGTCTTCGAGAGGCCAAGGCCCTCGCATACAGAGGGCTTCGTCCTCCATGCCATAACTCACCCGTCCTTTTTCGACCTCACCGGAAAGTTCAACTCCTTTCCCTCCGGCCATACCACTACGGCCTTTGCCTTGGCCGCGGCTCTCGGTGCGCGCTTTCCACGGCTCCGTCTGCCCCTACTCGCCTTTGCCGGCCTCGTAGCCCTCTCACGCATAGGACTTGGCTCTCACTACCCTTCAGACATAGCAGGCGGCGCGGTCCTGGGCCTCGGCGTGGGCTGGCTCCTCGCAAACAGAAGCCCCTGGGCCAGGAACCGGAAAAAGTGGGTCCTCGCAGGCCTCGCGGTCCTCGTAGTATCTGTCTGTTTCTTCAAACTCGGCGGCTACCTCGTCTTTGACGTGGACGAGGCCGTCTTCTCCGAGGCCTCGCGCGAGATGGTCGTCACAGGCGATTACATCACACCCACCTACAACTTCGAGCCCCGCTACGACAAGCCAATACTCTTCTACTGGGCCATGTCCGGGGCCTTCAGACTCATGGGCATCACCGAGTTTGCCGCAAGGTTTCCATCTGCAGGCTTTGGGGTGCTACTCGTACTCACGACATTTCTCTTTGCCCTCCGCTTCAGCAACTTCTCAGGGGCCCTATGGTCGGCCCTCGTGGTCCTACTGAACCTCGAGTTCCTCGTCTACTCCCACTCCGCAGTAACAGACATGACCCTCGCCTTCTTCATAAGCGGGGCCCTCTTCTCGGTCTTTACTGCCATAAAAACCGGTAAAAAAGGCCTCTACATAGCCTTCTGGGTCTCTTCGGCGCTCGCCATGCTCACAAAGGGGATAATCGGCATACTCTTTCCCCTCTCCATAACCCTCATCTATCTCGCTCTCAGAAGAGAACTACGCGCTATAAAAAAACTCCTCAACCCCTTGCATATCCTCATCTTTCTCATTCTGGCCATGCCATGGTTCGTCCTCGAGTACCACGAGCGAGGCTGGGAGTGGATCGAGGCCTTTATCATCAAACACCACTTCCACCGCTTTACAGGCGTCATCTCCAGCCACGGGGGCCCCTTCTACTTCTATGTCCTCATACTCCTTGCAGGCTTCTTCCCCTGGGTGGCCCTCCTTCCCGGAGCGCTCGCTGAGGGAATCAAGAACATGAGAGACCGCATCGAAGATAATGACGTCCTCTCCTTCACCACCATCTGGTTCTTCTTCATCTTCATCTTCTTCTCCATCTCAAGGACAAAACTCCCGAACTACATCTTCCCTGCCATCCCTGCATGCTCCATCCTCGTGGGCATAACCGTCTCAAGGATCATAAACCAAGCCAAACCCGGAAAAACCGGCCTTGCCTTCATGGGAGCGCTCGCCATCGTCCTCTCGGTTGCGGCCTTCGCAACACCACACCTCAGGGTGGATATGGATATACCCCTCCCAACCGGGCTCTTCAATGCCCTTGGAGTCGTCTTCCTCCTCACAGGCCTCTTCAGTCTTTCCTCCATGAGAAGGCCAGGCAAGTACCTCCCCCTTGTAGCCGCCTCCACCGTGGCGCTCATAGTGGTTCTCCGCCTCCAGGCCATCCCCACGGTAAACGCCTTCATGCAGAAAGACCTCCATGACTACGCCTTGTACGCCAAAAAGACCCTCCCTGAGACAAGGCTTGCCACCTTTGAGATAAACCAGCCCTCCATTGCCTTCTACTATGCAGACGGCAAGATACTCAAACTCGAGGGAAACTCCCTGAAAAATGCCCTAACAAATACCAGGAAAAGACTCCTCATAATAACAAAGGCCTCCATTACCAGGACTCTCGAAGAAAAATACGGCCTCAAGACACTCCGTAAAGGCGCAAACTTCGCCCTCATGAGTACGGGAGAGAAGTAAAAAATCGGCGCGCCTCCGGCGGCTGAGGCGCCAGGAAAAAATCAGAGAAAGAAAGCCCTGCGGGCCTGCCCCCCCACTTTCTTTTGGGAAAAAGAAAGTGGGACAAAGAAAACCAGTTTTTGCGCAGAAACCCTGCCACCAAAAAACGACCTCCAAAGAACAAAGGCCTATGCCCTGAAACAGTGGGACAAAGAAAACCAGTTCCTGCGCAGAGACCCTGCCACCAAAAAACGACCTCCAAAGAACAAAGGCCTATGCCCTGAAACAGTGGGACAAAGAAAACCAGTTTTTGCGCAGAGACCCTGCCACCAAAAAAAACGGCCTCCAAAGAACAAAGGCCTCTCCCTGCTCCCGGGCGGTAGGTCTAAAAAAGGCGCCTTGATTTCCGCCCATAATCAGGATATGCTTTTTCCCATGGCAGAGAGAGACCGGGGAAAGAAGATCATCATAATGGGCGCGGCTGGCCGTGATTTTCACAACTTCAATGTCCTCTACAGGGACAACGAAGACTACGATGTACTGGCCTTCACAGCAACGCAGATACCATTCATAGAAAAACGTTCCTACCCGAGCGAACTCGCCGGCCACCTCTACCCAGAGGGCATACCCATCTACTCTGAGGAAAGACTCTCCGACCTCATAGCAGATCTCTCCATAGACGAGGTAGTCTTCTCATACAGCGATATATCCTATACCGATCTCATGCGTAAGGCATCGCTCGTGAACGCCGCTGGCGCGGCCTTCACCCTTCCAGACCCAAGGGCCACAATGCTTGCCTCCACCAGGCCCGTCATCTCCGTCTGCGCCGTAAGGACGGGCTGCGGAAAGAGCGCTGTGACGAGATACATAGCCGGCATCATCAAGAACGCCGGCCTCAGGCCCGTTGCCGTACGCCACCCCATGCCCTACGGTACACTCAATAAAGACAGGGCGGTGCAACGCTTTGCCACCCTCGATGACATCAAAAAACAGAATTGCACCATCGAGGAGATGGAGGAGTACGAGCCCCTCGTGGAGGCGGGCATGGTGGTATACGCAGGAATAGACTACGAGGCCATCCTCAGAAGGGCCGAGGAAGAAGCCGACCTTGTAATATGGGACGGTGGGAACAACGACACACCCTTTTACCGCCCTTACCTCGCCATAACCATAGCCGACCCCCTGCGCGCCGGTGACGAGCGCGCCTACTACCCCGGGGAGACTAATATACGCCTCTCCGACTGCGTGATAATAAACAAGGCCAGGGCCGCGGACAAAGAGAGCATCGAGACCGTAGAAGAGAATATCCGCGCCATAAACCCTGGTGTCCGGTATCTCTGCACAGACCTTGTACTTAAGACCAGCGGCAGGCTCGAGGCAGGAAAAAACGTCCTCGTCGTGGAGGACGGCCCAACGCTGACCCACGGCGGCATGACCTATGGAGCGGGCATTGCCGCATGCAGGGAGCATGGATGGGTGCCCGTAGACCCAAGGCCCTGGGCCCAGGGCTCTATCAAGGATACCTTCAAGAAATATCCCCATATAAAAGACCTCCTGCCTGCCCTTGGCTACTCCCAGGCCCAGATAAGGGACCTTGAAAAGACCATAAACGCAACACCCGCCCATGCCGTGGTCATAGCAACGCCCATAGACCTTGGCAGGCTCATAACCATAGACAAACCCTGCATCAGGGTCTCCTACTCTCTGGACGACTTCGAGTCTGGCAGACTGGGAGACATCGTGGAGAGATTCCTGAAGAAAAGGGGACTGTAAAGAGCAATGAAGGGTTTTACGGCCTATCTCGCCTCGAGATACATAGCAGGCGACGAACGTTCTGACGCCATAAAGGTCTGCAGAGACCTGAACGGGAAGGGCATCGCCGCCACCATCGATGTCCTCGGCGAGGGCGTAAGTGACGCGGCGCATGCCAGGGCCGCGGTAGACGAGTACCTTGCCCTCCTCGAAGATATAAAAAATACCGGTCTCGATGCCTCCATCTCGTTGAAACTCACGCACCTGGGCCTCGACATCTCCCGCGCGCTTACGGAAGAAAACCTCTCAAAAATCCTCGAAGAGGCGGCAAAGCGTGGCATTTTCACGCGCCTCGACATGGAGCGCTCAAAGTACACAGAAGACACGCTCAATATCTTCCTCAAGTTGCACGAGAGGTTCGCTGAGACGGGCGTAGCCATACAGAGCACCCTCCTCCGCTCAGAGAGGGACATCGAGCGCCTCATCGAGGCACGGGCAAGTGTGCGGCTCGTAAAGGGGGCCTACGCCGAGCCACCAGGCGTTGCATTCCAGGAAAAGAAACTCGTGGACATGAACTACGTCACCCTCATGAAACGCCTACTTACGGAAGGCTACAAGCCCGCCATAGCAACGCACGACGAGGCAATCATAAACGAGGCAAAGGAATTCATAACCGAGAAGAAGATAAGAAAAGACGCCTTTGAGTTCCAGATGCTCCTCGGAATAAAGAGGTCGCTTCAAAAAGAACTTGCAAGAGAGGGCTTCAGGGTGCGCGTCTACGTGCCCTATGGCAACGACTGGTTCGCCTATGTGCTCAGGCGTCTCAAGGAGCGAAAGGAAAATATCTTCTTTGTGGTGAGAAATATCCTGGACTGAGAAGATCGGATGGCGGGCAGTGCCGCCCCACCCGCCCCGCAAGGCGCTTTTTCAACGACGCATACATTGCACTGATATTGGTTTTCTTTGGTCCACTTTCTTTTTTCAAAAAGAAAGTGGAAATTTTCCTGATCTTACTTTCTTTTGTCTTAAAAAAAAGAGGCTCATATGATTACAGCGGCCATTCTTACCATCAGCGACAAGGGTTCGCGAGGCGAGCGTGAGGACCTTAGCGGAGCGGAGATACGCGCCATGCTCGCCGCCCTGCCAGCCGAGGTTCGGGCCTATGAAATCGTGCCCGACGAGATAGAGCAAATCAGCGCGAAAATCATTCACTTTACTGACGAACTCGGCGTAGACCTCGTGGTGACCACGGGCGGCACAGGCGTAACGCCCCGCGACGTGACCCCCGAGGCCACGCGCGCTGTCATTGAAAGGGAACTACCGGGCATGAGCGAGGCCATGCGCGCAGAAAGCCTCAAGAAGACCCCCCATGCCATGATATCGCGGGCCGTCTGCGGAACAAGAGGCCAGAGCCTCATAATAAACCTGCCCGGAAGCCCGCGCGGGGTGCGCGAAAACCTCGCCGTCCTCATGCCCGCGCTCATGCATACCATAAAAAAAATAAAAGGCTCCACCGAAGAATGCGGGGGAAAATAAGAGAAGAAAAAGATTAAGGAAAAGAAAAAGAAAGAAGAAAATTTCTTACTTTCTTTTAGAAAAAAGAAAGTAAGACAAAGAAAACCCATAATCCAATGGCCTTTGGCCATTGGATAGGCAGGGTGGGCA
The DNA here is from genome assembly GCA_964407495.1 of uncultured Thermodesulfobacteriota bacterium. GTDB lineage: Bacteria > Desulfobacterota > GWC2-55-46 > GWC2-55-46 > JADFVP01 > JAJRZX01. The sequence continues at coordinate 9,807 of CAYOVP010000051.1, forward strand.
CTGCCCACCTTTATGGACAGTGAGACGCTTTCTGGTCGGCTAAGACTTGTAGGTCGGGTAGGGCGCAAGCGAAACCCGACAAATAAAATTACGGCGTCTCCGAGACCCAGACCTCGCCCGTGGCCGTTGTCTCGCGCTTCCAGATGGGCGTGGTGCGCTTGAGTTCCGTAATAGCCCACTCGCAGGCCATGAAGGCGTCGTTACGGTGCGCCGAGGCCGCCACTATGAGGACGATATCCTCGCCTATATCGATATGGCCTGTCCTGTGGACAATGGACATCTCGATTATATTGAAGTTATCGAGGGCTCGCCTCCTTATGTCCCCGAGTTTCTTCTCTGCCATGCCGGGGTAGTGCTCGAAGTCCAGCCCCCTTATCTCAATGCCCTTTGAGATATCTCGGGCCGTGCCCACAAAACTCACGAGCGCGCCGATGCCCTTGGAGGCCTTCTTTACCTCGTCCTGCACGGCCTCGATGGAAAAAGGCCCTTCCTGAATCCTTACAAGATTTTCCATAAGACGCATACCATGCGTTATTATTGGTTTTCTTTGCTCCACTTTCTTTTTTCTAAAAGAAGGTGGAAAAAATACTCTTTTTCTTTTCTCTTCTCTTTTCTTACTCTTTCCCGTCTTCTACCCCCCGGAAAAGGGCGGAAGGAGCCCCACCACGTCTCCGTCGGCAACGAGTTCATCGTCACGGGCGAACTCTTCGTTCACCGAGACGAGGACGCTCCTGCCGGCAAGAACCTCGGCAAGGGCCGGGATGTCACGGGCGATCATCTCCTTGAGTTCGCCCACGGTTACGGGTTCGCGGATGTCGTACTCGCGGGAGTTGGTGCCGGCTATACGCTTCAACATGGCAAAAAACCGTACTTCTATCATGATCTCGCAACCTTGCCTGGGGCCGTGGCAGTAAGGAAAAGACCCAAGCTCAGGCACAAGGGCCCTTCAGCACATGGCCTTTTCAAGAGTAGAGGGGGGAGGAGATTCCCTTGCCGCTACTTTACCTTCTCTTCAAGGGCGCTCTCGATGTTAATGATATCACGTCTCGAGGCCTTTGAAAAGAGCGCGGTAAAGGAATCTCCATCTGCGGGAAATTGTGCGGAGCCATAGTAGGCAGTGAGGTGTTCTTCGAGGAAGGATTTGTTGAGGAGGGGATTGTCTCTTATTGCCTCGACGATGACGTCGATTACGCGCTTCACGGCATTGTCGCTGAGGGGGTAGAGGAGCGCGAATACGTCATCTTCGAGCATTGTCACGTAATCGAAGTTCCGGGTCTCGTCTCTTATGATGTCGAGGAACTTGGCGCATATTGCCTTCAACTTGTTCTCCGAGACGCCCTGGGGGGCCACGATGCGCATTGTTGCGAGTACAAAGCGTTCGTCCTTGCGCCTTGCCCTGTTGAGTTCCTGTTCCACCCTCATCTCCAGGGCCTCCATGGGCGAAGGTTCTTCCCTTTCTTCTCTCCCTTCCGCAGAAGAGTCTCTGAGCCTGAATATGCTCACATCAAGGGCCCTTGCGGCGAAGAGTATGAATCTCTGGAGCGTATCCGCGTCTTCATCAGAGAATGCGCCCTCGTACTGCGTGCCCTCGTAGACCTTGTGAAAGAGCGTGAGTACGCCTATTATCTCGCCATCGAGGAATATGGGCACTGAGAAAACGCACTTTATGAGCGGAGATGCATCTGCGGAGAACTCCCTGGAGACCGGCTCGTGTCTGCGGAGCACCTCGAGGACGGTTTCTTTCTCTATATAATGCAGTTCCCGTCTCAGGACCGTGTCATCCAGGCCATAGGTGGCAACGGTCTGGAAACGTTTCTCACCCTGGTCTATGCGAAGGAGCGCACCGTCTGCGGCAATGGCGTCAGCGGCCTTCTGGGCTATGAGGCGTGTCAGGCGGGCCGGATCTCGGACTGTGATGAGGTCGAGTCCTATGTCGTCTATGCTCGTTACCTTCCTGCCCCAGCGGGTCTCTTGCTCGGCCTCCAGGGACCGACAGATGCTCTGGGCAACAAGTGTCCTGATGTCCTTGAGAAATGCCTCGTGGTAGGGGCTAAGGCCCCCGGGAGAGACCACCTGGGCGCTAAGGGTGCCCACGAAACGGTTGTTACAGACCATGGGGAGGGAGATGTAGTACTTTTTCACCATGTCTTCTTCTGTCCTGTCCACGAGGAAGACGTCTCTACCGGTCTCCATGGCATATCCTTCTATGCCCTGGCCCTTTCTGATTCCGGCGAAGATGCCGAGTCCGCCAGTGCCGCCTGCGCTCGATGCCTTGAGGACGAGGCTCCGAGTCTTGTCGTTATAGAGGTAGAGAAGGCAGGTCATGCCCGGCACCTCGTGGGCTATCTTTCTGGCAAGGGCCGGTAGGTTCTTCTCGAGGGGCGTACCAGAACTCATCATTCCGTCTATTTCCTTCCAGAAGGAGAACTTCGCGGCATCGGAACGTATGGTCTCGTACTCGATGGACTTGTGTATGACCTCGGCGGCCAGGGCAGCGAACCTCGATAGAAAATCGAGGTCGTCATCTGTGTAAAGATCCGGCGACTCGCTGGAACTTACATTGACAACACCAAAGACCCTTCTGTCCACCACGAGGGGCACGCACATGGCACTCTTGGCGTCATCGCGCTCCATGGGTTTCATGAACCTCGTGGGGTCTGCCCTTCCAGATATGATGACGGCCTTGCCCTTCTGCGCCACATAGCCGGATACACCAGTGCCCAGAGGTACGCGTATCTTGCGGACGACCTCCTCGTCCATGCCGTTTGCCGCCTCTACGCGGAGGCTGTTCTCTGCCTCGTTGAGGAGCATAATGGAGGCGCGCTGTGCGCCTGTGAACTCGATGACGAGTTTCAGCAGGACAGAGGTAAGTTCCTTTCTGTCTGTGATCAGGTAGAGGGAGTCCACTATCTCGCGAAGAGACGAGAATATGGCGTCCCTGTTGTCCACTCCCTCGACCTTCTCGAAGGAACCCCGCACCTCCCAGAGGAGGCGCGCGCTGAGGGGACCAAACTTCTCCATGTTCAAGAAGTGCGCAGACTTGAGAAACTCCGTTGTATCTCTATTCTGGATGGCGTCTATTATGGTGTTCACATAAGGATCGGACTTGATATCATCAAGGTTGTGAGTTGTCTTTATATTCAGCCTCGGCGAGAGCCTGTACCCAAGTTCGCCCAGTTTGAAGAGCATGGCATTGGGGTTCGGGTCCGCCATTATTCTTATCTCAGTATCCTTGTCGGCAAGGAGGATGGGAAGGAGTTTGAGGGCTTCCTTGTTGGCCCCTATTATGGCGACGTGTTTGGTCCTCATTACTGGATCCTCTCGAGAATATTAAGGTCAAGGAGTTTTTTAATGAGGCCTACCGAAGCGCCGGGGTAATCGACCTTGCCCCTCGATTCTTTCCCGCTTGCCGGACCTCCCCTCTCTCTGAATACGGAAATGAATACGTCCTCGTCTATGGAGTGCTCCGGTGCCTGTACATCGGGCTCCACCTCGAACTCGCCCTCTGTCCAGGTAAGGAGTTCCTTCAGGGCCTCTTCACCTGTGGCATCCCTGTACTGGGCGTGTACAACGGCACCGTCTGCGAGATAGATATGACCAAAACCTCTGTCCGAGGTGAGGTGCACTGCGGCGGTCTTTCCCTCGCTTACGAATATCTGGAGGATATCGCGTGGCCTGATATCGGCCAGCCTGCCCTTTACGCTCATGAAGTCCTCTCTTTTTTACTTATTTGGCCTGAAAATATATTAAACTATGGGTAAATTATACGAAAACATGCCCCTTAATTTAAGCAAAAGGCGTGCCATCGATAAAGTCTTTGTTTTGCCTTGCTTTTTTTTGAGAGAGGCCAGAACAATGACGCACTTTTTTCATAGTTTCGTAACTTTTGTCATAGGCGGAGCCGTG
>CAYOVP010000052.1:0-3656 GCA_964407495.1 uncultured Thermodesulfobacteriota bacterium
CCGTCAGCGCCCTTGAAGGTGGCCACGATGAGGCCCGAGTTGCTCTGTGGGTCGAGGTCTATCTTTATCTGCCCCGTTCCCTTTATTCTGCAACTCCCGTCATAGCAGAACCTGTCGTGGCTCTCGTACTTGCCCACCTGGTATGCAGGCTTTATGCCTATCATGCTTACATGGTCTACAGTGGCACGCGCATCCGCCGAGAGTATTGCCAGGACCATGGCCATGGCCATGAGAACAGAACCCATGTAGGTCATTCTTTTCTTTTCACGCATCGCCCTCTCCTCCTTCCTCTGTCTCTTTCACGATACCATCCTTCCCCCCTCTATAGGCCCCCTGGTACCAAACCATGCTATTGCTTGTCAGCCTTCTTGAGATGTTTTTCGTTGTCCTTCGGTGCATTGCCCTTTCGCAGTACTTCACCCTTTCTAAGTATTATGCAGGGGCCTTTCCCTTCTTCTGGAGGTGCCTCCTCAGCAAGCCCTTTTTTTCGCCCCTTTTCCATGCCTATATCTTACACCAAGGACCTGGGCCCTGATGTAAGGGGGCTTACACTCGATGGGGTTCTCAGGGGCCGGGCTCATTTACCCTGGGCATGACGAACTCCTTGCCCTCCATGAGCAGACGGCCCTCTCTTTTGAGGTTGTTTATCTCCAGAGTAACGGTCTCTCTCGTGGCCCCTATGAGGTTGGCAATCTCCTGGTGAGACAGGTGTATGGTAATCTTTTTCCCCCTTGGCGTCTCCTCACCGTACTTTCCTGCAAGGTCGTTGAAGAGCGCCAGGAGCCTTGTCCGCACGTCGTTGAAGATGAGGTTCTCGAGGCGGTTCTCCACCTTCCGGAGGCGCGAGCCAAACCACTTGGTAATACTCATGGAGACACCCGGGTTCTCGGCTATGAAGCGCTCGAAGTCACTCTTGCTCATAGCGCAGATAAAGGAATCCTCGAGGGCCTCGGCGCTGGTCTCACGCTCAGATTCACCGGCTATGGCCATCTCGCCGAAGATATCGCCCGGCTCGAGGATGTCTATGGTGAGTTCCTTGCCTTCTTCGGTTACGCGCGTTATCTTTATCCTCCCTTCCTTGAGGATATAGACCTTCTCTGCGCTCTCACCCATGCTGTAGATGAAACTCTTTTTCTTGATATTCACGGGCCTCAGCATGGAAGCCATGGCCGCGCGCTTCTCCTCGGGCAGGGTGGCAAAGAGTTTGTTGGTGTTTATGTACCAGAGCGTTGTCTTCTGCATTCTTTACCTTTTTTATTTACTAAAGTATTGCAGGATTGAAATAAAATTACAATATTTTTTCCTTGTAAGGGAAAAGTCCTCTGCCTATAGCCGCAGGCGCCAAGGGGTTTTCCGCCGGGGCTGGTGGGCCAACGAGGGGAGGGGTGAACTATCCCATGTGAGGAAAAAAAGAGCGGCTAATGTGCGGGGAAGAGAAGATAGTTTTCCGAAAAAGGGCCCGGCAATCTAAACTGGAAATAAAGGCTGCCAAGGAAGGAAAAAGATAAAAAAAAGGAAAGGTACTGGACTGCCCCTCCTCTTCTATGCAAGTTCTTCTCAGGTTCAGCGATAGGCGCCGGAAAGCAAGGCAACCCCGGCACACCACGGCCCTGGGGGCATGGCTCCTGAGCCATGGGCGGCCCTGGCCCGTCTACTTGGGCTGGTTGGCGAGTTCTATCCTGCCGTTACCAAAGATTACGCTGTTGTTGTCCATACCCTGTACATTGAGGGCATTGGAGTATAACTCTATATTGCCTGACCCGGCCACAATGGAGCCATTTAAAAAGACTATATCAGTGGAGGCGTTGTATCCGCCTGCCTCGAGTTTCGAGAGGCTGTCGATGGTTGCGCCCACGTGGTCTGCAAGGTAGGCCTCTGCCGCAATGTAGGCGTCCCTGGCGTCGTAGTCAAGGGTGGCCTTGTAACTTCGGAGTTTGTACTTGGTAAACGCTGGTATGGCAATAGCCACTATGATGGCGATGAGGGCAATAACTATGAGAAGTTCCACCAGCGTAAATCCGCTCTTTCCAGATAGTTCACGCAATCTCATCTCCTGACTTAGTTGCAAGTCACCCCAAGGTCTCGCATAGACCACTGTTGCCGATTTTCTCTCAAGAAGAAACTTTTATATGTTACTTTCATCACAATCCATGTACCAGGCTCAGGGCCTGACGTCTTTCCCGGCCCCCTTCTGCAATAACGCCCCCCTCTATTCTTAACGCCCTTTTTCACCTTCCCTTTAGTAAATCCCCAAAAAAAATCTGCCCCCTGGCCCCACGTGGATAAAAGGCATCCCCACGAGCCCCAACGCCCACACCCCCCACCCCCCACGAGCCAACCCATTGCGGGCAAGGGCATACTCGTCTTCGCAGACATGTGTGCTACCAGGGGCCCTCAACAATCATCACCACTCCACATTCATGGCGACCTACTATACAACCAGTCTAAGACCCTTTGCAAGGGACTGTAGTGGGGTAACATTTGGCCCGCCGAGCCCGGCATAAAAAAATATTGAGTAATGATGGTAAGATAGGATAGAATATAAAAACCCTTACGCCAGAACCATTGGCAAGAAGGAAGGCGGGACAGGCATCAATGACCAGTGCTTTCCCGGCCAACTGCCCCTCTGCCCCTTCATAGGAAGCAGGGCCGCACCTTTACATGGCCAGGAAACCAAACCATCGAGCGAGGCCAGTGCAATTGCGAAGAGCAGGACGACACCTATTTATCTTGACATTGCTACTCACTCTCATGCTCGGCGTGGCAGAGGCAGGTCCTGCTCCCACAGAGGCCCCCGCGCGCCCCACTGAGCCCACAGCCGCCGAGACCCCAACGCCCCCGCCTCCTGCGCCCACGCTTTCTGCCGATGAGATAGAAGACCTCATATACCGGGGTGACGAGTTTTTCCGACTCCGGGGGGCCAACCATATAAAGGACAGGGCCTATCCTGCCAATGTGAGAAACGCCCTCGACCTGTACCTGCAGGCCTACGAGGGAGGCAAGCCTACAGAAGACCTCGTCATAAAGATACTGCATGCCTCTTACTATTACGTAACATATGCCGAGAAAGACAAGAACCGCCGGAAAGAGGCCGTGGACAGGGCCATGGAGATAGGACAAAAGGGACTCGAGGAGTTTTCTGATAGCGCCGGCATACACTACTGGATGGCCGCGCTCTGGGGGGCCTGGAGCAGGGTTTACGGCACCTTTGCCTCGGCGAGAAATGACGTGGCCCTGAAGATAAGGGCCCTTGCAGAAAAAACCATTGAACTCGACCCTGAGTATGCAGAGGGTGGTGGATACAGGACTCTCGGCAGACTCCACTTCAAGACCCCATACATACCCTTCTTCATCACATGGCCTGATAAGAAAAAGGCCCTTAAACTCCTCGAAAAGGCCGTGAAGACAGGGCCCAGGAACCTTACCAACCATCTCTTCTATGCAGAGTCGCTCCTGTACAGGAACCAGAGAGACAAGGCGGAAAAAGAGATAAAACTCGTACTAAAGGCCAAGATACGCGAAGAAAGGGTGGTGGAGGAACTGCGGGTGAAAAAAGAGGCCAAGGAACTCCTCAATACGCTCTACGAAAAACTGGACCCAGAGATGCAGAGAAGGATGATCATAAAGTAGCCCTCTCTCCCAAGCGCCTCTGGGGG
>CAYOVP010000052.1:3756-13146 GCA_964407495.1 uncultured Thermodesulfobacteriota bacterium
GGGGGTGCCAAGGGGGGTGCCCAAGGCGTTCAGAGTTCATATTTTCTTATCAGCCAGGCCGAAACAGTCGAACGGATGTGCCCAAGGCCTTCAGAGTTCACACCAGGCGGGTATGGCCGGGTAATAAAGTCCCTTTCTTATGGTGCCCTCACTGCTTAAAAGTCCCTTGGCCCTACCTCGAGAGGCCTTCAAGAGGAGCCTCGCGTACCCCTCCAACTGCGGCCTGTACCGCTCCCTCTCTTGGGCAAGGAACCTCTCCAGCGAGCCACCCCTGTGCTCGCCTGTCTTGTAATCAATTATCCAGCGCGTGCCGTCCTCGTCCAGAAAGGTCCTGTCTATGACCACGCGGCGTACCACGCCGTCGAGCAGGCCCGTGAGGGCCACCTCGGCCCCGGCCTCTCTCTGAGCGCCGAGGACCCATCGGCCCCTCTCGTCCGCGAGGGCCTTGCAGACAATCTCCACGCACCTCTTTGCCCCTGCCCCGGCCTCGACCCTGTTCAGGCCAAGGCCCCGGAGCATGGCCTCCATGGCAGGCCTCTCGGCGACGACCCTCTCCCGGTCCCAGCGGTCAAGGCCCTCGACGGCCACGCGATACAGATAGCCGTGCACCACGGTGCCGACCTGCCGCGCCTCTCTGCCCGCCCAGTCAAAGACAGGGCGTTCGAGCGGACGGGCCATCTGGTCCGGGCCAGGTCTGGAGGCACCTCTGCAGGGAGGAGCAGGCTCAGGCAAGCGCCAGGAGAGGGCGAGGCGTCTGAGTAGAGAGGCCCTTGGCGCTCCCGAGACATCCCTGCCTCTTTCCCCCGTCTCACCAGGCCTGAGAATCATCTTCTCTTCCAGCGCAAACTCTATCAGCCGGAGGAAGGAACCTGCAACGGTCTTCAGTCTGCCCTCCTTTTCCTCTGCATGTCCAAGGAGATAGAGCCCCTTTGCCGCCCTTGTGGCCGCCACGTAGAGCAGGCGCCTGTCCTCGAGGTCCTGGCGCTCGGCGTACACCCCCCTTATGTACTCGTATACGTGGTTACTGTCGTCATCGCCCTTTTTTCTCATGGGAGCAAGGATGAGGTCTTCTCCACGCTCCAGCCAGTAGAGGATCTCACTATCAGGTCTCCTGGCCTTCTTGCCAAAACCCGGCAGTATCACGTAATCGAACTCCAGGCCCTTTGCCCCGTGTATGGTCATGACCTGTACGGCGTTCTCCGGCGCCGGTGAGGCCTCGGCATAGAGCCCCTTCACCTGGGCTGTGAGCACCTCGGCAGTCAAGACCTCGCCCGTGCGGTCAAGGGTTTCCACGATATCGAAAAATCGCCCTGCCTCGGCCATGGCGTTCTCGTCATCACCATAGAGGGCCGGCCCGCCAAGGGCTGTCCAGAGCCCCTCGAGTAGCCTTCTCGCACTGGTTCTCCCTTTAAGGGAGACGGCACGGGACATGGTCCGGTGAAATCGAAGGACACGCTCCCTGCCATCATCCGATAGGGCTCTTAGGCGATTCTCATCACCAAGGAGCCCCCAGACAGGCCCTGTGCCGCTACCGAGCAAGAGGGCGTGAAGGTCTGCCAGGCCAAGGCCGCACCAACCGGCGCGGAGCACAGCAAGCCATGCCACCCTGTCCATTGGGTCCAGGAGGGCCCGCTCCAGGGCAAGGAGGTCGCTTATCACGGGCCTTTCTTCGAGGGGCTCGAGGTCCTTGGCCTGAAAGACCAGACCCTCGGTGCGAAACCTCTCGACTATTGCCCTCAGGTGCTCACGCGTCCGTCCAAGAACCGCCTTCGTGCTCCCTGGAGGCAGACCCCTTATTATCTCCAGTACATCCCATGCCTCCCTCTCGTCATCCCTCCTGGTATAGACCCTCATGCTTACGCCAGGGCCCCCTCTGCCAACCATGGACTCGGACTCTGCAAATGCCACTGCCCCGCGTAGCGGGTCCTCCAGAGGGGGAAAGGCCGGGCCAATGGTCCTGTTCACCCAGTCTACGAGGGGTGCGGTGGAGCGGAAGTTGGTCCTGAGCCTTATGTACCGGGGCCTCAGGCCCCGCAGGCCCTCTCTCGCAGAACGCAGAAAGAGCCCCACGTCAGCATCGCGAAAACGGTAGATGGACTGCATGGGATCGCCGACGAGAAAGAGCGTCCTGCCATCGCCTGGCACCCACCCCTCTGTAAGGGCCTCGATGAGCCGTATCTGTGTCCATGAGGTATCCTGGAACTCGTCTACAAGGATATGGCTAATAGAGTTGTCGAGACCGAGGAGGAGGTCTGTAGGCATGTCAGGTCTGCCGAGGGCCTCGAGCGCGCCGAGCGAAAGAGCGGGAAAATCGAGTACTCCCTCTTCCATGAAGACCTCGTTCAACTGCGAGACCGCCTCTGGAAGAAGGTTGACGAGTGCGCAGAGGGTCTTCCAGTCTTCCTCCTCATAGCGCGGCCAGGGCAGGCGCCTCACCTCTGAAAGCGCGGCAAGTAGGTCCTTGCAGTCGGAAAGGGCCTCGAGGAGGTCCTTGAAACCCTCCTTTGCGGCAACAGCCGCTCTCGTCTTCTCACTGGGGAAACCAAGCCTCTTGTTCACACCCCCTGGTTTTCTCCAGGCCGTCTCCCTGGCATTAGTGGTGAGTAGGGCCGCTACAGCCTTCCAGGCCCCGAGGTTCGCGGCCCGTGGCGCGGGCAGACCAGTAAGACCTTGAAGCGTCCTTATCTCATTGCCATCTGCCACGTGTTCGGCGGCATACCTTGCCGAGGCGCAGAAATCGTCTTCGAGGCCGCGCGGAAAGGCCTCGGCTGCGCGAGACAGGGCGTCCTCCACGAGCCCCTGGAGGGCATCCTCAAGCCTCGGCCTCTGGCCTCCGCCTGCGATGTGACGGAGCCACTGGTCCCGTTTTGCGAGCATGACCTCTATCTTTCCAAGGAGGTCTTCTGCATTGTTGTCATTATACCTGAGGAGTTGCATGATATCTCGACCAAGGGCGCTCTCCTCCTCAAGGAGGGCCAGGGTGCGGCGCGCCGCCTCTTCATAGAGAGGCCAGGGCCTCTCGGTAACAGATGGCTCTGTGCCGAGGCGCGATAGAAGGGGCGTCCTCCTTACGAGCATGGCAGAGAAGGAATCTATGGTCTGGACGCGGAGCCTGGAGGGGTTCTCGAGTATCTTCCAGCCACGGGCCCTGTCCTGCAAAAGGGCCTCTTCTGCGAGTTTGAGCGTACGCCTCTCGCAGTGGTCCGCCGGGGTTGCGCCCGAGGCGGCCCTTTCCAGGGCTGCCATTATGCGCCCGTGCATCTGGCCTGCGGCCTTTCTCGTAAAGGTAATGGCCAATATCTCCTCGGGCCTCCTGGCGTGAGCGAGGAGCACGAGAAAACGCTGGATGAGGAGCGTGGTCTTTCCAGAGCCTGCCGGGGCCTGGACAATAAAGGACCCGGCAGGGTCCAGGGCCTCTTCCCGCTCTCTCCTGTCAGGAGCTTCTCTCACTGGCTCAGTCTTCCCCGTCATCCTCATCTCCGTAGAGACCAAGTTCGAACCTTCGGCAGAGCATGGTAAGGTCGCAGTACCGGCAGGGAAACTCGTTTGCCCTGAGAAGAGGGTTCGGTTCCACCCGTGCCTCGCCGCGTATGAACTCCTCGGCAAGGGCGATAAGCGACTCCCGCCATCTTTCCCGCAGGTCGGCCCAGTTCTCAACGCCCTCCATCTTCTGCCTCCACCTCTCGTCACTCTCTATGGCCGTTAGCCCAGGCAGTATCCCCTCTTCCTCGCCAAGACCCACAAAGCGCGTACCCTTGAGCCTGAGGCTCGCAAAGGCCAGGGCATTGAACCCGCCGTCCATGGCATAGAGGAGCAACTGCGGCTCGCGCGGCCTGTCCGGAAGCCAGTCATCTTTTTTGCAGGCACTGGTCTTGTAATCGATTATTATCTTCCGCCCCCCCTCCACCTCGTCCACGCGGTCTATCCTCGCACCTATTGTAAGGCCGCCTACGTTTATATCCCGGCTCTTCTCCATCTCGGCGACAGAGAAGTCCCCGCGCCCGAGTTCCACTTCCATCCACTCCCCCAGCAATGCCTCCAGGCGCTCGGTCTCGAGTTCGAGCATCCTGGCCGGCACCCTCCTGCCTTCTTCCTTACCGAACCTCTCCACTGCCCTTGTCACTGCCTCTTTTATGAGAGAGGGCAGTCTTCCGTCCTCTGCGGCCTCGTGAAGGTGGCGCGAATCGCGGACACTGGTCCAGAAGTTTTCGAGCGCCTCGTGCACGAGCGAACCCCGCTCCAGGGCATCTATACCAGGGCCTGCGCCTCTCTGGCCCCTCGCCCCTAGCCTGTATATGGCAAAGGCCCTGAAGGGACAGGCCGACTGCTCCTTTATGATACCCGTACCGCCCCTGATGGTCTGGAGTTCCCTTGCCTCGAGGGGCACCCTCATGTTGTCGACAAAGACCTCGATACCAGCGCCCGTAGATTGGACACTCTGGCCCAGGCTGTGGCCCGTTGTGCAGGGCGGGTCTTTTATCAGGCCGGCCCCTTCTACTCCCAGGAGCGGACTTGGGCGAAGTTCCTTGCCATCTACCATGCGAGGATAACTCGCCACTACGAGGGGCGCGCTCCTTTTTATCCTCTCCAGGACCAGGCGCGCGAATTGGAGCGTCCTCTCGGGCGTTGAGCGCGGGAGCCCAGCCCTCTTCTGTTCTTCATATGGCAGGAAGGGGTTTGGCGATACCTCTTCCGGCAGGGCATCTTCATGTGCCCCGAGTATCCAGACAGAGTCGAACTCCATGCCCGCGGCCTCGAGTATACCGAGCACCTCCACCGGGCGTTCGCCCTCGGACTGGGGCTGGTGAATGGTCTCTGCGGCAAGGGTGCGGACCTCTGCCAGCGCCTCTTGCCTGGTTATCCTTCCCATGAGGTCATCGAGGGTGCCCAGCGTGGCCAGAAGGCCCTGCCATGCCTCGAGGGCCTGGTACTCCCTGCTCGAGAGGGTAATACAGGGAGAAGGCCAGTTGAGGTCCTTGAGGAGGTCATCAAAAAACCTTGCCCACTCCGAGGGCAGGGCCCTCTCTGCGAGCCTTTCGTGCAGTGCCCCGGCCCAGCGCCGTAGCCTATCCGCAAAGAGACCTGCCAGGGGGCCTCCACCTCTCCCCGCCTCTCTGGCAAGGCCTTGCAGACCCGTCTCAGTCACCTTCGCGGCCTTCAGTGCCTCGCCAAGGGCCGCAAGGTCCAGGGCCTCGGCCTCGTTGGCCAGAAAATAGGGGGTCGAGAGGGCCCTTATGAAGGACTCGGTCTCCTGCTTTCTTGGGCCAATGGATAGGAGGTCCAGTGCAGAGCGCACGATGGGCTCGAGGGAGAGAGGCGCCCCAAGAGAGATATTGAAGACTTCCTGTTCTGTTTCCCAGGGTATGACCGCTGAAGGGGAGAGTTCTGCCCTAAACTCGTTTATTACAACCTCCCTGTACCTCTCCAGTTCTGGTACTATGATACCTATCCTCTCGCCGGCCTCGACCCTGGCCCTGGCCCACTGCGCCGCAGCGCGCGCCTCGGTGCGCATATCATCATACCCGTATATCTCTCTTGCCACTGGCCCTTCCCCAGGTATGAGGGAGCCTGGGGCATGGGGCCAGAAACCGACCCTGCATCCTGCGGTCTCGAGGGCGCAGAGCACCCCCTCCATGGCAGGCGTTACTTCGTCAAAGCCTGCTATGATCACCTCTTGCGGGGCCTGGGTCCTGCCACTGGCCAGGAGGGCCTCCACCTCGTCAAAGAGAGAGGCCTCGTCAGTAAAGCCTTGTGAAGCAAGAATGCGCTCATACTCTGCGAGCCACCTCCTGAAGGCCCGGGCTTCGTCTGTTAGATAGATGCTTTCCATGGAGAGGTCGAGGCAATACTTCTTCGTGAGTTCATAGGCCCTCGAGGCAAGACTGACCACTCCCTCTGGAAAGAGGACCTTGCTGGAGATTGCCTTGTCAGCGCTGATTATCTGCTTCCATATGGCACTGGAGCGGGCCCCGGTGAGCAAGGCCCTTGGTGGCCGGGAATCGGCCCAGAGAGACTTTAGCCAGGAAGAGAAGGGCATGACTCCCGGTGTCTTCCAGAGAACGCGGCCAGAGGCGACCTCGGCCTGCTCGAAGCGGGTAAGGAGGTATCGGGCAAGGCGCCTGTTGACAGTCAGTACTGGTATGCCCCTTGAAAGGGCAGAAATAAGGGTCTTCAGACTATCTGTCATTGTATGGTCCATATTCCAAAGGAGCGCGGCCTTCTGGCAAGCGCCTGGCGCCCAATCTTCTGTAGGGTCGCGCCTTCCGGGGCCCCTGGTGTGCAGGGAAGAGGAACCAGGCTGGAGCGGGACGACCCTGAGGGGGTCTGTCTTTCTTCGAAGATGGCAGGAGGATCCGTAGCCTGCGCCTGCATGGGAAAGTTTTGTTCAACTCGAAAGAGTCGGAGATCAAGAAGGCCCTATCCCTGGTTTTACTTTAGGCCGCCAGGCACAAGATTGCCCAAGGTAAAGACAGCCCATGTATGAGATATGAAAACCTCGGCATGCAGCCAGTGGATTTCAAAAGGGAGCCACCTTACCCAAAGGGTTCATGAACTCTGATGGCCGCTTCCCTGCCCGCGCCCACGGAGACGAGATAGGCCTTTACGCCGCAGAGTTTTTCTATGCGTCTAATGAACTGGCGGGCCTTTGCGGGAAGGCGGCGGAAAGAGCGAATGCCCGTGGTGGGCGTGCACCAGCCCTCGAGTGTCTCGTACACTGGTCTGCAACGCTCCAGCACGGAGAGGTCTGTTGGAAACTCGGTGAGTATCTTTCGGCCAATGCGGTAGCCTGTACAGATCTTTATCTTCTTTACCGTGTCCAGGACATCGAGTTTGGTGATGATGAGTCCGTCGAGGCCGTTGACGCGAACGGCATAGCGAAGGGCCACGGCATCGAACCAGCCGCATCTTCTTGCGCGCCCCGTGGTTGCGCCGAACTCCTCGCCCTTTTCCCGGAGCCTCTCGGCGGCACGGCCCTTCAGTTCTGTTGGGAAGGGACCCTCGCCGACGCGAGTGGTGTAGGCCTTTACGACGCCGAGGACTCTGTGGAGGCGTGTCGGGCCTATGCCGCTGCCTGTGGCGGCCTGCCCGGCCACGGTGTTGCTGGATGTGACATAGGGGAAAGTGCCGTGGTCTATGTCGAGAAGCGTGCCCTGGGCCCCCTCGAAGAGTATCTTCTTTCCAGTGCGTATGGCCTTATCGAGAAAGAGAGAGGTGTCTGTTATGTGGCGCCCTATCTTGTCTGCAAACTGCCTGTAGCGGTGGTATATCTCGTAGACCTCGAAGCCGTCTCCATGGAGTACGTTCTCTATATAGTGGTTCTTGAAGAGGAGGTTGGTCTTGAGTTTTGTACGAAAGACAGATTCGTTGAGCAGGTCGCCGCACTTGATTCCGCAACGTGAGACCTTGTCTTCATATGCCGGGCCTATGCCGCGTTTTGTTGTGCCTATCTTGGAATCGCCTCGAAGGCGCTCGCGCGCGGCATCAAGGGTCTTGTGATAGGGCATGATGAGGTGTGCGTTCTGGCTGATGAGGAGAGAGTCGGGGTTGAAGCGGCCTCTGCGCTCGAGGACCTCTATCTCGGCTATGAGGACCTCGGGGTCTACGACCACTCCTGCTCCGATGACGCATGTCTTTCCCCTGTGGAGTATGCCAGAGGGCAGGAGGTGAAAGATGAACTTTTCTCCATCCACGATGACCGTGTGTCCAGCGTTGTTGCCGCCCTGAAAACGGACGATGATGTCGGCCTCTTCCGTAAGGATGTCGACTATCTTTCCCTTGCCCTCATCGCCCCACTGGGCGCCCACTATTACGATATTGTCGGCCATGCCTCAGCACCTCGTTTTTTGACGGGTTTGACACTGTACCCCACCCAACCTTGCAAGTCTTCAATATTTCTCTGCTCTGGGCAGTACCACCTTCTGAGTTCTTCCAGCGGCCAGGGGGCCGCGGGAATTGGTTTTCTTTGCCCCGCTTTCTTTTTTCCAAAAGAAAGCGGGAGGTTTTCTTTGTCTTACCTTCTTTTTTCAAAGAGAAAGTTTTTTTATATGCGGCCAGAGGCCGCTTCTTTCTCTTTTGCTGCTCTTTGTTTCAGCCTTCTTCCGCGTCGACAAGGTCTATGGCGGCAACGACGTTTTCCGTCTCAAAGGCAAAGCCGGTTGCGGCTATGGGTTTGGAGCCGTATCTCTCGAGGAGGTGGTCGTAGCGCCCACCGCTCAGGAGCGGTTTACCGAAGCCAAGGGCAAAGCCCTCGAAGATGATGCCCGTATAATAATCGAATCCTCTGGCCTCGCCAAGGTCGATGGTCACAAGATCTGCGAGCCCTTTTGAGCGTATTATGCCAAGCACCTCTTCGAGGTTGTCGAGCACGGCAAGGGCCGAACCATCGGCAACGAGGCCCCGCGCCTTTTCTATTACTTCCTCGCCGCCATAGAGGCCGGGAATTTCAAGGAGTGTCTTCTTGTCTGCGGCGCTTATGTCCGGGCCCGCCTGGTCGAGAACCTCACCGAGGCCAGAGGCGTCTTTCAGGGCCACGGCGTCTTTGATACCGGCCTGCACCTCGTCTTCTACGCCGAGGCCGGCAAGGACGTTCTTGAGGAAACTCACGTCTCCCATATCTATCTTGAAGTCAGTAAGGCCCACGGCCTTCAGGGCCTCGATAGCCAGGGTTATCATCTCTGCATCTGCCTCGGGGCTGGCCTTCTCGGAGATATATTCTGCGCCTATCTGGGGTATCTGGCGGAGTTTTGCACGGCCAAAGCCCACGTAACGGATGGCGTTGTCATTGTAATAGAGGCGAAGGGGCAGGGGGTGGTTGCGCATACGCGTGGCAACGAGGCGGGCCACCTGGGGCGTAATGTCGGGACGCATGGCAAGGACGCGGCCTGTATTGGGGTCTATGAATTTCAGGACACGCTCCATGAGGTTGCCGCCCATGCCAAGGGCGAGGGTGTCCTCGTACTCGAGGAGGGGGGTGATGATCTTCTGAAAGCCCTGGCGCCTGAAGAGCGAACCAATGGTGGTGGTGACTTCTTCTATCTTCTGTGCCTCATCGGGCAGGATATCGCGAACGCCCTGAGGCAGGGATATGACGTTACGTGTCTTCATGAAGAGGATTTTTTCATTAAGAGGATAAGGTGCGTGTTTCTTTATTCCTGATAAAAGATGGGTCTTCGCCGTGATGGAGATTTCCTGGTCTGCGTATCAGACCGTGCTGCCTGAAGATGTCCGGGTTCGGCCCCCTATGGCCGTGATCTTAAAGGCGGCGGTCCCACCAGGGGTGGAACCGCCGGATCTTCTTGTGACGGTTAAGTCGTTTTTTGAGTTGCGCTGTCAAGGGGCAAAGAGGAGCAGATTCTTTTTTGTTGGGTTTCGCTTTGCTCTACCCAACCT
>CAYOVP010000053.1:0-13073 GCA_964407495.1 uncultured Thermodesulfobacteriota bacterium
GAAAACCTTCCACTTTCTTTTGGAAAAAAGAAAGTAGAGCAAAGAAAACCTTCCACTTTCTTTTGGAAAAAAGAAAGTGGAGCAAAGAAAACCAATTTTAGCGCAGTGTTTTCATCAATAAAGTGACAAAATGCTGTGAATACCGCCGCGCCAACTGACGAAGAAAGATCCAGTGGAGGCTCTGTCCCACCAGGAGATTCGCAGGATGGGTAGAGTGTGGCGAAACCCATCAAAAAAGTTTAATCTGACCCTCGCAACCTGGGTGGGACTAAGCCTTTGCCCCCTCCTTAGCCTCCACAAAGGCAAGGGCCTCATGGAGCCGCTCGATGGTCTTGTCTCTTCCAAGGGCCCCGATCGTCTCGTAAATACCCGGTGATATGGTGCCCCCTGTGAGGGCCACGCGCACGGGCTGGGCGAGTTTGCCCAGTTTCAGCCCGGTCTTCTCCATTAGGCCATGAAAGACGTCTTCTATGCTCTCTTCCCTAAACTCTGAGAGCCCACGGAGCCCCTCTATGAGCGCCCCAAAGTGCGCGGTCTTCTCCGGCGTGAGGAATTTCCGAGCCGCCTTCTCGTCATATGCAACATGGTCGCTGAAGTAGAATAGAGCACCCTCGGCCATCTCCCCGAGCGTTACGCTCCGTTTCTGGAGGGTCTTTATGACCTTCAGGACCTGGCCGTCGTCCACGGCCTCTATGCCGCGGCGCCTGAGTTGTTCGATAAAGGGGCCCCTCAGGTCCTCTGGCGCCAGGGCCTGGATGTAGTGCTGGTTCAGCCAGAGGAGTTTCTTGCTGTTGAAGACCCCTGATGATTTTCCAACGGCCTCGAGGGTGAACTTCTCGATGAGTTCTTCGAGACTGAAGACCTCCTCGTCGCCGTGTGACCACCCCAGGCGCGCAAGGTAATTGACAAGGGCCTCTGGAAGTACACCCATCTCTCTGTAGGCCATGACAGAGGTGGCGCCGTGACGCTTGCTGAGCCGCGTCCTGTCCTCGCCGAGTATCATGGGAAGGTGCGCAAACCCTGGCACATCGTACCCAAGGGCCTTGTACAGGAGTATCTGCTTGGGCGTATTGTTTATATGGTCGTCGCCGCGTATGACCTCTGTGATACCCATCTCCGCGTCATCCACTACAACGCAGAGGTTGTACGTGGGCGTGCCGTCGCTGCGCAGTATCACGAGGTCTTCTATGGAGGCGTTGTCGAACTCGATAGGGCCCTTGATAGCGTCATCAAAGGCCGTTCTGCCTTCTGGTACGCGAAACCTCAGGGCAAAGGGGGTGTCTGCGCGGGGCCCGGCGTTCCTGCACCTCCCGTCATACATGGGCGGCCTCCCGTCTCTCATGGCCTCTTCGCGCCTCTTTTCCAGTTCTTCGGGCGTACAATAACACCTGTAGGCAAGGCCCCTCTCGAGGAGAGACTGGGCCCGTTCTCTGTACAGGTCGAAACGCTTGCTCTGAAAATAGGGCCCTTCGTCCCACTCCAGGCCGAGCCAGCGCATGCCATCGAGTATGGCTTGAACCGATTCCTCGGTGCTCCTTGCCACGTCCGAGTCTTCCACGCGCAGGACAAAGGCGCCCTTGTTGTGTCTTGCGTACAGGTAGTTGAAGAGCGCCGTCCTTGCACCTCCAATGTGCAGGTGACCCGTGGGGCTCGGCGCGAAACGAGTGCGTACTATCACTTTATGATGTCCTTTGTCCCCGGCCTTGCGGGGGTATTTTCAACCTGTGGTATCAGTTTATGGTGAAGCCCGCATAGCCCACCACATGGTCCATGTCGCCGCTCACAGGCCCGGAGGTCTCATATGCCACGAGCCTTGCCTCTTCTGCGCCCAGTTCCTTCATGGCAAAGATGGCGATGGCCGCAGGGAATACGCCACACATGGTGATATGCTCACGCGAGGTCAGATCGAGAAGTCCCGCTGCGTCGAGGGCGAGGACGCGCTCGATGGCACGGCCGTCCTTCTCCCTCGTACGGGCATCAGACTCGTAGTGGTTCATGTCCGAACTCACAACCACGAGGACGTCTTCGTCCGTAGAGGCCAGGACCCTCGCAAGGGCCTCTCCCATCTCTCTGGCCACAGTGGTCTCTCTGCCCATGAGCGTCACGGGAACAATGCTCAGGCCGCTCTTCAGGTGCAGGAGAAAGGGAAGTTGCACCTCCAGGGAGTGTTCCTGCAGGTGCGCTGTCCTGTCCGGCGTAAAGAGCCTGGACGAAGAGGCGAGTTTTTCGGCAAGGGCCTCGTCCACAGGAACGCTGCCCGTTGGTATCTCCCAGACCCCTTCTGTCATAACAGCGGCCTCGGCACCAAGTCCCGTGTGGTTTGGCCCCAGCAGTATGACCTTCTCAGGCACCTCGATCGAGCCGTACACCGCGCCGGCCACGGCGCCGGAGTAGATGTAGCCCGCATGAGGGCAGATTACGGCCTTGACGCGTTTTTTACCTCCGCCTGCCCCTGGCACGAGAAAGCGGCCAAGCATCTCCTCGAGCGCGGCAGCGTCTCCGGGATAGAACATGCCTGCCACAGCGGGCTTTCTTACGGGCACCTTACCCAACTCTGCCTCACATGTATGCCCCTCGAAGGCCCCTGTAGTGAGGGGCCCTTGGGGAGTATGTACATCTATTTATAAAACCAACAGATGTCCGGGTTGCCCTCCACAAGCCCCTGGCGCTACTTTATCGAGTATTCACCATTGCAAGATTGCAAGGGGCCTTCGGCGCTGACTCCTGCGCCATCGCTTTATCGGCGAGCAACGCGGGCCCGGTTTCAGGCAGGCCCTTCACTACCAGGGGCCTGGATGTAGATTGCGTACCTGATGATAACAGATGGGGCCCCTCTTGTAAAGGCGCAAACCCCCGTTGCTCCGGGCTGGTGGTGGCCCGGAGTGCATTTATATGTTATGCTGAAACAATATCTTGAGACCCAGGGAGGGCTTGTGCTCTATGGAGAGAGACTTCTTTGTATTCGACCTCGACGGCACGCTCATCGACTCATCAGGAGACATAGCGCATGCCGCAAACAGGGTCCTTCAGGCCTTTGGTCGTGAGGTCATGGAAAAAGAAGAAATAAAGGAGAAGATAGGTTGGGGCGTGAACATGCTCCTTGGTCAGTTGATGCCGGATCTCGACGAGACCGAACTTCTCGAGGCGCGTTCGCATTTTCTCGCCTTTTACGCAGAGCATCTCATGGACGAGACCAGGCTTTATGATGGGGTTCGCGCCACGCTCATCTCTCTCAGGCAGAGGGGACGAAGAATGGCGATCCTCACCAACAAACCCGAGGGCCTGAGCCGTAGGATCGTCTCCTCCCTCGGCCTTGAGGACCTCTTTCTCGATATCGTGGGAGGAGACACCTTCAGGGAACGAAAACCAGACCCAGCGCCGCTCCTTCGCATAATGGGAGAGGCCGGCGTAGTGCCCGGTCAGACCGTTCTCGTGGGCGACAGTCCCATTGACTGCGAGACCGGTCGGCGTGCCGGCGTCTTTACAGTTGGCGTATCCTATGGCTTCAGACCGGTAGAAGAACTCCGTGAGGCATCTTGCGAGCGGATAATCCACCAGTTCAGGTCCCTCCTCGAGCTCTTTCCATAGGCCTCAGCCGTTATTTCACCAAAAAAATGTACACCTTCCCCTTTCTTGGTGGTAAAATATAAAGTGCAGGTCCAGAAGGTTCTGGGCTTCGTGGCACCTTGGAGATGGTCTGGAGACGATGAAGAACGGGGTAATAACGTGAGAGGCAGGACCAGGGAATTTCTCGCCGAGGCCGAGGACATACTCGGTGTGGTGGACAGAGATATAATGCACCTCTCGAGAGGCTTGAGCACAGGGCAGGTCGACCCAGGTGTCATCAAGCGTCTCTTCCGCTCCATACATACCCTGAAAGGGCTCTCGAGCATCTTCGAGTACCCTGACATAACGAGGCTCTGCCATGCCTTTGAGGACAAACTCGATATGCTCAGGCTTGGTCGTACAGAACTCGACGAGAGGTCCCTGGAGACCATAACGAATGCCCAGGCCCTACTTGCCGCCATAGTGGGCTCTGGCAGGGGCGATGGAGCCAGCCTCGACGTAAGTGCCCTCATAGAAGAACTCGATGAGACCTTTGTTCCAAAAGAGCCGCCAGAAGAGTGTTCGCCCTTTGACGAAGAGGTATTTTCTTCCCTCACAGAGTATGAGAACTGCAGGCTCAGGGAGAACCTCAGGGCAGGGAACAAGGTCTTCAAGATATGTACCTCCTTTGAGATCGCTTCCTTCGACAAAGATCTCTCTGCACTTACATCTGCCCTGGAAGATCTCGCTGAGGTAATAGCGACCCTGCCCTCTGCCGGGAAGAAGAGCGGCAGGATATCCTTTGAGATGCTCATTGCCACGAGAAGGGGCAGAGAGGAGGTACTCCAGGGGCTCGGCGATTTCAAGGGCCTCTCAGTGAGCAACGTGGCATCTAACAGTCTGATGGGAAAGATAGACAGCAGGCCACTGACGATGGCCGTGAAGAATAAGAAGAAGAGGCGCTCTCCGGCGCCCGAGACCATGCGGAGGAATACGGGCACCATCAGGGTTGACGTGGAAAAGATAGAGAGCCTCATGGGCTCGCTCGACGAACTCTATGGCCTCAAGGCAAGGCTCGCGCGCATTACCGACGAGATAATTGAAGACGGCGCTTCCAAGAGACACGCCGAAGAACTCCAGAACCTTAGGTCGAGGTGTGACGAGGTCTTTGACCGCATGAGGGGGTGCGTGCTCGCCGTGAAGATGGTCCGCATAGGGAGACTCTTCAGGAGGTTCGAACCCTACATAGAGAGGCTCGCCTCGGAGTGCGGCAAGCGCATCGGCATCACTACCTATGGGAGTGATACGGAAGTAGACATGAGCATTATAGAGGAACTGGCAGACCCGCTCATGCATATAATAAGAAACGTCATAGACCATGGTATCGAGACACCCTCGGAGCGGTCTTCCCTTGGCAAGGACAGAGTTGGGATCATTACCCTTAGCGCTTATCAGAAGGGTACGAAGGTGGTCATCGAAGTCAAGGACGACGGCAGGGGTATTGATATAGAGCGGGTCTGCGCAAGAGCCGTTAAAGATGGTTACATCGATGAGAACGAGGCCAGCAGCCTTGCCCCCCGGGAAAAACTGGACCTCATCTTTCTCCCAGGCCTCAGCACCGCCGAAGACGTCAGTTCTGTATCTGGCAGGGGAGTGGGGCTCGACGTGGTAAGGGAGAACCTAACTCTTCTGAACGGCGTCGTGGACGTTGAGACCGTGCCCGGAAAGGGCACGAGGTTCATCCTTACCATACCGGTCATGCAGACCATGATAGGCGCCCTCATCTGTGAAGATGGGGACAATTCCTTTGCCATACCAGGCAGTTGCATAACTGAAATTCGGAGCCTTGGTTCGGGTGATTCCCTGAAGGACGGTTTTATCACTATCGGAAAGGAATGTCTGCGCGCGGTTCGTCCCGCGCAACTCTTCAATCATGAGAGTCCATCAAGGAATGGCGCAAGGCCTGCCTACGCAGTTGTCACTTCTCTTGGCCCTGCACGCCTCTGCCTGCTCGTTGAAAAGGTGGGCAAGGAGTATAACATGATCCTTAGGCCGCTGCCCTTTGAGGACAAGGTGCGTGGAATACTCGGGCTTGCCGAGTCTCCAGATGGTGAGGCCGCGCTCGTGCTCGATATACCTGGCGTGATGGAGATGCTCTCAATTGCCGGAGAAGGACCGCAGGAGAGGGGAGAAAAACCGGCGCAATGTCATATTTCATGATTATCGGAAACCGGTCAAAGAGGAAGAACTGTTTATGATACCAGGAAGAAAGCGCAGTGCAGGTGATGGAGAGAAGGCATGGGCAAGGTGCAGGGCCTCTTCAGGGACCAGAGTCCTTGTCTTGATGGCCCTGATCCTTCTGCTCCTTGCGGGGTGTGCCACGCAGAAGGGCAGTGTAAAAGGGTACAGGAACGCCGCCGAGATGTACGAAGACGGCGTTAGGATGTATCATAGCGTACACTATGAGGATGCCGAGAAGATATTCGAAGACCTCATGGAGCGCTACCCCCTCAGCCAGTACGCCCTCGACGGCGAGATAATGCTCGCCGATGTGCTCTATGCAGACGAGAAGTACGACGAGGCAAGGGTCTATTACACGGACTTCGTGGCCCTTCATCCCTCACACCCCAAGGCATCGTACGCCATGTTCCAGAAGGGGATGTGCTATTTCCGCAATATCCTCTCCGTGGACAGGGACCAGACCAATACGCGCAAGGCCATTATCGCCTTCGAAGACCTTGCGAAGAATTTTCCTGGATCTCCCTATGATAAAAAGGCCAGGGAATTGATAGTCTTCATGAGGAACCGCCTCGCCGAGCGCGAGTTGTATGTGGGCAGGTTTTATCTCAAGAAGAAGAACTACAAGGGCGCCCTTGCAAGGTTCAATGTCATACTCAAGGAGTACCCCAGGTCAAGGGTAGTCGACGAGGCCCTGTATTATATCGTCAAGGCATATGTCAAACTCGGCGAGGCCGAGAGGGCCCGTGACGTCCTGACAACTCTCAGGTCCGAGTTCCCAGGGAGTCCCTATGTAAAGGCCGCGGCCAAGGTGGCCGGAGGGTAGGGGGCTCTTCCCGGAGGCTCCATCCCTCTCTCTGATCCGCTTTGAAGGTTATCCCTTACTATCCCCCCATGCTAATTGGCCAAAAGACCAAGTGTCATCGGACCTGTGGTTGCTTCGTCTTGGTCTTGCTTTCTTCCAAGGAACGTAAGGAAGTCTCTTCTCTTCTCTCTTTGGAGGGATAAGCCTCCGCGCTCTCACTCCATTGCTCTGATTATCTCCGCGGCCCTTTCAAGGGCCACGTCTACCTTCTCGCCCTCGGGGCCACCGGCCTGGGCCATCTCTGGCCGGCCACCGCCCCTGCCTCCTATGATGGGGGCGAGGTTCTTTATTATCTCCCCTGCATTGAAGGACTCGACGAGGTCCCGCGTCACTGCGGCAAGGAGCACTCCCTTGCCCTTCGCAGAGGCGCCTATTACGACGATGCCAGAGCCGATCTTTACCCTCAGTGTATCGGCAAGTTCCCTTAGTGCCCTTGAGTCCGCGTCATCGGTCTTTACGGCAAGGACCTTTACGCCCCTTACCTCCTGCGTGGCACCTCTCATCTCCGAGGCCTCTGAGGCGGCCTTTTTTCTCTTCAGGTCCTGGAGTTCCTTTTCAAGGGCGCGGAGGCGTTCCGAGGTCTTGCGGGCCCTCTCTGCCAGTTGGGCCGGCGGGGCCTTCAGTGCCGAGGCCGCTTCGTGCAGGATGGTCTCTTCACTTATCACCAGGTCGAGCGCCGCTCTGCCTGTTACGGCCTCGATACGTCTTACGCCGGAGGCTACCGATGACTCGGCTGTTATCTTTATGAGCCCAATGTCTCCGGTGCGTTCAACGTGTGTGCCGCCGCAGAGTTCCCTGCTTACGCCCGGAACGCTCACCATGCGGACCTTCTCGCCGTACTTGTCGTCAAAGAAGGCAAGTGCTCCGGCCTTTATGGCCTCGTCATAGGATAGGACATGGGTCTGTACCTCGATGTTTGCGAGGACGGCCTCGTTGGCCTTTTTTTCTATGGCCCTGAGGTCATTGAAAGAGAGAGCCTCGTAGTGGCTGAAGTCGAAACGAAGTCCCTCGGGCCGCACGAGCGAGCCTGCCTGGCGTACGTGTTCGCCCAGGAGGTTCCGGAGGGCGGCATGAAGTATGTGTGTTGCTGTATGATTACGCCGGATCTCGGCACGGCGCTCCATGTCAGGGAGGAGTTCCACGGTCTCGTCCAACTGGAGCGAGCCAGTTTTTACGCGGCAGTGGTGGACGATAAGGGCCGGGAGCGGTCTTTTTGTATCAACGACATCTATCTCCAGGCCCCCTTCTCCCCTGATCAGGCCTGTGTCACCCACCTGTCCGCCGGACTCACCGTAAAAGGGCGTCTCTTCGGTAATTATCTCAATAGAATCGCCTGGATCGGCCTTGTCGGCCATCTTGCCGTCCTTTATGATGGCAAGGACCCGCGATGTGGATGACGGAAAATCATATCCCGTGAAGATGGTCTTCATGCCACTTGAGGCGAGTTCACGGTATAGTTCTGCACCTTCTGTAGCGGCACCTCCCTTCCAGGCGAGTCGCGCCTTCTCCCGCTGGGCCGCCATGGACCTCTCAAAACCTTCTTCGTCGACACCGAGGCCCTCTCTCCTTACGATATCGGCAGTAAGATCAACGGGAAAGCCGTAGGTGTCGTATAGTTTGAAGGCAAGGGGGCCTGGGATGACGGTGCCTCCGGCCTTCTTGAGTTGCCTGACCTCTTCGTCGAGTATCTCGAGGCCCCGTTCCAGGGTCTCGAGGAAGCGCTCTTCCTCGGCCCTGAGGGCGCGCTGCACGAGGCCCTGGGCCTCGATCAACTCGGGGTATACAGGTGCCATTATCTCTACAACAGTTGAGACCACCTGGCCGAGAAATGGCCTCTGTATGCCGAGAAAGCGGCCATGGCGCAGGGCGCGGCGGATGATGCGACGTAGGACGTAGTTTCTCCCCGTGTTCCCGGGAAGTACGCCTTCTGTCATGAGAAAGGCGGTGGCCCTGGCATGGTCTGCTATTGCACGCAGTGAAGAGAGGGCGCCAGTGGTGTTGAGTCCGGCACTGGTTGCCAGACCCCTTATGGTCTCTATGATAGGGATGAAGAGGTCTGTCTCGTAGTTGGAGCGTACGCCCTGCATCACTGCCGAGAGGCGTTCGAGCCCCATGCCCGTGTCTATGGAAGGGCTGGCAAGCGGCGTAAGAGTGCCGTCAGTGCCGCGGTTGTACTGCATGAAGACGAGGTTCCAGATCTCGAGATAGCGGTCGCAGTCGCACCCCACGGCGCAGTCAGGCGCTCCGCACCCCAGGGCCTCGCCCTGGTCTATGAGAATCTCGGAGCAGGGGCCGCAGGGCCCGGTCTCGCCCATTGCCCAGAAGTTGTCCTTTTCTCCCATGCGCACCACGCGGTCGGGACTCACCTCTCTTTTTTCCGTCCAGATACGCTCTGCCTCGTCGTCTTCCTCGAATACGGTTACCCAGAGTTTATCCTCTGGCAGATTCATGACGCGCGTAAGGAAGTCCCAGGCAAAGTCCGTTGCCTCGTCCTTGAAGTAGTCGCCAAAGGAGAAGTTGCCGAGCATCTCGAAGAAGGTGTGGTGGCGGGCGGTCATGCCCACGTTCTCGAGGTCGTTGTGCTTTCCGCCGGCACGCATGCACTTCTGGCACGAGACGGCGCGGCTGTAATCGCGCCTCTCCTCGCCGAGGAAGACGCCCTTGAACTGCACCATACCTGCGTTGGTAAAGAGGAGGGTGGGGTCGCCTGCAGGGACGAGCCCCGAGGACGCCACCTTCTGGTGACCGCGCTCGGCAAAGTACTCAAGAAAGGTATCCCGTATCTCTGAACTCTTCATCTCAGATATGAAAATAATTTGTCAACTTATTGTTGTTGTTAGTCATTTGAGACCAAAAAAACATGGAATTACCATGCTGGCAGTCCATCACCCTGCTGTCTCAAGGCCCCGGCCTTTTACCACGCTCATGATGAGGCCCGTGGAGAAGCCCCTTGATTCGAGGTGCCTGCAGGCGCGTATGAAGTCCTCTTCAGAGAGGCCGCCGTCCTTGTCGAGCCTATGCCGGGCCACCCATTTTCTGTAGGCCCTTGAGGCGGCCTCCCTTACAGAGAGTTCATCGAGTCCTGCCACGACCTCCTCGGCAAGGCGCCGCGGCACACCCTTTCGCACGAGGTCGAGCCTTATCTTCCGGGGTCCCCAGTTCCTGTTTCTGATGCGCGATGCCGCGAGTTCCCTGGCAAAGCGCTCGTCGTCGAGCAGACCCTCTTCTGTAAGTGTCTCGATGACCTCGTTGATATCTTCCTCTGAGAGGCCCTTTTCAGAGAGTCTTTCCCTGAGGGCCTTGCATGGCCTGTCCCTGTAGGAGAGGAGGCGCAGGGCCATGGCCATCGCAGAGGCCTGCCCCCTATCTCCCCTCCTGTCTTTCGCTCCTGCCATGGCGGATTGCCTCAGAAACGCTCTATCTCGTCCATCTCACCGCCAGGCTCGCCCTCTCCTTCTCCACTGCCTTCGTCCTTGTCCTTCTTCTCGAAGCCCTCCCAGTTCGTGTCTCCCGTGGAGACCACACCCTTTACCTTGAGTTCAAAGTCCGCCTGGTTGGAGGCCTGCCTCAAGGCCTCCTCGTAGGAGATGTAGCCCTTCTTGAGGAGTGAGAGTATGGACTGGTCGAAGGTCTGCATGCCATAGGTGGAGTGCCCCTTGGCAATGGCGTCGAAGAGGTCTTTTGTCTTGTCCTTGTCCTCTATGCACTCGCGCACGCGCGCCGTGCTCCGAAGGACCTCTACTGCCGGCACACGGGCGGTGCCGTCGCTCGTTGGGATGAGGCGCTGCGAGATGATGGCCCTTACGACGCTTGCCAGTTGGATGCGGATCTGTTTCTGCTGGTATGGCGGGAAGGTGGTGACTATGCGGTTTATGGTCTCCACGGCGTCTATGGTATGCAGGGTGGAGAGGACGAGGTGGCCGGTCTCGGCGGCAGTGAGGGCCGTCTCGATGGTCTCCTTGTCACGCATCTCGCCCACCATTATTATGTCCGGGTCCTGGCGAAGGGCTCCGCGCAGGGCATCGGCAAAGCTCACGGCGTCAAAGCCTATCTCGCGCTGGTTTATGAGGCAGAACTTGTCCTTGTGAAGAAATTCTATGGGGTCTTCTATTGATATGATATGCGCCGAGCGCTTGTTGTTTATGTAGTCGAGCATGGAGGCGAGGGTGGTGGACTTTCCGCTTCCCGTTACGCCTGTTACGAGTACGAGGCCGCGGACCTCCTCGGCTATCTGGTGGAAGACCTCCGGGAGGTGGAGTTCCTCGAAGGAGAGTATCTTTATGGGGATGACCCTGAAGACAATGCCCGCGGCCCCGCGCTGGTTGAAGATATTCACGCGGAAACGCCCGAGGCCCGGTACGCTGTAGGCCAGGTCTACCTGGTGGTCGCGCCTGAAGGTCTCTTTCTGGCCCTCATTCATGATGGCAAGGGCGGTATTGGCTACCTCCACTGGTTCGAGGCGGGCGTGGTTCTTGATGGGGATGAGGCGCCCGTTGAGGCGGAGTATGGGGGGCATGCCTGCCTTGAGGTGTACATCAGAGGCCTTCTGCTTGACGGCAAAGCCGAGTATGGATGTGAGGTCGAGTCCTGCCATGAGTTTATACCTCTTCAGTCGCTCTCTTCAGGTTGAAGTGCTGGAATACGGCCTCTTCTATGGCCTTTGAGGTCTCTGGGTTGTTCTTGAGGAGTTGGCGCACGGCCTCGCGGCCCTGGCCGAGGCGCTCGCCGTTATAGGAGAACCACGAGCCGCTCTTCTGTACGATATCGGACTTTACGGCAAGATCCAGCAGGTCTCCCTCCCTTGATATTCCCTCGTTGAAGAGTATGTCGAACTCGGCCACCTTGAAGGGCGGTGCCAGTTTGTTCTTCACCACCTTCACCTTTATGCGGTTGCCGATGATGGTGTCGCCCTGTTTTATCTGTCCTATGCGGCGTATGTCCATGCGCACAGAGGCGTAGAACTTGAGGGCATTTCCCCCGGTGGTGGTCTCGGGACTCCCGAAGAAGACGCCTATCTTGTGGCGTATCTGGTTGATGAAGATGACGGAGGTATTTGATTTACTGATAGTGGAGGTGAGTTTTCGAAGCGCCTGGCTCATGAGGCGGGCCTGAAGGCCCATGTGTGCGTCTCCCATGTCGCCCTCGAGTTCGGCCCTTGGGACAAGGGCGGCAACGGAATCTACAACAATGAGGTCCACGGCGCCGCTCCGGATGAGTATGTCCGTTATCTCGAGGGCCTGCTCGCCCGTGTCGGGCTGTGAGAGGAGGAGTTCGTCGGTGTCAACGCCTATGAGGCGGGCGTAGGCAAGGTCGAGGGCGTGCTCGGCGTCCACAAAGGCCACTGTGCCGCCGGCGGCCTGGGCCTGGGCGGCTATGTGGAGCGAGAGAGTGGTCTTGCCCGAGGACTCGGGGCCGTATATCTCTACAACGCGGCCACGAGGCACCCCGCCTATGCCAAGGGCTATGTCAAGCGATGGAGAACCTGTGCTGATGGCAGGGGCGTCAACTGCTACGGAGTCCTTTCCGAGGCGCATGATGGAGCCCTTGCCGAATTGTTTTTCTATCTGTCCTATGGCAAGGTCTATGGCCTTGCCGCGCGCGTCCCTTGAGTCAGCCATTTATGGAACCTCCTGAAAATTAAGAAAAATAACCACTGTCTCGTCTTCCCAGATGAAAGTCTTTAATCCGTGTGTATACTGCTCCTTCCGGGGTGAGGGTGCTTTTATATAATACGAAGCGGTCAACTGTAAAAGCAACCTTTTTTTCCATTTTCAGCGTATTCACCCTGGCGGAGAGGGTAGCCGTGGCCTCTGGAGAGCGCACGCGGCAGATGGTGAGGTGGGCCCTGAAGGGTTTGTCGTCTTCCGGAAAGCCCCTCTTTGCAAGGGCCTCGTCAATGGACTTCTTGAGGGCCGCGAGGCCGTCGCTCTCCTTAAGGCCGAGATAAAGAACCCGTGGACGTTTCATGGAGGGAAAGGCGCCGAGTCCGCTGGAGACGAGGTCAAGTGGAGGGCAGACGCTGGCCGCCTCTTCGAGGGCCTCTGTGACAAGGGGCAGACGGGATTCGTCGACCTCGCCGAGGAACCTGAGCGTAAGGTGGATGTTCCCGGGCCGCACCCAGGCAAGGCGGCCAGGCACGCCAGCAAGGTCTTTTCTTATCTCTTTTATGAGATCCCGGAGTTTATCGGGGATGTCTATGGCGACAAATGTCCTTATCTTGCAGTCCCTCTGTGTTTTGTCGGGTTTCGCTTTGCTCTACCCACCTGGATTTTTTCCAGGGGCCTACGGCCCCTGGCACTGGTTTTCTTTGCCCCGCTTTCTTTTTTCTAAAAGAAAGCGGGAGGTTTTCTTTGTCGTACGTTCTTTTTTCTAAAAGAAAGTAAGTAGCATATCGAGGGCCGCTGTTGCGGCCTCTTCTCTTATC
>CAYOVP010000054.1:0-12392 GCA_964407495.1 uncultured Thermodesulfobacteriota bacterium
GGCAAGGGCCTATGTAAGGCTTCTCCTGCCGCCGGGAACGACCAAGCCCGGCAGATACGTGGTGCAGGTCTCCCTTGATGAAAAGCCCTTTGCCTGGAGCGTCTTCAAGGCAACGCCCGACAAGAAGGTCTCTTTTGCCGGGGCCGTGGTCGGGGACCGCGACAGGGTGGACGTGGATGTCCCCAAGGGCTCTCATACAGTGGAACTGGACCTTGTAGCCGGGGTGAGCAAACGTTTCCTGGGGCGAATCCGTTACCCTGAACCCGTAACCATCGATGACGGCAAGAAGGGGGACTGACCCCCTGTGCCTCCCTCTGCCGGTATCCCGAAGCCCTTTATATACCCCTGTTTTTAACCCCTTGAGTGCCCCCTTCGCCCCATTTCCCCCCTTCTTGCAATACTCTTCTACTGGTGTATAATAGAGATAAAGCCGCGAGTTAGAGGATTGTCCGTTTGAGGAAAGGGGTTTAATGCCTGCAGACCCATGGGTTTATGTGCTTGACGAGGTGGACCTCGTTGAATCAACGCCAAGGGTGGTTTACCCGCGCGGCGTGCCCGTCCTCCTCATAAGAAAAGAAGGCCATGTCTACGCCCTCTCCAACAAGTGCTCGCACATGGGTTGCCCCCTGGACGGTGGCACGCTCACGGGCCATATCCTGCAGTGCCCCTGTCACTACTGGAGATACGATGTAAGAACAGGGACCTTTCTCGATGCCGCGGAAATCTCCCTCAGGCTTTACCAATGGCGGATTATCGATGGCAGGGTATTCATAAGAATCGAGGTCTGATGATGAAAAAGGTCCTGTTTTACGCCCTCAGCTCCTGCCCCGGGTGCAGAAAGACAAAGAAGTTTTTCGAGGATAATAACGTGGACTTTGAGTATAGGGAGTACGATAACTCCGACGATGATGCGAGGGCAAGGATTCAGCAAGAGATGGACACCTCGGACTCGCCGGCCTTTCCATGGGTAAAGATAGGCGATGATGTGGTAGTTGGGTATAGCCCGGAGAGATACGCGCAGCTCCTTGGGATGAAGATGAAAAAGAAACCATGGGAAAGGTAAGAGAGGAAGAGAATGCCTCGCTTGAGCCGCGAAAGAAGGCCCTCAAGTTTCTCTTCGAGTACGTCGTTGACCTCCTCGGGTACAAGTTCAGCCCTGATGAAGAGATTGTGGACTTCCTCCTTGAGCAGGAAGTCCTCATAGAGGCCCGCGAGGGGATGCCTTTCTGCCCCTGCCAGGGACTTACAAAAGACCATGAGCAGAACATGCGCATAGTCTGCCCCTGCATACCCTTTCACAGGAAACACTTCGACGCCATGCGCCGGTGCTGGTGCGGACTCTTTGTGCATAAGGACGTAACCGACCCCGACGCGCTGGAGATTATTCCCCCTCCACGGTGAGGACTGAGTTCAGGAAAGATGTTCGTAAGAGTCGCGCATAAAGACGATATAGCGCCAGGCGGGATGAAGGGCTATGAGGTCCGGGGGAGCGAGATAACCGTCTGTAATGACGGCGGCAGATACTATGCAGTCTCAAGAAGGTGCGGCCATATGAACGCGCCCATTGATAAGGGCACACTTGTTGGGTATATCATTACCTGCCCCATGCATTACTCGCAGTTCGATGTAAAGAGCGGAAGGCTCCTTAGCGGCCCAATGCTCCATGGCTACGCGGAAAACTATAAACTGCCTGAGGGCCTTTCATCTTTTTCGCGGCGGATGGGCGGGCTC
Organism: uncultured Thermodesulfobacteriota bacterium; assembly: GCA_964407495.1. Classification (GTDB taxonomy): domain Bacteria; phylum Desulfobacterota; class GWC2-55-46; order GWC2-55-46; family JADFVP01; genus JAJRZX01. The sequence goes on from CAYOVP010000054.1 coordinate 1,732, forward strand.
ATGGCAGACTTGACAAGATGTAGTAATATGAAGTCGTTTCTTTTAAAACGCATGGCAGGTCTCATGGCCCATATAACGACCTGTAACCTTAAGACCTTCAAGGTGAAGGTAGAGGACGGAAATATCCTCGTGGACCTCTGAAGAGAGGAAAAAGATAGAGATGGACAGGGCGGGCCGCTTGCCAATAAAAAGAAGAAAGAATATAGAAGTGGAGCGGGCTTCGCCCGCATATTGAAAGACTTGCTTTCTTTTAGAAAAAAGAAAGTTTTTAGATTGGGTGGCCATGTCCCTCTAAATTTTTGGGTCGTGATGTATAGCAGGCACACTTTGCAAGGAAGAAACCGCGTCAAAGAAAACCAATAGGGGTAGGGTGGGCACTGCCCACCAAAAATTATCCAACATGCTTTGTAAAGGGAATAAGGGCATATGGAAATAATCTATAATGGCACTGAAGACCACACCGTTGGCGTGGAACTGGAACTTCAACTCATTGACGCGAAGACCTGTGAACTTGCACCCCGTGCCTCGCGTATCATCGATTCCCTTGACGGGCTTGGCGGAGCGGTGAAGCATGAACTCATGCGTTCCAACCTCGAGGTTGTCTCGAAAAAATGCTACAGCATAGCTGAGGCAGAGGCAGACCTTCGTGAAAAACTCGTCCCTGTCATAGAAGAGGCCCGGCGTCAGGGCGTGCTCATAGCCGCGGCAAGCACCCATCCCTTCTCGCGCTGGAAGGCCCAGACCGTCACACCTGACACCCGTTACCTCGAACTCGTCGAGAACCTCCAGATGGTGGCCCGAAGGTTCAATATCTTCGGCCTTCACGTACACGTTGGGGTGCGCGGCGCCGAGAGGTGTATCTATATTATGAACAGGATACTCTATTACCTCCCCCATCTCCTTGCCCTTTCCGCCAACTCGCCCTTCTGGGAGGGAGAGAACACGGGGCTCAGGTCCTACAGGACAAAGGTCTTTGAGAACCTTCCCATAGGCGGCATGCCCTTTTATTTTCATAACTTCTCGGACTACGCACGGCTTGTAAACAGTTACCTCGCGACAGGCACCATAAAGACCATACGCGAGCTCTGGTGGGATGTGCGTCCCCATCCTGATTTTGGCACCATTGAGATAAGGATCTGCGACATACCCTCCACGCTCAGCGAGGTAATGGAAATAGCCGCCTTTGTACAGGCCCTTGTGAAGAAGTTCGGCGAGGACTTTGACCGCGGCGTATGCTTTGTGAGGCCCCACTCGGCCATAATAAGAGAGAACAAGTGGCGTGCCTGCAGGTTCGGCCTGGAGGCGAAGTTCATCACCGAGGATGGCACCGGTACATCGGGAGCCATAGAGGCTCTCACCGGTCTTCTTGACTGGTGCGGCGAGGGGAGTTCCATGCTGGGCATTGACAGGTATCTTGGGGGTTTGAGAACGACTATCTCAGGTGGCCGTACCGGCGCCCAGAGGCAGATTGAGATATGCGAGAAAATGGGAGGGCTCAAGGCCCTTGCAGGAGAGCTCGCGCGTATCTTCGCCGGGGATATACTGCCTGCGGGAGAAGAGGAGGTCCTGGAGCCTTGAGGGGAATAATCGCCGCCGGGCACGAACTTACGGCCAGGGCCGGGGCAGAGATGTTCGAGAGAGGCGGTAATGCCTTTGACGCGGCGGTTGCCGCGTCCTTTGCTTCATTTGTGGCTGAGAGCGCCCTTACGAGCGCCGGAGGCGGCGGTTTCATGAACGCGCGTACGGCAGAAGGCGCCAATATCCTCTATGATTTCTTTACGGCCATGCCAGGGCTCGGCCCTGAGTTTGAGAAGGGGGGCAACTGTGGCAAGGGGAACAAGGGGGGTGGCAAGGACCTTGATTTTTTCCCCCTCCATATTGATTTTGCCGACGCGCTCCAGGAAGTGTATATAGGCAGGGCGTCATCAGGGGTGCCCGGCGTAATCGCGGGCCTCGAGATGGTGCACAGGAGGCATTGCCGACTGCCAGTGGATGTTCTCCTTGAGCCCGCCATAACCATGGCCCGCGGCGGGGTCCCTGTAAATGCCGCGCAGGCCTACTTCAACACCCTTCTTGAGCCCATGCTCCGCTCCTCGGAGGAGTCCTCAACAGTATATCTGCCAGGGGGCGCTTCCATACCAGAGGGAGGCGTAATCGTGCACGAGAACATGGCGCGCGCCTTCGAGTCTCTCGTAAGAGACGGGCTCAGGAGTTTTTACAGGGGGCATCTCGCGGAGGGACTTGTAAAGGAGTTCGGGCCCGCAATGGGCGGGCTTATCACGGCGGAAGACCTCGATCGGTACAGGCCCATCGTAAGAAAGCCCCTTGAGTTCAAGTACCGCAGGAGGACCATATACACCAACCCCCCGCCATCATCGGGGGGTACGCTCATAGCCTTCTCCCTTAAACTCCTCGAGGACATGGACGTCGCGGGGTCTGGGCATAATTCCGCCCATTACATGGCGCGACTTGCCCATGTAATGGAGGTGACGGACAGGGCCCGGCGAGATTCCTTTGATGCCCGCCTCTTTGAGGATGGGCTCTCGGAGTGGTTTCTATCCAATGAGCACATGGGGCCCTTCAGGGAGGACCTCGCGGGCAGGGCCGCGGCACGTCCCCTCGGCGACACCACCCATATAAGCGTGGCCGATGAAGAGGGCAACATGGTCTCCCTTACAACGTCTGTGGGCATGGGTTCTGGTTTCATGATACCAGGAACAGGCATAATGATGAACAATATGCTCGGCGAGCACGACCTCAACCCCCAGGGGTTTCACAGGTTTGCGCCGGGGGTAAGGCTCAGTTCCATGATGGCCCCAACCATAGTAACGCGAGAGGGAAAGGGGGAGATTATTCTCGGCACAGGGGGGTCGAAGAGGATTCGGAGCGCCATACTCCAGACCATACTCAATATAGTTGACTTTGGTCTCCCCGTCTTTGAGGCCGTGAACGCGCCGCGGGTGCACTTTGAGGGCGGCGTCCTTGACGTTGAGGCCGGTGTGGCCGTCGGGGAGATGGATACCATCGAGGACATGGGCGTGCGTGTCAAGCGCTGGACCAGGAAGGATATGTACTTTGGCGGCGTCCATACCATACTCTGCCGAGAGGGCGGTTTTACGGCCTCAGGGGACGGGCGCCGGGGCGGAGCCGTGGTGGAGCACGGCGGCGGAGATGATGAGGGTAGCTGTCTTTAATACAGCGCGTCCGGGCCTTGCACAAAGGGCCCCTTGCGTTATGAAGATATTTTGAAAGGAGTATTGCCGGCATGGACAAGAGTAGGGAAGAGGCGCAACTCTTCGATGTAGTAATAAAAGAGGCCGGGGCGGTAATGGAGAGGGTGCGCGATGTGAGGCGTGTACTCCATCAGTCGCCCGAGCTCTCGGGAGAGGAAGAGAATACAGCGGCCCTTGTGGCAGAGGTACTTGTGGGCCTCGGGCTGGAGGTAAGAAGGAACGTAGGCGGCCACGGGGTCATTGGGATTGTGAGGGGAGGGGCAGGCGAGGGGCGCACAATGGCCCTTCGGGCCGACATGGACGCCCTTCCAATACAGGACTGCAAGAAAGTGGATTACGCCTCTGACGTTCCCGGCGTCATGCACGCCTGTGGTCATGACGTGCATACCTCCGTTCTCCTCGGCACGGCCATGGTCCTTTCTTCTCTGAGAGAGAGGCTCCGGGGGAACGTCAAACTTATTTTTCAGCCCTCTGAGGAGAAGAGCATCGCCGGGGCCCATGCCATGATAAGAGACGGGGCCCTCGAGGACCCGGTGCCCGGGGCCATTGTGGCCCTCCATTGTTTCCCTGAGATGGAGGCCGGGACCATAGCCCACAAGCCGGGCATAATGACAGCCGCGGCGGACAAGTTCAGGGTGGTGGTAAAGGGCAAGAGCGGCCACGCCTCAAGGCCGCACCAGTGCGTGGACGCCGTGCTCCTTGCCGCCCTTGTTATTAACGCAATGCAGCATATAGTAAGCAGGCGCACCGACCCATTGCACCATGCCGTCATCTCCATAGGCACCATTCACGGCGGCACGGCTATTAACGTTATAGCCGACAGGGTGGAAATGGAGGGCACGGTGCGCACACTCAGCAGGGCCGAGAGGCTCAAGGTGCGGGACCTCGTGGAAGAGACCATAAAGGGAGTAACCGAGGGCATGGGCGGGGGCTATGAACTGGACTATGAGTTCGGCACTCCCGCCGTGGTGAACGACCCTGGCGTTGACGGGCTCATAAGAAGGTGCGCCATGCATGTGCTTGGCGAGGATAATGTCGTGACCATGCCTCAGCCAAAGATGGGGGCCGAGGACTTTGCCTATTTTACAGAGAAGATACCTGGCGCGCTCTTTCGCCTCGGCACTTCAAATAAAAAAAAGGGCATTACAGCAAAGCTCCATACGCCGGACTTTGATATTGATGAGGAGGCGCTCCTTGTGGGCGTAAAGACCCTCTCATGGTTATCGGCATGCTATCTCCTCAAGGGACTGCCAGAGGTTGTGCCCTGTCCCTGAGGGAATCCCAAATTTAAAGTTGTCTTATTAAACGACAAGAGGGGCCCCGTTTTTCGGGGCCCCTCTTGTTTTTTTGGGGGCAATGCCCACCCTACGAGACTTTATGTTGTTTTGGGGGTTTTGGCGGGCTTTACCCATCCCTGTGTTGCGGGAAAGTCTGAATTAATCAGACTTTCCTTGAAAGAAAGTAGGGAAATCCATACCCCCTTTTTTTACTTTCGTTCCTCGAAAACTGGAGGCGGCGAGCGGATTCGAACCGCTGGATGGCAGTTTTGCAGACTGCTCCCTTAGCCACTTGGGTACGCCGCCAATCTCGGTGAACGGTTTTTTTCTCGCCTGAGTCTCTTTTTTGCGCAGATGTCTTTATAACACAGCCCGCCCCGGATAGTCAAACCTGGAGTGGCCGGAGCCTTGCTAAACTTTTGGGTCTTCCTGCCGATACCTTTAGGTGCGGGGGGCCTCTTCAGGGTGCTGAGGATGGAGGTGGGGGGAGGTCTGTCTGGCCAGGCGTGTCTGCGGGGTTAGGCGGTTTTATCCTCTCCTTGAGGCAGTCCTTGTTTCGGTGGTCAGTATCGCTTTCATTGCTGGCAGAGGAGGCGCAGGTGATAAGAGATAGATTGCTCGAGCGGGCTTATGAGCAGGGCTTCTGGCTAAGGTTCTCTGCCCTTGTCCTGGGGGGGCTCGGCGCCTTCGCGCTCTTCGTATATCTTGCAACTGGCAGGGATCTTGGCGGGAGTTACGGCGAGGCCATATACACCATCTACCACCTCAAGATAAACATCTTCTCCCTTGTACTCGCCTCGGTCTATTCAGTTGTCATTTTTGTACTCACCATAGTCTTCATAGCCCTTGTCTCCATCTTTTTCTCTCACAGGATGGCAGGCCCTCTCTACAGGTTCGTGCGCGAGTTAGAGCGTCTGGGCAGGGGTGAGATGAGGGGCCGGACGACCTTCAGGGGCAGGGACCAGTTTGTCGTCCTCGCTGAGGAGAAGAACAGGATGACAGGGGCGCTAAGGGGCCTGGCAAGAGACGTGGAGGGGGATTTTCAGGAAGTGAAGAAGGTATCGGAAGAAATTCTCGAGACCCTCGGAACCAGTGGGGACGGGCCTCTTCCTGAAGGCCTTCTCCATGTTCTCCGGCAGAGGCTTGGAGTGCTCGATAGGCTTGTTCTGCGTACAGAGTCGCGGCTCCGCGGGGTGAGGACCTCGAATAGGTGAGCCCAGGGGCCCTGGCGGAGGTAATGTAAGGGCGTACAGGTTGAGGCGTGGAAGGGACTATGTTGAGGACGGCCTGTAGTATACTTGTTATGGTGTTGCTCCTTTACCCGGCGCAGGTCCGCTCTGCCGGTCGGATCGAGCGCCTTGGCCAATGGGGAAGATGGCTTCTTACGAGCGGCGTTACAGAGAATGGCGATGGTTATGGCGAGGGAGGTGTGGAACCAGCCGGCCTGGACGGAGCCTCGTCTCCTGACAAGTTGGCAGAGGGCGCCGTTATAAGGCAGAGCGGTGGTGGGGCCTGGGTCTCTTCCCAGGAGTCTCCGGGGGGTGAAGGTAGCCATACCACCGGGATTGACCGCAGAAGGTCTGCAAGAGGGTCTGTTCCGGCCCTGGTGAGGCCTGCAAGGCCCTTCAGGAGTTACCACGACTTCAAGGGAAGGTGTCTTGCCTGTCATCTCAAGAGGCCCTCTGCTGGGGATGGCCGGACAACGCTCCGAAGAGACATAACTGTACTCTGCACTACCTGTCATGAGCAGGAGGACGGGCTCTCCCACCCCGTCGATGTGAGGCCTGCAGGCAGTGTGCCAGGGTTCCTCCCCCTCGACTGGCGGGGCATGGTTACCTGCGTTACCTGTCATGAGACCCATAAGCAGGGTTTCGGGGTCTCTCACATGAGGACGAGGCTGAGCGGCCAGGGGTTCTGCGTCCTCTGTCACAGCGGCCTCGATGAAGACATGCACTCCATATCAGGGGTGGGCGCTCATATGGGGGGCGTGGTACGGGTGGCCTATGGTCGGGGCAGGGGGGTGGTGCGTCTTGACGAGTTGAGCATAAAGTGCATGAGTTGTCATGACGCGGCCCTGGGGGGCGAGACAACAGTGGCCAATGTAGATATCTTCCGCAGTACCCATAGCAACACAACGGGTCTTACGCACCCCATAGGCGTCTCCTATGCCGAGGCCAGGCGCAGGTACCACGGTGCCTACAGGCCGCTACGTGAGTTGCCGCCGCAGATAAAACTCTATGGCGGGCGTGTCGGGTGTGGCACATGTCACAGCCCTTACGCCGGGGGGCATGCGAAACTGGTAATGAACAACTACGGGAGCAATCTCTGCCTTGCCTGTCACGTGAAGTAGGAGATCGGCGGCGGTATTGCAAAGGATCTGACTTTATGATATCTTTTGGAGGCAGAAGATGGGACGATACCCCTTGCTGAGAAGGAGGCGATTTTTCGTCAGTACAGGGCTTCAGGGCCGCTTTGTTGCAGGCCTTGCCGTAATTACTGCCCTGGGTCTCTCCTTGAATATATTTGCGGCCTACTATCTTATTGAGAGGAGGCTCGGGGAGAGGCTCTATAAAATTCACTTGCAGGCAAACTCCACCTTGGATATAATCTGGCCTGCTGTCTGGAAACTCTCGGTGGCGAGCGCACTGGTCATAGCCATTGGAGGGGTTTTACTTGCCTATGTTCTTGCTCGGCGGCTCGAGGCCGGGCTCAGGCCTTATCTGAAGGCAATGAAAGACATTGCTGGCGGCGACCTCGGCGCAGGGGTACAAGAGTGCGGCCCAGGGCTTGAAGGGTTGCGAGGCGCATTCAACAACGCAGTCATGTACTTGAGGGCAAGGTTCTCCGTGGCAAAGACCGCGGCAACGAGGCTGAAGTCAGAGATGGACGAGTTGAACCTCGTGACAGAACCCCCTGGCGCCACCTTTGAGAGAGACGAGCTCAGGACAAGGCTCGAGGAGATTATCTCCATCAGCAATACTGCCTTAAAAGAGATCTCAAAACTCAGGGTGTGATATTGTATGAGACAGACAACGCGAACCAGTTCCAGTTCTCCTCTTTTTTTTAAGTTTCCGGTCTTCCTCCTTCTCGTTCTTTCCATCCTGGCCATCTTTCCGCTGGCGGCTCGGGCCGAGTGGCCCATGTTCATGAAGGACAGGTACCACTCTTCCTTTGCGGCAAGGGCGCCGAGGCCTCCCCTGAGGGTACTCTGGAGGTTCAAGACAGGAGGCCCCCTGTACTCCTCACCAGTAGTCTCGGGCGGCAAGGTCTTTATTGCCTCCTATGACAAGAACCTCTATGCCCTCGATGAGAAGACAGGAGACAAGATCTGGTCCTTTGCCACTGGCGCAGAGATCCTCTCCACACCGGCCATAGCCAATGGCAAGGTCTACTTCGGGTCCAAGGACGGCAATTTCTACTGTCTCGATGCCTCGGACGGCAAACTGGTCTGGAAGTTTGCAACCGAAGGCCCAATACTCACCTCTCCAGTCGTTGCCGATGGCCGCGTCTTCTTTGGCTCATCTGCACCTGACCTGCATTTCTACGCCCTGAACGCAGTAACAGGCGAGAGGGAATGGCGCATGAAGTTGCTCGCCTATGACAGGTACAGCGGCATATATGCCTCGCCTGTGTATTACAAGGGGGATGTCATCTTCGCCGGCAAGAACGGCCTCGTGTACTCCCAGTCGGGCGAGAGCGGCGGAAGAAACTGGGGTTATGTCTCCAACTCCGCGATATACTCCAGCCCTGTCATAAAGGAAGGAAAGGTCTATGTCTCGCTCGGCAGGAGGAAGATCGTTGGTTTTGACGCCAAGACCGGAAAGATCTTCCTCAGAAAGAACACGGGCCCAGCCCTCTCGTATTCCTCTCCCGTTGTGGCGGGAAAAAAGATCTACATTGCCTTCAAGGACGGTCACCTCAAGGCCTACGGCATGGAGCGCGCCAGGATGCTTGCAGATTACAAACTCCCCGCGCCCATAAACTCCACGCCCGTGGTCACCTCTGGAGGGTTCATATTCGTGGGTTGCGAGGATGGGCGCCTCTATGCAATAGATATCATCCTCGGCGAGGTTGCCTGGAGTTATACAACCGGGGCGGGCATACATTCATCACCCGCTCTCTCCGATGGCATGCTCTTCATAGGCTCCAAGGATGGCTACCTCTATGCATTTGGGAAATAGGAAGTTCTAATCGTGGTTTAATCTTTGTCGTGTAAAAGGGATATACAACGGGCTGGAGACACTGGGCCCGGTCCACAGACAATACTCGGGTTATCTCATGCATTCGAAAGCAACTCTATCGGCAGTTTCGAGAGGTCTACTGGTCATTGCTCTTCTCTTATTTGCCGGCACTCTCTGGGCCGCAGAGAAGAAGGCTCCCCCCAAACCATCGTACAGCAGGGATGAGGCCAGAAAGTCTATCATCAACCCCCATGAGCAGATAAACGACGAGGGTGAGATACTCTGGTCGAGATGCTTTGTATGCCACACAAAGATGCCTGACTTGCAGAACCTCAAGTCACCTGTAAACTGGGCCCTGCGTTTCAAGGACGACATAAACAAGAACTGCTATATCTGCCACTATGTGAGAAAACACCCCGGAGCAGAGGGCATAGGCCCTCAGATGAGCGGTTTCGTGGCCCCAAGCCACCTTACGGAACTTCCGCGGAGGCTCTACCTGAACATGAGGCTCGAGAAAAAAGAAGTCCCTGTACTCATACCCCTGGACCCGGCGACTAACAAGATATTCTGCGCCACCTGCCATAACCCCCACGAAAGAGGACTGCTCTATGGCAGGCCCGATTGGGGGGCAGACCAGGAAGTTCGCCTTAGGAGCGAAGGCCTCGATACGTGTCAGTATTGTCATAGAAAATAGGCCCCCCCGGGTCTGGGAATAAGTCGGGGAATAAGACGATGTGCGCAAAGTCCTTTCCAGACGCTCAAAACTATTCGAAGCCTTGCCCCGGGCAGGGGCTCAGAGGCTGGCTTGGCATATCGTTCCCCAGGCTTGGTCTTCTGGCCCTGGTCCTCGCCGTGGCAATCCTGGGCGCAGGGTGCGGTTCACCGGACATGACCGCCCAGCAGTCTAAGGACTTCAAGCACAAACCCCTCATCTGGCCCTCTCCACCCGCTCCGGCACGCATAGCCTTTGACCTCTCCCTGGCCAGACCCGAAGACATAGGCATAAAAAAGGGCCTCTTCAAGAAATTTGTCGACGTCTTGGTGGGCGCAGACAAAAGAACTATGGTCAAGCCCTACGGCATCACCGTGGACCCCTCTGGGAGGATCCTTGTAGCAGATACCGCGCTTAAGAGAGTCCATATATATGACCGTAAAAAGAAGAAGTACTCCTATATCAGGCGTGCAGGCAAGGTCAAACTCGTCTCGCCCATAGGCGTTGCCGCCGACAATGACGACAATATCTACGTCACAGACTCCATGGCAGGCAAGGTCTATGTCTTCACCCCAAAAGGACGGCTCAAACTTACCCTTGACGGAGGGACCCGCCCAACGGGCATAGCCCTTGACAGGAGACGAAAGCGCCTCTATGTTGTGGATACAGGCGGACACAAGGTAAGAATATTCGGCCTCGACGGAAAACTCATAAAGACCTTCGGCGGACTTGGCTCCAACCCCGGAGAGTTCAACTACCCAACCGATGTCTTCGTAGACGCCTCTGGTGACGTCTATGTTACAGACTCCATGAACTACAGGCTCCAGATCTTTGACATGAACGGACGTTATGAGACGAGTTTCGGCGAACACGGCGATGGCACAGGCGACTTCGGAAGACCAAAGGGCGTTGCTGTGGACTCTGAGGGTAATATCTACATAGCAGACGCCATCTTCGATACAGTACAGATATTTTCCAGAAAAGGGGCCTTCCTCCTGAACTTCGGAAAACTCGGCGCAGGCCCCGGAATGTTCTGGATGCCAGGCGGAGTGTACATCGACAGGGCCGATAATATCTATGTCGCCGACCCTTACAACAGGAGGGTGGAAATCTTCGAGTACCTCGGCGGGGGCGGTGCTGAAGGCCCTCTGCGCCGCAAAGGATGATATGATGGGCCCAGAGGACGACCAGGCCAGCGGGGTAAGGGGGCCGGGGGCGCAAAGGGGGGCAGCGGGTAAAGGGAGCAGCGGGTAAAGGG
>CAYOVP010000055.1:0-11958 GCA_964407495.1 uncultured Thermodesulfobacteriota bacterium
CTTCTTGCCCCTCTTGCCCCCCTTGCCACTCTTGCCCCCCTTGCCCCCCTGGGCTTTATTCCACAGGGATCTTTATGCCCTGTTTTTTGTGGTGCCTGTCCCGCGTGACAGTTATCTCCAGGACACCGTTTTTCATGGTGGCCCGCACGTCTTCGCGCTGTACAGGGTATGGCAGGCAGAAGACGCGCTCAAAGGAGCCGTAAAAGCGTTCCATCCTGTGGTAGTTCTCATTGGGGAGGTTGGCCCTTGGTCTGCGCTCTCCGCTGAGGGTGATGATATTGTCCTTGACCTCTATCGAGATATCGTCGATCTCGAAGCCGGGCAGTTCAGCCCTCAGGACAATTGCACTGCCTGTCTCGAAGATATCGACAGGGGGGAATGTTCCGGCGCAACCAAGGCCCGCCCCTCCCCTGTACTGCATGAGGGCCTCGTCAAAGACGCGGCTCAGACGCTCCTGTAAAAAGAGGATATCCTTGTACGGGTCCCAACCTGATGGCGCCATCCGGCCTCCCCTGAAGATTGATGTTATGAAGCATGTGGCCCTGGAGTCTTACACAGCCAGGCCCCGCCTTCTGGTATCTCGACCACTCTTGAGAGTGGCTCTGCGGTCTTGGCTGGCCCTCTTGCATGTCCGCCAGTAGAGACCCAGGTCTCCTTCCTCGTCCCCCTGCCCCCGTGGGACGTAATTTAGTAAATTTATACAAGAATCAGGCAGTTGTCAAGGGAGGTTTTTCCTGGTCTGCGGCCTGCTCCATGGTGAAGACCATGGCGCCGTCGCGGTATTCCACGCAGACTGTGTCGCCCTCGGCCATCTGGCCCTCGAGGATTTTTTCTGCCAGGGGGTCGAAGACCTCGTTCTGTATGAGGCGCTTGAGTGAACGTGCGCCGTACACTGGGTCGAACCCTGCGCTGGCGAGGTACTCGCGTGCAGAGTCCGTGAGGCGGAGCGAGAGGTTTTTCTCTTTGAGCATGGCGCCGAGGCGGCCTATCTGTATGTCCACTATCTTCTTCATCACCTCGCGTGAGAGGGGGTGATAGGTGATTATCTCGTCTATGCGGTTCAGGAACTCGGGCTTGAAGGAGCGGCGAAGGGCCTCGTTTACCTGTTTTTTCATCTCCTCGAAGTCCTCGGCTGCTGTAATGTATTCGCTCCCGATATTGCTCGTCATGATTATGACCGTGTTCCTGAAGTCAACGGTGCGTCCGTGGCCGTCGGTGAGGCGTCCATCGTCGAGTATCTGGAGGAGGATGTTGAATACCCTGGGGTGGGCCTTCTCTATCTCATCGAAGAGGATGACAGTGTAGGGTCTTCTGCGGACGGCCTCTGTGAGGTAGCCTCCTTCTTCGTAGCCCACATAACCGGGAGGCGCCCCGATGAGGCGTGCGACAGAGTGTTGCTCCATGAACTCGCTCATATCCAGGCGCACCATGGCCTTCTCGTCGTCAAAGAGAAACTCGGCGAGCGCCCTTGCGGTCTCGGTCTTTCCAACTCCCGTTGGGCCGAGGAAGATGAAGGAGCCTATGGGGCGGTTCGGGTCCTGGAGGCCTGCGCGTGCCCTTCTTACGGCCCGGGCAACGGCGCCGAGTGCGCTGTCTTGGCCAACTACGCGTTTTCTGAGGGCGTCTTCCATGTGCAGGAGTTTGGTCTTCTCTGCCTCGAGCATGCGCTCCACGGGTATGCCCGTCCAGGTGGAGACAACGCGAGCGATGTCCTCTGCCGTGACCTCTTCCTTCAGCATACGGGGGCCGTATCCTGCCTCGGCGAGTTTCTTCTTTGCTTCCTCCAGTTCTTTCTCGAGGGCTGTGAGGCGTCCGTACTTGAGTTCCGCGGCCCGGGCAAGGTCGCCCTGGCGCTCGGCGGTTGCGGCCTGCGACTTCACCTCTTCTATCTTCTTTTTCCTGTCCTGTATGGTGGATATGAGTTCCTTCTCGGCCTTCCACCTGGCCTTGAGTTCCGTAGACTCCTCTTTCAGTTCGGCAAGTTCCTTGTCGAGGCGTTCCAGTCTCTCCAGAGAGGCCCTGTCCTTTTCCTTTGAGAGGGCCTGTTTCTCTATCTCGAGTTGAATGATGCGCCTCTCTATGCGGTCTATGTCCGTGGGCATGCTGTCTATCTCTATGCGGAGTTTGCTCGCCGCCTCGTCAATGAGGTCTATGGCCTTGTCCGGCAGGTGCCTGTCTGTTATGTATCGTCTGGAGAGCGTCACGGCGGCGACTATGGCTGAGTCGGAGATCCTTATGCCGTGGTGCACCTCGTAGCGCCCCTTGAGTCCCCGGAGGATGGCAACGGAGTCTTCTTCCGAGGGCTCTTCCACCAGGACCGGCTGGAACCTGCGCTCCAGTGCCGCGTCTTTTTCGATGTATTTTCTGTACTCGTCAAGGGTTGTGGCGCCGACGCAGTGGAGTTCACCGCGCGCAAGGGCTGGTTTCAGCATGTTCGAGGCGTCCATGGCCCCCTCGGCGGCGCCGGCGCCAACAAGGGTGTGGAGTTCATCTATGAAGAGAATTACAGAGCCCCCTGCCGCGGCTATCTCCTTGAGTAGTGCCTTAAGCCTGTCCTCGAACTCACCGCGGTACTTGGCCCCGGCGATGAGGGCACCGAGGTCCAGGGCAAGGAGTTTCTTGTCGCGGAGCGTCTCGGGTACGTCGCCGGCAACTATCCTCTGGGCAAGGCCCTCCACTATGGCCGTCTTTCCCACGCCTGCCTCGCCTATGAGGACGGGGTTGTTCTTACGCCGCCTCGAAAGAACCTGGATGACGCGGCGTATCTCCTCGTCGCGGCCTATGACAGGGTCGAGTTTCTCGGCCCGGGCGAGTTCCACGAGGTCGCGCGTGTACTTCATCATGGCCTGGTACTTTTCCTCAGGGGCCTGGTCCTGCACGGACTGTGAGCCCCGTATGGACGAGAGGGCCTTAAGGACTGCATCCCGGTTTACACCGAGTTCCTTGAGTATGGTAGAGGCCCTGGAGGCAGGCGTGTCGAGCACGGCAAGAAGGAGGTGTTCTGTGGAGACAAAGGCGTCCTTCATCTCCGTGGCTGTCTTGAGGGATTTTTCGAGGACCTCCTTGGTGGCAGTGGAGAGGTAGACGTCAGGTCCTGCGCCGCTCACCTGGGGCAGGGCTTTCAGGGCCTCTTCGAGGCGGTTGGTTATGAGCCCCCTGTCTACACCGATACGTTCGAGAAGAGGCCCCACTACCCCGCCCTCCTGCCCTATGAGGGCTAGAAGGAGGTGCTCTGGTGTTATCTCCTGGTTGGAACGACTCCTTGCCAGTTCCTCGGCCACGGCAAGGGCTTCCTGCGATTTTATGGTAAATTTGTCCAGTCTCATCACTTCTCCTTGATGTCTGTGGGCCAGGCCTTTATGGCCTCTGGCAGGGTGCGCCTGGGCCGCACCCCTCTCTGTAAATTTAGGCCCGCCCGCCCGCTCTGTCAAGGTAAGGCCGTGGGAAGAGACGAAACAAAGCCTTCCACTCTCTTTTAGGGACCCTCACAGTTTCACCAACTTACAGTTCTCAGAAATGGCGGCGCGTCCCTGCGCCGCTGGAAAGCCTGAATTGAACAGACGTTCCTTAGGGACAATGAAGTGGAGCAAAGGAACCCCCCTTTTTGGCGTATTCTATGCACCACGAGGCAATAGTTTTCGTCATGCAAGATTCCCTTCGCCCCCCCCCCCGCCCTCCCGGCATGTTGACAAACCCCTCCTTTGGCCTATTATAAGTAGGAGGGCCTTTTGGGGAGAGTTTAAGGGGCAGGAGGGTACTCCGGGCCCGGGTATCCTGGAGAGACCAGGGGTGTGAGCCGTAAGGTGTAGCAAGGTAGCGAGGTGTGCGCAGATGATACCCATAAGAGATACCATACCTGCAAGGAGCGCACCTGTTGTCACCTGGCTCCTCATCTTCCTCAACTCCGCTGTCTTTCTCTATGAGCTGACCCTCCCCCAGGCAGAACTCCAGGGCCTGGTCCAGACCTTTGGCATCGTTCCCGTGGCCACGCTCCACACCCTGAGCCTCTATCCCCTCGTCACGAGTATGTTTCTTCATGGGGGGTGGGGTCACCTCGTTGGCAACATGTGGATGCTCTGGATCTTCGGCGATAACGTGGAAGACCGCATGGGCGGGGTTCGGTTTCTCGTCTTTTATTTACTTACGGGAATCATCGCCGGCCTTGCGCACATCGTCCTGAGCCCTGGCTCCAGCATTCCCACTGTAGGGGCATCAGGAGCCATCTCCGGAGTGCTTGGTGCCTACTTCCTCCTCTTTCCGAGATCAACATTGATAGTCATGGTGCCGGTCTTTTTCTGGCCCCTCTTTTTCGAGGTTCCGGCCCTTTTGTACCTCTTTGCCTGGTTCATGTTCCAGGTATTCGGAAGCGCCCTTACTGCCACGGCAGGTGTGGGTGGTGTTGCCTGGTGGGCCCATATCGGGGGCTTTGGCGCAGGGGCACTCCTGCACAGGTTCTTCGTCCTCCCCCCTTCAAAGGGCCCGAGGCCCATGGAACGCGATGAGTACGGTATGGACGGGGCCTGGATGAGGGGAATAAGAAGATGAACATACAAAGGGAGGTCTCATGGGAATAGGCGAACTCATCTGGCTGGTCTTCATAATAATGGCGCTTCAGCCGGTCATAAAACAGCAACTGCTCGTCAACTCGCGTCTCAAACTGATATCGAGGATAGAGAAGAAGAGGAGGTCGCGCGTGGTCCTGCTCGTGCACAGGCAGGAGACCATGAACCTCCTTGGTTTTCCTGTCATGAAGTACATAGACGTGAACGACGCCGAGGAGATACTCCGCGCCTGCGAACTTACGGACCCGGAGATGCCCCTTGACCTCATACTCCACACGCCCGGCGGACTCGTCCTCGCCTCGCTCCAGATAGCCCATGCCATCAAGAATAGAAAGGGCAAGGTAACGGTCTTCGTCCCCCACTACGCCATGTCCGGTGGAACGCTCATAGCCCTTGCCGCCGACGAGATAGTCATGGCCCCCCATGCCGTCCTTGGCCCTGTAGACCCGCAACTGGGGCAGTACCCCGCGGCCTCGCTCCTCAAGGTCCTTGCCACCAAGCCGCCCGAGAGGATAGACGACCAGACACTGATACTTGCCGATGTGGCGGGAAAGGCCGTAAAGCAACTGAAGGAGGGTGTCAAGGAATTACTCGAGCGGAGCCTCGAGCCGGAACAGGCCGAGCGCCTCGCGGAACTCCTCTCTACGGGCACCTGGACCCATGACTACCCCATTACCGTGGAGACGGCCCGTGAACTTGGCCTCAATGTGAGTACAGATATGCCCGAGGAGATATTCCAACTCATGAGCCTCTTTCCCCAGCCCGTAAAGAGGATGCCATCTGTAGAGTACCTGCCCATACCGAGGCGGCTCGACAGGGACCAGGGCCAAGGGGCATGAGAGAGGCGGCAAGGGCTAAGGCGCAGATTCCGAGAACCTCTTTCCCTTCTCTTTACTATTTTTTTTGTGCCAGTGGGCCCTGCCCTCCAGTCTCCTTCCCCCGGCCCTATCTCTTCTTGAAGAGTTTGTAGAAGCAGAAGACGACGAGGCCCGATACAAGGCCCCAGGAGCATATGAGGAAGATCCAACCCTTTGTGCTCATCGCTCCCTCCTTTTCCAGGCTATGTGTACCAGTACAAGGTGGAGGACGAGGAGGACGGCGAGGAACAAGCGCGTAAACCAGATCCCGGCGCCCCCCTTTGCGAGCACACCCGGCAGTTGCTGCCAGGTCCAGGCTATGAGTATTACGAGGAGAAAGGCAGGGGTAACGTACTTCATGAGGTAGAAGAAGAGGCGCGGTACGCGGATATGGGCGCCGCGTGTAATCTCTTCCCAGGCACGCTCGGCCCCGAGTATCCAGAAAAATATTATCATCTCGAAGAGGGCGAGAATCACGAGGGCGAATGTAGCCACCCAGAAGTCCATCTCGTCGAGGCTTCCGCGGAGGAATATGGCCATGGGCGTGGTTATGACGAAGAAGACACCGAGGGCGAAGACCGACTTCTTTCGCACCCAGCCGAACTCGTCCTCGAGAAAGGCGATGACCGGTTGCGAGAGGGCAACGATGGATGTGAGCCCTGCAAAGAAGAGGAGGAGGAACCAGAGAAAGCCGAAGAACCGGCCCATGGGCATGTGTGTGAAGATGGCTGGCATGCTGATGAAACCAAGGCCAAAGGCCCCGTTGCCAGCCACCTCGCGTGCCCCGTCTGTGCCAAAGAAGACCACTGCCGTGACTATGGCTATTGTGGAGCCGAAGACTACCTCGGCAAACTCGTTGAGGCTGGCCGTGGCAAGGCCGTCAAGGGCTATGTCCTCGTTCTTCTTGACATAACTGGCAAAGGTGAGTATGGCGCCAAGGCCCAGGGAGAGGGTGAAAAAGACCTGGCCCGCAGCGGCGAGCCAGACACGCGCGTTCAGAAGGCCACTGAAATCAGGCTCCCACAGAAAGGCAAAACCCTGTGCCACCGTGGCCCCTGTAACCGTGGAGGGCGGTAACGTTACTATGCGGATAAAGAGTATGGCCGCCATTATGAAGAGGAGCGGCACGGCGAACTTGCTGAGTTTCTCGATGCCCCCTGATATGCCCTTTGCAAGCACCCAGAGACTTATGCCGAGGGTGATGACAAAGAAGACGAGTGTCGCAGGCGGAGGGCTGAGAAAAAGCCCTGTACCCCCGGAGCCTATGTAGGCCGAGAGATAGCCCTGGTAAGGTTTCAGGATCTCAGAGGCCGAGGTCCCGGCCCCCAGCGAGTCGGCAGAGGGGTATAGATCGAGGAGCGAGGCAAGGCTGAACGAGAGCGTCCAGGAGCATATGTAGACGTAATATATGAGGATAACAAGGGGCAGGAATATCCCCAGGATGCCTATGTACTTTGCCAGACGGTTCTTCCAGATGGCATCGAATATGCCGGGCGAGGTGCCGTGCCCAATGGTGCCGCCGTACCGCCCGATGCCCCACTCCACCCACATGAGGGGTATGCCAAGTACGATGAAGGATATGAAGTAGGGGATCATGAAGGCCCCGCCTCCGTTCTGCGAGGCCTGCACGGGAAAGCGCAGGAAATTCCCGAGACCAATGGCATTACCTGCCATGGCAAGAATGAGACCTATCCTCGAGCCCCATTGCTCGCGTTCGTTATTCATGTCGCCTTCCCGTAAAAAAGACCTTCCACTTTCTTTTAGGAAAAAGAAAGTGGAGCAAAGAAAACCAGAATGGGGCAGGCATCCCTCCTCTTTAGTTGCCCCCGCTCGCCCCGCAAGAAAGGTCTGGGGCGGGCTCTGCAGACCACCCCCCTACTAACCTATGGCCACAAGTGCCACGGCAAGGCCGGCCCCTGTAGAGATATCCAGGTGTACTCTTCTTACAGGCCCTGCGAGGGCAAGGGCCTTGCCCGAGAGGTCCATGGTGAGGCCCCTCCCGCCAGGACCCCGGCCTATCTCCATGTCATGCCACCTGAGCCCAGAGGCAAGCCCTGTGCCGAGGGCCTTCATGCAGGCCTCCTTGGCCGCGAAACGCCCTGCGAGTAGTGGAGCGGGGTCGCGCGATGAGAGGCAGTACGCCAGTTCACCAGCGGTGAAGAGGCGTTCGAGGAGAGGCCTGTTCTCAAGGAGCGCCCTGAAGCGGTCTACAGACTCGCAGTCAAGGCCTGTTGAGATGGCGGCCCTCTTGTTCAGCGCTTTGCCGCGGCACTGGCCCTGCATCGGCCCTCCTGCGCTTCAAGGCTCTCCAATGCCATGTCCCTTACTCGGATTCCAGACCCGCTGAGATCACCTTGCGTTCAAAGTCATCGTCCAGGCGCACGATGTCGTCTTCTTCGAGGTAGGCCCCGCTCTGTATCTCGATTATCTCAAGCGGCACGGTGCCGGGGTTTCCCAGCCTGTGCCTTACGCCTGTTGGGATGTCTATGGACTCGTTTACAGAGACAGAGAGCACCTCGTCCCCCCGGAGCACCTCGGCACTGCCACTTATTACCACCCAGTGCTCGCTTCTCTTCCTGTGGTACTGCAGGCTCAGCCTCTCTCCAGGCTTTACGACTATCTTCTTTATCTTGTACCCGGGCCCGGCCTCGAGCACGGTGTATGAGCCCCAGGGCCGTCTCGTTGTCCTGTGAACGGCATGCTCTGTGTAGCCCCGTTCCTTCAGGGCCTCTACCACGGCCTTTACCTCCTGGGCCCTGTCCTTTGGGCAGACGAGAGTAGCGTCGGGCGTGTCGATGAGGATCATCTCCCTGAGACCTATGGCCGCCACCACGCGGTCGCAACCAAGGATTATGGAGTCTGTGCTCCCCAGATCCACGACACGGCCCCTTATGACATTGCCCTTCTCGTCGGGCCCGAGAATATCTGCAAAGGAGTTCCAACTGCCCATGTCAGACCATGAAAAATCCGCAGGAATGACCACCACGCCGCCGGCCTTCTCGAGTATGGCGTTATCGACGGAGATGGACTCCATTGCGTTATAGGCGGATGTAATGTCGGCGCCATCCCTTATCTCCATGAGTCTTTCATACAGGGCAGGCACGAGGGTCTTTATCTCCTCGAGTATCCGGGCCGCCTTCCAGATGAAGATACCGGCGTTCCAGTAGTATCCGCCCTCTGCAAGGTAGGCCTTGGCACGGCTTGTATCTGGTTTTTCCACGAATCTTTCGACCTGCCGCGCACCACACCCGTCGTCAGAAAGAGGCTCACCGCTCTTTATGTACCCATAGCCTGTCTCTGGTGAGGTGGGTTTTATGCCGAAGGTGACGAGATACCCCTTGGCCGCAAGCCCTGCGGCCTTGGAGAGGAGGGCCCTGAACCTGGCGCCCTCGCCTATGATATGGTCTGCCGGGAGAACGGCCATTACGGCCTCGTCGTCGATCTCCAGGAGGCGGAGGGCGGCAAGGCCTATGGCAGGGGCCGTATTACGGCCCAGGGGCTCTACTATGTAGCCTGGAGAGAGGGACTTTTTGCCGTCGTAGGAGAGGTGCAGGCGTATGAGTTCGGCCTGTTCCTCGTTGGTGACGACAAAGACCCTATCCGTGGGTACAAGGGGCCAGAGGCGCTTTATGGTGGTCTCAAGGAGGCTCTCGTCGCCTACGACGCTCAGGAGTTGCTTTGGCGTGGTGGCGCGGCTGAGAGGCCAGAAACGGCTCCCAATCCCCCCGGCGAGTATGACTGCGTAGAGTCCTCCTATGGTCTTCTCTCCGTCTTTCTTACTCATGGGGTCCTCTTTTCTTCTTGCCTCGTTGCCCATGCCCTCCATCATCTTCCTCTCAGCGGTCTTTTTTCCTGCCAAGCCCTGCGTCGAGGACGCTGTATGCCGCGCAGATGGCAAGGTAGTTGATATAGTGAAGGGCGTCAATGAGGAGCGAACTCGAGTATTTCTTAGAGACCCTCAGTTCCTCGGCAAAGGTCTTTGGAAAGGAACTCGATGTCTTGGACTCCCTGTATACCCTGAAAGAGGCCAGGTCCTCGTTTATTATGCCGGGCCTGTGCCTTCTGCCTGCCCGTAGCCAGTACTCGTAGTCCATTACGCGGTGTTCATTTATGTCAAAAGGCCCGATCTCTTCTATAAGTTCGCGCCTCAGGAAGGTTGCCGGCTGGCAGATGAAGTTTGTTATCAAGAGTATATTATAATTGTATCTTTCGAGCAAAAAGTTTTTGTATTTCGCGATAAAACTCCTGAAAACCCTCTCGTGCTCGTCGATTATGCGGCACCTGCCCGTCACCCACATGGTCTGCGGGTGATCGACGAAAAAATCGGCTACCTTCTTGAGCGTTCCTGCCTCGTAGAGGTCGTCTGAGTTCAGATAGGCGATGATATCGCCGGTGCAGATCCTGATGCCCTTGTTTATGGCGTCTGACTGGCCCTTGTCCGGCTCGGATACCCACCTGAGCCTGTCTTCGTACTTCTTTAGTATCTCCAGAGTCTCATCCGTCGAGGCGCCGTCCACGACTATGTACTCAAGGTCCGGGTAGTTCTGGTCGAGTACGCTCCTGATGGTGCGCTCGATAAAGTGCCCCTGGTTGTACGAGGGCGTTATTATGCTTATCCTTGGCGGGTTTCTCATATCTTTTTTCCCTGGCCCTGCCTGCCTCCTCTCACGAGGCCTTGAAGGAGTCTCCGTACAGGATGGCGAGGGTCTTTTTGGCCGTCTTCTCCCAGGTGAAGTCCTGTGCCCTCTTCAGCCCCTTTTGTATAAGTCTGCGCCTGAGGTCCGCATCTGCAAGTGCCTTGATCATTCCCCCTGCAATGGCCTCCTCGCTCATGGGGTCAACGAGCAGAGCGGCCCCGCCTGCCACCTCGCGCATGGGCTCTATGTCCGAGCATACAACAGGCACTCCGCAGGCCATGGCCTCTATGATGGGCAGGCCGAACCCCTCGTGGAGAGACGGGAAGACGAGCATCGTGCTTGCTGAGTACAAGAGCGGGATATCCTCGAAGGGGAGCCAGCCCAACATGACTACGTCTTTTTCGAGCCCCAGTTCTCTTATGCGGGCCTTTATCTCTGCCTCGCCGTAGTCCCTGGCCCCTGTCAGGACGAGCCTCACGCCAGGGTCTGTCTTGAGGACCTCTCTGAAGGCAGGTAGAAGTCTCCTGTAGTTCTTGTGTGGAAGGCTCGAGGCGAGGTAGACGATGAACCTTGGTGGCAGGGAGTATTTTTCCCTTATCTCCTCTGTTTTTTCGACGGGGTACCGGTGAAAGGTTTTTGTATCTGCCGCAAGGTACACCACGCTTACGCGTTCAGCCGGGATACCGTAGGTGCTGATGATATCGGCGCGGGCCTTCTGCGAGAGGGTGATGATATGGTCTGCACTGCGTGCGCTCTTCCTGATGATGGTCTGGAGGAAAAAACGCTGGACCCGCGGGAAGTTTTCGGGCTGGTTCTCGTGTTGCAGGTCGTGGAGCGCAAGGACAGAGCGCGCGGACGTAAAGAAAGGTGCCGTCATGCCGGCATTCAGTATTGCGTCGAGCCCCCTTAGCCTCATTCTCAGGGGGAGTATGGTCTGTTCGTAGAGGATACGAAGGGGCCGACGCGTGGCCCTGAATCTGCAGAGCACGACGCGGATATTCGGCGCGAGGCGCTCAAAGATACCCCTTGATTCCTTGTTGATGAAGACAAGATACTCGTTTTTCCCGTCTATCTCTGCAAGGGCCCTTACGAGGTTTCTTAGGTACGTCTCTGTGCCACCGACGTGGCCTGGTATGAGGTAGAGAGCGTTGATGCCGATTCTCACTTAGATTGCCTTATATGTTCCTTCCAGCGGCCTCTGGCCGCTGGTACTGGTTTTCTTTGCTCCACTTTCTTTTTCCTAAAAGAAAGTGGAATGTTTTTTTCTAAACCCCAGGGGTTTTTCTAAACCCCAGGCACCTCGCCGTGCTCAACCACCTCGAGGTCGTGGTCTACCATGAGGGCCACGAGGTCCTCGAATCTCGTCTCAGGTTTCCAGCCCAGTTCGTTCTCTGCCTTGTGGCTGTCTCCTATGAGGAGGTCCACTTCCGCTGGTCTGAAGAACTCCGGGTCTACCCTGACTACGACCTTGCCCGTGGTCCTGTCCACGCCTTCTTCCTTCACCCCCTCGCCCCTCCACTCTATCTCCATGTCGAGGTGTCCGAAGGCGGCCTCCACGAACTCGCGAACGCTGTGGGTCTCGCCCGTTGCCACCACGTAGTCCCCGGCCCTGGGTGCCTGGAGCATGCGCCACATGGCCTCCACGTACTCGGCGGCATAGCCCCAGTCGCGTTTGGAGTCGAGGTTTCCGAGTCGGAGTTCGTCTTGAAGTCCCTTTTTTATGCGTGCCGCGGCGCGTGTTATCTTTCTTGTGACGAACTCCGGGCCGCGCAGCGGTGATTCGTGGTTGAAGAGTATGCCCGAGCAGGCGAAGATATCGTAAGACTCCCTGTAATTTACGGTTATCCAGTGGGCAAAGAGTTTTGCCACGGCATAGGGGCTTCGCGGATAGAAGGGCGTCTT
>CAYOVP010000056.1:0-11936 GCA_964407495.1 uncultured Thermodesulfobacteriota bacterium
TTGTTGCCGCAATGACTCTTACATTTATTTTTTTGTTACGATTGCTTCCAAGACGATATATGGTTCTTTCTTCTAAGAAACGAAGCAATTTGATTTGCAAATTAAGTGGCATACATGAAATTTCATCTAGAAAGATGGTTCCGCCGCAGGCAACTTCCAATTTGCCTATCTTTTTACCATAGGCTCCAGTAAAAGCGCCTTTCTCATGGCCAAAAAGTTCGCTTTCGAATAATTCTGTTGGTATAGCGCCGCAGTTTATTGAAACGAAAGGTTTTGCATAATCATTGCCTGTCTTGTGTATTGCCCGTGCAATTAGTTCTTTGCCTGTACCACTTTCGCCAAAAATAAGCACGGTAGTCGAGGTCTTAGCCAACATTTCAACCACAACAAGAATCTGTTTAATTTTAGGTGATATGCTTATCAGAGGGGTATAAGTGTGCGCCATTTCTTAATAGTTTCGTTAATTAAAAACAAAAGATACGTGCCTTGAGTCTAAAAAATCAAAGAATCTATGGTGCGCTGGAAGCCAATGCTGTATATTGGAGTTACTGTGGCACACATATTAGACTGCCTTGGCCTCATTGTCAATGTTTTATTTCCTTTTTACTAAATGGTTGCATTTTTTTAAGACAAAATGTATGAAAATCCTACCATATGAACACTGTCAAATGAGATCTTCTGGTAATTAATGACACTTTCCTTTGTTTCCATTCTCTACAATCTTTCTCAATAAGTCGTTTTCTTTCCTTGCCAGAAGGAGTTTTTTCAAGTATATTGTGATAGTATTCCGTAAAGGCTTGTGCGAATGTCGGAGCTTTTAAATAATCTTCTCTCTTCTTTTTTATTTCGAAGGCAGGATCAAGACCTTTCTGTACCATTATTCTATATTCGGCAGCTTTCTTTCGGGCTTCCTCAAGAGACATTAGCGGGTATTCTCCGAAGGATATCATGGGACGTTTATAATACTCCCCAAAATTTAGACAGAGGTATTTGTTGTATGGTAGCCTGCTAAAATCAGTAAAGGAGGCAGGCGAGATGAAGAAGAAGCATGATGCTACGTTCAAGGCCAGGGTTGCTCTTGAGGCTATCAAGGGTGAGAAGACCATGGCTCAGATAGCGAGCGAGTACGGAGTTCACCCCAACCAGATAGGCCAGTGGAAGAAGCGGCTGCTCAAGGATCTTCCCTCGATCTTTTCGGACAGGCGGAAGAGGGAAGGCAAGGAGGTCCAGGCTGAGACGGACGAGCTTTACAGGCAGATAGGTCAGCTCAAGGTGGAGCTGGACTGGCTTAAAAAAAAATCTCAACTTCTTGGTTAAGAAGAAGGCCCTCATTGAGCCAGGCCATCGGAAGGTACCGGTTTACCGCCAATGCGAGCTTCTGGGGCTTTCCAGAGGGGCATATTACTATAAGCCAAGGCCAACGGACAGGCTCAACGGGGTTCTCATGAGGCTTCTGGATGAGCAGTATACCAGGACCCCCTTTTACGGGGTTCCGAAGATGACGGCATGGCTGAGGCGTCAGGGATACAAGGTCAACCCTAAGAGGGTGAGACGTCTTATGAGGCTTATGGGGCTTAGCGCTGTATATCCGAAGCCGTCGACGAGCAAGCCATCGAAGGACCACAAGAAGTATCCCTATCTGCTAAGGGACGTCGTAGTAGACCGACCGGACCAGGTATGGAGCACCGACATCACGTATGTAAGGCTCCGGCAGGGCTTTATATACCTTGTGGCCATAATGGACTGGCACAGCCGATACGTGCTCAGTTGGGAGATCTCGACGACGCTGGACAAGGAGTTCTGCGTCAGGGCTCTTGAGAGAGCCCTTGGGCTTGGGGGTCCCGAGGTCTTCAACTCAGACCAGGGGAGTCAGTTTACGAGTCTTGAGTTTACGGGGCTTCTCGAAGGCCTCGGCGTTGCCATCAGTATGGACGGCAGGGGCCGGGCCTTTGATCATATCTTCGTTGAGAGGCTCTGGAGGACGGTCAAGTACGAGGAGGTCTACATGAAGAGCTATGAGACCGTGGCCGAGGCCAGACAGTCCCTTGCCAGGTACTTCCACTTTTATAATACCGAGAGGCTCCATGAGTCCCTCGGCTACCAGACCCCTAAGGAGGTCTATTACAAGGAACGGAGGCTTAAGGAAACTCCGGCAACTAAACCAGGGCAGGCTCCTCTACACCAAATACAACCCCTTTTTCTGTCTTGACAATGGGGAGAGGCTCAGTTTGCCGTTGAATGAATACAGAAAAATCCATGTCCGTTTTCTTTTGCCAATGATAATACCGAGACGGGTGGTTGAATCTGAATTCCATTTCCCTAATGAAGAGTGGGAAGTTTTTCTTGAAGCCACCATGGTACAATTTGAGTCGCCGTTTTGCAAATCCCCAGAAGTTCTCTATGCCGTTTATATGCACCTTTTTATGAGCAAAGGACTTTTGATGGTTTATACGAGCATGCTTAAAACCTTCGAGAGCAAGGCGGTCATAGACCTTGTAACTGTCGCTATAGACCCAGGACTGGGGTCTTACGTGGGCCTTGATTGCCCCATAAAGGGTAACTTTATCAAGACGTCGAGGAAAGACCACCCTGACCTCACCCTGTCGCTTCAGAAGCCCGAAAACAGGGATCTTTCCGCTTGCTCCACGGCCACGCTCGCCCTTTCTTACACCCCCGAAGTAGGCCTCGTCCACCTCGATCTCTCCGGCGAGTTTTCCGAGCTCTCTTTCCCTGTCCCTGGCGATGCCTTCACGGATAAGGGTATAATACCTGAGCACGGTCTTACGATTAAGCCCCAGGTCCCTTGCTACACGGGCCGCGGGAACCATGAGCCAGAAAAGTCTTGCTATCTCCCGGATAGTACTCGGAGCAAGCCGTCTGTTCCTGGGCCTGGCCGTAAACTTCTTACGGCACTTCTTACACTTCCTGCGGCCATCGGAGAGTTTGTAATGAGCTCTGTGGCCACAGTTAGGGCATACTATACGCCCCTTTCTACGTGGCGATTTTATGGGTATTCTTTTTTGACAACCTGAATAGCACTTTTGGGCTTTATTTACCATAGTCGAACCATGATAACATGGTCCGAATTAATGGACGAATCCCAAAAAGAAAGTAAAACAAAGAAAATTGATTCCAGCGGCCCCGCGGGCCGCTGGGAAGACTTGATAAAGAGACGAGAAGAAAGAGAGAAGAAGGTGGGGTTGGGTGGGCTTCGCCCACAAAGACAAAAGATTTTTCCACTTTCTTTTGGAAAAAAGAAAGTGGGGCAAAGAAAACCAGTATTTATGCCAAGTCACCGTCTCTTCATGGCGCCTTTGTTTTCCCGGCCCGCACAGAGCGTGGGCCGGTATCGCTTTCTTTGTCAACTTTCTTTCGAAAGAAAGTTGAAGGAAAATACAAACCTTTCTTTTCCCTTAGGGCAGGATGGGGTACTCGAACTTTGGCATCTCGCCCGTCAGGGTCTTTAGAAACTCCACTATATCGTCTGCGTCCCTGTCTCCGGTCTCGCTACCGAGCATCTTTCTGCTCATAATCTTAACGGCATCGCGGAGTTTCCAGACCGAGCCGTTGTTGAAGTAGGGGTAGGTGAGGGCAACGTTACGGAGCGTCTGCACCCTGAACCTGTACTTGTCTTCTTCTTTTTTCGTCACAAGGTACCGGCCAAGGTCTGTGGAGCCTGGCACCTGGATGCGTTGAAAACTGCTGTTCGTGAATATGGGGCCGTTGTGGCAGGCAATGCAACCCTTCTTCTGGAAGAGTTCCCAGCCGCGCTTGGCGCGTGCGGATATGGCGTCCTTGTCACCTGCGAGGAAGCGGTCGAAGGGAGAGTTCAGTGTTATGAGCGTACGCTCGAATGCGGCGATGGCCTTGGCGATATTGGCTGGGGTTATGGGTTCTGGCGTTGCGCCAAAGGCCTCGGAAAAGAGGGCACGGTAGCGGGGTATGGATTTGAGGCGTTTTACCACGTTGTCGAGGCGCTCGTTCATCTCCACAGAGGCCTGTATGGGGCCCAGGGCCTGTTCCTCCAGGGTGGCGGCGCGGCCGTCCCAGAACTGGCTCCCGAGAAAGGCCGAGTTGAGGACAGTTGGCGTATTGCGCGGGCCCACCTGGTGGTTGTGGCCAAGGGCCCGCGAGACCCTGTCCGTAAAGGCAAAGGATGGGTTGTGGCACGTGGCGCAACTTATTACGCCGCTCGATGAGAGCCTGGGGTCGAAGAAGAGCATCTTGCCAAGTTCGATCTTGACCGGCGTCATGGAGTTGTCCGCTGGGATGGGCGGCACAGAAGGGATGGGCTCTGTGGCATGCACACCAGCGACAAAGAGAAAAAGCGCAGTAAAAAATCCGAGGAAGAGGCCTCTCCCTACCATGGGTTCCTCCTTAAGTTTTGGATCCTACTTGTCGATACGATACCTTGTCACGTGTCTAACCGGTATTATGAGCCCGGGTGGTGGCGCGAAAGGGCTTTTTGCGTATGAATATAGTGTAGCCTTGCTTTTGTCTAAACGCAAGGGCGGGCCAGTCTTCTGCCAAGTATCTGTATGTACCTAAGAAGACTCAAACGCTGGCCACAGGGTAGTTGGGTCAGGAGGCATGGGACACTTCTTTATATTGCACAAAGGGGCGCGGGCGACACTGCCGCAAGGTTTTTTGGGGGGATCCGGTGCCTTGGCAGGGCGGAATGAAACAAAAGTCACATAAGTAGAAGGCAGATTTGTGTAACCTGAGAATAAAGATGCGCCCGCTTCCCCGTGGGCCTCGTTCCTATCAGTTGTTCAGAGATACCTTCCACCTCTCCTTTTGATCCCTTGCGTAGCGACGGGGTCGAGCCGACAGGAAATTACATCAGAAGAAAGGCCTTCCAATGAGTTTCCACCTTTTTGTTGAGATTACGCTTGCCATAGGGGCCCTTGCGGTTCTCTGGGCCATTGTTACCTATAACGGTCTTGTAAGGCTGAGAAACCAGGTGGATAACGCCTGGAAACAGATAGACGTGCAACTGAAGCGCCGTCACGACCTCATACCCAACCTCGTAAGTACCGTAAGGGGTGCGATGGAGTTTGAGCGCGAGACCCTCGAGAGGGTCATGGAGGCGCGGGCCAGGGCCCTTGGCGCCAAGGGGCCCTCTGAGCAGGGCGTTGCCGAGAACATGCTGAGTGCGGCCCTTGGGAGGCTCTTTGCAGTCGTGGAAAACTACCCTGATCTCAAGAGCAATATGAATGTTCTCAAACTCCAGGAAGAACTGACAACAAC
The DNA here is from genome assembly GCA_964407495.1 of uncultured Thermodesulfobacteriota bacterium. Classification (GTDB taxonomy): domain Bacteria; phylum Desulfobacterota; class GWC2-55-46; order GWC2-55-46; family JADFVP01; genus JAJRZX01. The sequence continues at coordinate 5,251 of CAYOVP010000056.1, forward strand.
GGAGAACCGCATAGGTTTTGCGCGCCAGTTCTATAACGACATAGTGACCCGGTTCAACACGCGCCAGGATGTCTTCCCCTCGAACATAATCGCCGGGGCCTTCGGGTTCAGAAAGGGTGATTACTTCCAGGTCGATAGTGCCGAAGTAAAGGCAGTGCCAAGGGTTGACCTGAGCCTCAACTGAGCGTAGTGTCCCCGCCTTCTGCGTCGTCTCTCAGGCGTAGGTAAAGAATACCGGAAATACCATGAACGACTTCTACTCTCAAGAGAGGAGAAACAGACGGGTCACGGCCCTCCTTATGGCGGGCTTTTTCGTCATCCTCGCCCTTCTCGGCCTTGCCGTGGATCTTTACACCTTTGGCTCCTTCGAGGCATTTGGCTTCCCGCTTGCAACGTTCCTTGCCCTGTCTTTTGCCACAATCAACGGGGCACTGGCCTATTACCACGGTAGCGCCATTGTAATGAGGTCCCTTGGTGCAAAGCATCTCTCGTACAAGAACGCCAGGCACAGGCAACTCCACAACATCGTCGTAGAGATGGCCCTTGCCTCCGGACTACCCATGCCCAGGATCTATGTAATGGACGACCCTTCGCCCAACGCCTTCGCCACCGGGCGCGGGCCAAGGCACGCCGCGATAGTGGTAACAGAGGGGCTCCTTGAAACACTGAACCGCGAGGAACTTCAGGCCGTCGTCGCCCACGAGATGGGCCATATCCGAAACCTCGACATACTTACAATGACAGTAGTCTCCGTACTCCTTGGCACAGTGGCCATACTCTCGGACTGGGCAATTCGCACATGGAGGTACGGGGGAATGAAGGGAAGGCGCCGCGGCAAGGGGCTTGGGGCGCTCCTCATTATTATCATAGCCCTCTTTGTCATCATCTCTCCCCTTGTATCGCGTTTAATCGCAATGGCCGTCTCGAGGAGCCGCGAATACATGGCCGACGCCTCGTCCGCAGAGTTTACGCGAAACCCAGGGGCCCTGGCCCAGGCCCTCGAGAAGATATCCCGCGCCGATACCCCCCTGGGGGCGGCAACACGGGGCACTGCACACCTTTTTATCATCAACCCTCTTGGCCGGGCCCTCAACGAAAAAGAAGGCCGCATCGCTGATCTCCTTTCCACTCACCCCCCAATCGAGAAGAGGATAGAGAGGCTCAGGAAGATGGCCTACATAGGCGAGAGAGGCGAGGCGAGAGGCGAAAACGTGAATCCCGCGCCAAGGCTCGCGAGGGCCTGACCCCCTCTGACAGCAACCTGTCTCTGCCCGCCTCACCCATAGATGGAAGAAAAAAAGAAAAAGATATGCCCATCCTGTGGCGGAATGCTGAGAGAGGTTTACGCACATGCCACTTACGGGAGGGTCCTCCTCCTCGACCAGTGCCCCACCTGCGGTGGCGTCTGGTTCGACAGGTGGGAACTCTACTTCCTCGACCCATCTGAGGCAGGAAGGCTCGAATCCCTGGACATACAAGCACTCAATGCCCCAAACCTCGTAAAAAAGGGTACTGGCATGTGTCCGCTCTGCGAGGTGGGGCTCATTGACTTCCACGACCCGGCCCTGCCGCCTGATGCCTGCATACGGAGGTGTCCTGAGTGCTCCGGTCTCTGGCTCAACAGGGGAGAACTCGGAAAATTCGCGAAAAAGAGGTCGGCCCTACGCACCTCCAGGGTAACTCCCGCGGCCCCATACCCGCCCATCAAGGCCCTCCGTAAACTCCAGAAGGCCCTTGACACAAAGGCTGTATCAAGGCCCTGGACTCCTCCAGAAGATGCCGAAGTCGCTCCTCTGACGTGGAGGGATGTGGCAGAAGGCCTTGCCTTCCTCATGCCCCACATACTCTTTGACAAAATATTCTATGGCTTCATATGAGCCTGGTCCATCGCCTGATTAATTCCCTTGACACGGCAACAAAACCCTGATACAAAATAACACCTTTAAAAGAATAGGTATCTGATTTGCAGAACACGGGGATGCGACCTGCACCCCGAGGCACGGACCATCATTAAGCGGATTTCTCTCTTTTTCGACTGGGCCGGGTAGACGGCGGTCAATGCAGGCCAACATCGGCATCTTGTATTTTAGTGGATGATGAGGTGTTGGCCTTTCCTGTCTCCAGGGGGCTTTGTGGCTGGGGGCTGGCTCTGGTGGCAGGCCTCTGGCCGGGTATCGAGGGGGACGAGAAGGACAGGGAATATTAGAGACATTTCTTTGATATCAAAAAAATATGCACTGGAGGTTTACATGTCTAATAAGATAATCTGGACAAAGACAGACGAGGCGCCGGCCCTGGCCACACGCTCGCTACTTCCCATCATACAGGCCTTTACAAAGGGTACGGGCGTGGAGGTGGAACTCGAGGATATCTCTCTTGCAGGCCGTATCTGCGCCACCTTTCCCGACTACCTCACCGAAGAACAGCGCGTACCCGACGGCCTTGGACGCCTCGGCGAACTCGTGAAAAGGCCAGAGGCCAATATCATAAAACTCCCCAACATCAGCGCCTCTGTGCCCCAACTCAAGGCCGCCATCAAGGAACTCCAGGACAAGGGGTACAAACTCCCCGACTACCCCGAGGACCCCTCCACTGACGAGGAAAGGGAGATAAAGGCCAGGTACGCAAAATGCCTTGGAAGCGCCGTGAACCCCGTGCTCCGCGAGGGTAACTCTGACCGCCGCGCCGCAGAGGCCGTAAAGCAGTACGCCAGGAAGCACCCCCACAGGATGGGGGCCTGGAGCCCGGACTCCAAGACCCATGTGGCGTCCATGACCGCCGGCGACTTCCGCTCCAACGAGGAGTCCACCACAATGGAGTACGACACAGACGCGAGGATAGAGTTTGTAGACAAGTCCGGCAACGTCACTGTCCTGAAGGAGAGCCTCCCGCTCCTCGAGGGAGAGGTCATAGACGCAACCTTCATGAGCAAGAAAGCGCTCTGCAAGTTCTTCGAGGAGCAGATAGAAGAGGCAAAAGACCTGGGCGTGCTCTTCTCCCTCCACCTCAAGGCCACTATGATGAAGGTCTCGGACCCCAGGATTTTCGGCCACGCCGTACGGGTCTTTTTCAAGGACGTAATCGAGAAACACGCCGAGACCATAAAAGAACTTGGCGTGGACTTCAATAACGGCCTCGGCGACCTCTATGCAAAGATGCAGAACCTGCCCGAGGAAAAGAGGGCCGAGATAGAGGCCGATATACAGGCTGTGTACTCAAAACGGCCCGACCTTGCCATGGTGGACTCGGACAAGGGTATCACCAACCTCCATGTGCCAAGCGACGTCATCATAGACGCCTCCATGCCGCCAATGATACGCGACGGCGGCAAGATGTGGGGCCCTGACGGCAAGCAACACGATACCAAGGCCGTCATCCCGGACCATACCTACGCACCGCTCTATGACGAGACCATAAAGAACTGCAAGGAGCATGGCGCATTCGACCCGGCAACAATGGGCACAGTGCCGAACGTGGGGCTCATGGCCCAGAAGGCCGAGGAGTACGGCTCTCATGACAAGACCTTCGAGGCCGCCGCAGACGGCACCATGCGCGTCGTGGATGCCGAAGGCAAGGTAATACACGAGCAGGAAGTGGAAGAAGGCGATATCTGGCGCGCCTGCACAGTAAAGGATCTTCCCGTACAGGACTGGGTGAAACTCGCCGTAAAGAGGGCCCGCGTCTCAGGCATGACGGCTGTCTTCTGGCTCGACGAGACAAGGCCCCATGACGCCCAGATCCTCGCCAAGGTAAAGAGATACCTCAAGGATCACGACACAGAGGGCCTCGATATCCGCATAATGGATGTTGCCGAGGCCGCGAGGTTTACTGTTCAGAGGATGCGCGAGGGAAAGGACACCATATCCGTCACAGGCAACATACTACGTGACTACAACACGGACCTCTTCCCAATACTGGAACTCAATACCAGCGCCAAGATGCTCTCCATTGTCCCGCTAATGAACGGCGGCGGGCTCTTCGAGACCGGCGCCGGCGGCTCTGCCCCCAAGCACGTCAAGCAGTTCGTTGAGGAGGGGCACCTGCGGTGGGATTCCCTCGGCGAGTTTCTCGCCTTTGCCGAGTCCCTCGACCACTTCGCCTCCTTTACGGGCAACGCCAAGGCAAAGGTCTTTGCAAAGACCCTCAACGAGGCCAACTGCAAGTTCCTCGACAACGACAGGTCTCCGTCCAGAAAGGTTGGCGAACTGGATAACCGCGGGAGCCACTTCTACCTTGCCCTGTACTGGGCCCAGGCCCTTGCCGCGCAGGACGAGGACGCAGAGCTCAGGGAGAGGTTCTCAAGACTCGCCAAGACCCTCGAGGAGAAGGAGGCCAAGATAATCGAGGAACTCAACTCTGCGCAGGGCTCGCCCGTGGACATAGGCGGTTACTACCTGCCCGACGACGAGAAGGCCAACGCGGCCATGCGTCCAAGTTCCACCTTCAACGCCGCGCTCGCGGCCATAGGGTAGGACAGGGGGCATCGTCAGAGGCTCTTGTTGTTACTCGTTGACCGCTTCACTCATCAGGTGGAGCGGTCAACAATCTTTGTGGCCCTTTACTGAATCTTTTTGAATTGAGCCCAGAGAGGCGGTAAAATAGGGCAGACCTGTAGGATGGGTAGAGCGAAGCGAAACCCATCGAATAGAGTCGCACGCCAAAAGACTGCCTGCCAATGACTATCACTTCTGAAATCCCCCGGTCAGGGCCATCTTTACGGCTGGAAAAACTTGATGCCTTCTGATAAAAGGTATGACGAGGCCGCAGGCCGTATCCATATAAACGAGGCCCAGTACTTCGAGGGCGTGGCGCCGGAGGTCTGGGACTACCACATTGGCGGCTACCGCGTCATGGAAAAATGGCTCAAGGACAGAAGGGGCAGGGCGCTATCCCTTGAGGAGATAAAACACTACTGCAACGTGGGCGCCGCCCTTGCAGGGACAATAGAACTGCAAAGCGAGATAGACAAGATCTTTGAAGGGATAGAGAAAGAGACCATAGCCCCTGAAGATTGACCTCCATGGCCCCCCTACAGGAGCGGCGAGAAGACCCGGCAGATGTCTTCCACGAACCTCCTGGCCCCGCCCTTTCTGGCGAGTTCCTCGTGTGTGAGTTTTCTCGATTCGCCCATCACAGACTTCATGACCGCGATGACCTTCTTTACGTCCTCGGCGCTGTAGAGGAAGGTGGCTATCTCGAAGTTGAGGTTGAAACTCCTTATGTCCATGTTCGCGCTCCCTACCACGGCGAGGTGGCCGTCTATGGCTATGAGTTTGGCATGGAGCATGCGCGGCCTGTATAGATAAAAGCGCACGCCGGCCTCCATCAGTTCAGGGAAGAGAGAGCGGCTCGCCAGGTCTATGAGCGGGTGGTTCGAGTGTTGGGGCATGATGATGCGTACGTCGTTGCCCATGCGCGCCGCAAGCGTCAGGGCCGCAGAGAGCGGCTCGTCTGGGATGAAGTAGGGTGTAACGACCCAGATGGTCTTCTTTGCCTGGCCTATGGCCGCGAGCACCCCTGAGTAGAGAGGACGGGCGTTGATGTCCGGCCCGTCGCCGACTACCTGCACCATGGCGGGGCCAGGTTTCTGGGCTGGCGGAGGAGGCAGGGGGCCAAACTCTATGGCCTCGCCTGTGGAGTAGTGCCAGTCCTGGGCAAAGACCCTGAAAAGGTCTTTCACTGCCGGGCCCTTTATCTCCATGGAAACATCCTTCCACCTTCTCTCCCAGTGCCCCGGGCCCATGTACTCTCTCGTGAGGTTCATCCCTCCTACGATCCCTTCCTCGCGGTCGACGATGATTATCTTCCTGTGATTACGGAGGTTTGCCGACCACTTGCGGCGTATGGGCAGAAGCGGGAGAAAGACGCCCACGTGCCCGCCGGCGTCGCGAATTGGCTGGACAAAGCGTCCGCGCGTTCGGAGCGACCCAAGTGCGTCGAGAAGGAGGCGAACCTCCACGCCCTCGCGGGCCTTTTCCTCGAGAACCTTTACTATGGCCCGGCCAACTGCGTCGCGCCCGAGGATGAAGGTGGCTATCTCTATTGATTTGCGGGCACTTCTCAGCATGTGTATGAGGCTGGCGTAGGCCTCGACACCGTTGTCTATGAGCCTTATGCTGTTGTCCGAGGTAAGGGGAAAGGTGCCTGCACGCCTCAGAAGGCGGGCGATCTTGCGGCAGTGGGGTGCCAGAGCCTTCTCTTCCTCGAAGGTAGTCCTTGCCACGCCGTCGGTCATGCTCCAGTGCATCTCACGGCTCACCCTCTGTATGGTGCGCCCGCCTATGAGAAAGTAGAGAGGCACACCCACATAGGGCATGAGCCCTATGGCAAGGAGCCAGGCCACGGTGGCGCCGGGGTGACGGCGCTCCAGGAGTATCCTCGGCATGAGGACAAGGGCCATGACATAGCCGACTATCTCGTGCAGGTTGGAGAAAAACCACTGGGGTAGATGCATGTGCCTCTTCTCATCTCCTCTCCGTCTGGGGGGCCGGTCTCTCTATCTCTTGGGGCTCGCCTGGGGGTAATTGTATAACAAAAGTGCCAGGATGCGAAGGGTTAAAGAGGGGGGAGATGGGTGAGGGCGTTAAGTGCCGACCTGCCGGGGACGCCGTGATGAGGGTGCGCGGTAGTACTAAACAAAAAAAGCCGTAACCATTTGAGTTAAAACAAAAACCCAAACAATTACG
>CAYOVP010000057.1:0-11819 GCA_964407495.1 uncultured Thermodesulfobacteriota bacterium
TCATATACTTGCTGAAGCCCGAGCCAGCGGGTATGAGGCGGCCCATGATGACGTTTTCCTTGAGGCCGCGGAGATAATCTACCTTGCCCTCGACTATGGCGCCCGTAAGGACCTTGGTCGTCTCCTGGAAGGACGCAGCCGAGATGAAGCTCTCAGTAGAGAGAGCGGCCTTGGTGATGCCCTGCATGAGGGGCTCGGCCACGGCCGGGGTCTTGCCCTCGGCGAGGACGCGGTCGTTCTCTTCCTCGAAGACGTAGCGCTCCACCTCGTCGCCCACGAGGAGACGGGTGTCGCCGTGGTCCTTTATCTTCACCTTGCGGAGCATCTGCCTGACGATGACCTCGATATGCTTGTCGTTTATCTTGACGCCCTGGAGGCGGTAGACCTCCTGCACCTCGTCGACGAGGTACTTGGCCAGCTCCTTGACGCCGAGGACCTTGAGGATGTCGTGGGGGTTGATGGACCCGTCCATGAGGGGCTCGCCGGCAGTGACGAAGTCGCCTTCGCGCACATTGATATGCTTGCCCTTGGGGATGAAGTACTCCTTCACGTCGCCTGTCTCCGAGGTGATGATGACCTTGCGCTTGCCCTTTGTATCCTTGCCAAAGGAGACCACACCGTCCACCTCGCTTATGACGGAGCATTCTTTTGGTTTACGGGCCTCGAAGAGTTCGGCCACACGGGGCAGACCCCCTGTGATGTCCTTTGTCTTCGTGGTCTCGCGCGGGATCTTGGCAATGAGGTCGCCTGCCTTGAGAGTATCGCCCACGTTAACCATTATGATGGCACCGACTGGGAGGAGATATCTCGCCTCTGCGCCCGTGGTACTGAGTTTTGCTGTCTTTCCTGTCTCGTCTTTTATGGAGACACGCGGGCGCATATCGCCTTCTTTATAAGGAACGATGACCTTGCTGGACAGGCCTGTGACCTCATCGACCTGCTCACGCATGGTCTTGCCCTCCTCCACATCACCAAACTTCACCGTGCCTGCGCACTCGGTGATAATGGGTATGGTATAGGGGCTCCACTCGGCAAGGACCGTGCCGCTCTTTATCTCGTCTCCGTCCTTTACGAGGAGCTTTGCCCCGTAGATGACGTGGTCTTTTTCTCGCTCGCGGCCCTGCTCGTCGAGTATGGCTATCTCACCGTTCCGGCTCATGACTATGTGTTCGCCGGAAGAATTGACGGCAACATTGGTGTTGTATAGTTTAACGGTTCCGTTATGACGGGCCTCGAGGGTGGTCTGCTCGGCCCTCCTGCTTGCCGTACCGCCTATGTGGAAGGTCCTCATGGTGAGCTGGGTGCCTGGCTCGCCGATGGACTGTGCGGCAATGACGCCAACGGCCTCGCCGAGTTCCACGAGGCGGCCCCGTGCGAGGTCGCGGCCATAGCACATGGAGCAGATGCCCCGCGTGGAGCGGCAGGTAAGGACGCTCCTTATCTTGACCTTCTCGATCCCCGCCTCCTCTATCATCTCCACCTTGGCCTCGTCTATCTTCTCGTTGGCACGGACAATGACGTTACCGGTAAAGGGGTCCACCACGTCCTCGAGTGCCACGCGGCCAAGGACACGCTCGCCCGTCTTCTCGATGACCTCGCCGCCCTCCACGAGTGAACTGATGTATATGCCGTCGAGGGTGCCGCAGTCCTCCTCCATGATGATGGCGTCCTGGGCGACGTCGACGAGGCGGCGCGTGAGATAGCCCGAGTTGGCCGTCTTGAGGGCAGTATCGGCAAGGCCCTTTCTGGCGCCGTGCGTGGAGATGAAGTACTGGAGCACGTTCAGCCCTTCACGGAAGTTGGCCGTAATGGGCGTCTCGATGATCTCGCCCGATGGCTTGGCCATGAGTCCCCTCATGCCGGCGAGTTGGCGTATCTGCTGGGCCGAGCCCCTGGCGCCGGAGTCTGCCATTATGTAGATGGGGTTGAAACTCGGGTGCTTCTGCCCCTCTGCGCCCGGCTCCTCGGACTCGTCGGTCCCGAGATTCTTGAGCATCTCGTCTGCAATGTCTTCTGTGGCCTGGGCCCAGATGTCTATGACCTTGTTGTAGCGCTCACCATCGGTGATGAGGCCCTCGTTGTACTGGTTCTGTATCTCCTGGACCTCGGCAGTGGCCTTCTCGAGGAGTACTTCCTTCCTTGCCGGGATCTTCATGTCATCTATGCAGATGGAGATTCCGGCCTTGGTGGCATAGCGATAGCCCAGGTCCTTGAGCCTGTCGGCAAGGAGGACTGTGTCTTTGTAGCCGCTCCGCCTGTAGCAGGTGTCTATGAGTTCGGCGAGGCTTTTCTTGTCCATGACCTTGTTGATATCATCAAAGGAGATGACACGGGGGACTATCTCGCTGAGGAGCACCCGTCCTGTGGTGGTCTCGATCATCCTGCCATCGTGCTTCACCTTGATGCTGGCCTGCAGGTGAAGGTATCCTGCGTCATAGGCGGCGCGCACCTCGTCGAAGGAAGAGTAGGCCTTTTGTTCTCCCATGACCCCAGGCCTCTCCCTCGTAAGATAATAGAGGCCCAGGACTATGTCCTGGGTGGGCACTATTATGGGCTTTCCATTTGCCGGGGAGAGTATGTTGTTGGTGCTCATCATTAGGACGCGCGCCTCTGTCTGCGCCTCTATGGAGAGGGGCACATGAACTGCCATCTGGTCTCCGTCGAAGTCGGCGTTGAAGGCAGTGCAGACGAGGGGGTGGAGTTGGATGGCCTTGCCTTCTATGAGTATGGGCTCGAAGGCCTGTATCCCGAGCCTGTGGAGCGTTGGCGCTCGGTTCAGGAGCACTGGGTGTTCCTTGATGATCTCGTCGAGTACGTCCCAGACCTCGGGGCGTTCTTTTTCGAGCATCTTCTTGGCGCTCTTTATGGTGGTGGCGTAGCCCTTTTCCTCGAGTTTGTGGTAGATGAAGGGCTTGAAGAGTTCGAGGGCCATCTTCTTGGGAAGGCCGCACTGGTGGAGGCGGAGGTCCGGGCCCACGACCACGACGGAACGGCCCGAGTAGTCCACGCGCTTACCGAGGAGGTTCTGGCGGAACCTTCCGCCCTTGCCCTTTATCATGTCGCTCAACGACTTAAGGGGCCTCTTGTTCTGGCCAGTAATGGTACGGCCGCGCCTGCCGTTGTCAAAGAGGGCGTCCACGGCCTCCTGGAGCATGCGCTTCTCGTTCCTGATTATGATATCAGGGGCCTTGAGTTCCATGAGCCTCTTGAGGCGGTTGTTCCTGTTTATGACGCGCCTGTAGAGGTCATTGAGGTCGCTCGTGGCAAACCTGCCGCCGTCGAGGGGCACAAGGGGCCTGAGATCAGGCGGAAGAACGGGTATGACCTCCAGTATCATCCACTCGGGCCGGTTCGTTGAGTGAAGGAAGGCCTCTACCACCTTGAGCCTCTTGGCAATCCTCTTCTTCTTGGTCTCAGAAGAGGTCTTGGCCATATCGAGGCGGAGTTCCATGGAGAGTTTCTCGAGGTCCAGGTCCTTCAGGAGTTCGCGTATGGCCGAGGCTCCCATGCCTGCCACGAATGCATCGGGCCCCCAGGTCTCTATGGCCTTGGAGTAGCCCTCTTCTGTGAGGAGTTCGCCCTTGTGCAGGTCTGTGTCCCTTGGGTCCAGTACAGCGTACTTCTCGTAATAGAGGACGCGCTCCAGGTCCTTGAGGGTCACGTCCAGGAGCGCGCCTATGCGCGATGGGAGGCTCCTCAGAAACCAGATATGGGCCACGGGAGTGGCAAGGTTGATATGGCCGAGGCGTTCACGCCGGACATTGGAGGGGATGACCTCCACGCCGCATTTCTCGCAGGTGGTACCCCGGTGCTTCATGCGCTTGTACTTTCCGCAGTTGCACTCGAAGTCCTTCACAGGCCCGAAGATCTTTGCGCAGAAGAGCCCGTCGCGCTCCGGCTTGAAGGTCCTGTAGTTTATGGTCTCCGGCTTCTTCACCTCTCCATGAGACCACTCCCGGATACGGTCAGGCGAGGCTATGGAGACACTGATGGCGTCAAAGTCATAGTGCTTACCCGATTTCTTGAAAAGTGCCTTAAGGCTCTCCAATGCTACCTCCTTTTATGAAAGGCCCGTAAAAGGGTCTTTACATAAGGCTAAGATACTACTTTCAGTCCTCATTCCTCATGCCCGGTCTTCAGCAGACTCACATCGATGACAAGGCTCTGAAGTTCCTTGAGAAGGACGTTGAAGGATTCTGGCAGTGTTGGTTCCATGTTGTACCTGCCCGTCACTATGGACTCGTACATCTTGGTCCTGCCGGGCACGTCGTCGGACTTCACGGTGAGGAACTCGCGAAGGCTGTAGGCCGCTCCATAGGCCTCCATTGCCCAGACCTCCATCTCGCCGAGCCTCTGGCCTCCGAACTGCGCCTTCCCGCCAAGTGGCTGTTGCGTGACGAGTGAGTAGGGCCCTGTAGACCTTGCGTGGATCTTGTCGTCCACGAGGTGGTGGAGTTTGAGCATATACATGATGCCCACGGTTACATCCTGGTCAAAGGGTATGCCGGTTCTGCCGTCACGGAGTTTGGTCTTTCCATTACCTGGAAGCCCTGCAAGGGCAAGCGCCTCTTTTACGCCGCTCTCCATGGCGCCGTCGAAGACCGGGCTCGCCACCTTCAGGCCAGTGGATACCTTCTTCGCCACCTCCATGACCTCGTCCTCGGATAAACTGTCGAGGAAATCAGAGAAAGACTCCCTCCCGTATATCTCTTTCAGCCTACTGCGTATGGCCTCGGTGCCGGTATTCTCGCGGAGCATCCTGGCAATGCCGGCGCCGAGTTCGCGAGATGCCCAGCCAAGGTGCGTCTCCAGTATCTGGCCTATGTTCATTCGAGAGGGCACACCAAGGGGGTTGAGGACCACGTCCACGGGAGTGCCGTCTTCCATGTAGGGCATGTCCTCCTCGGGAAGGATCCTCGAGATGACGCCCTTGTTGCCGTGGCGGCCCGCCATCTTGTCGCCAACGGAGATCTTCCGTTTCATTACGATATAGACCTTCACCATCTTGATGACCCCGGGCGGGAGTTCGTCGCCCATCTTGAGGCGACCGAGCCTGTCCTCGAAGACCACCTTTATGAGGTCTACCTGCTCTGCCAACTGCTCAAAGGCCTTGTCCACAGACTCCTTGACCTTCTCGTCGGCAGGTATTATCTCGCGCCAGCGCTCTTCCGGGAGTGCATCGAGGGCCTCGCCGGTTATGACGGCGCCTTTTGCGATGACCGTCTTGCCCTTGTCATCCTTTACAGTAGATAGAGACTTGGCGCCAAGCAGTAGGCCGCGTATGGTCTTGTAGGTCGACTCCTTGACGATGAGTATCTCGTCATCGCGGTCTTTTATGAGGCGGCTCGTCTCCATGTCCTCGATGGACTTGCTCCTGTCGTCCTTCTCGACACCCTTTCTCGAAAAGACCTTTGCGTTGATGACTACCCCCTCTACACCAGGGGGGACACGCAGAGAAGTGTCCTTCACGTCCTCGGCCTTCTCGCCGAATATGGCGCGGAGGAGTTTTTCCTCGGGCGAGAGTTGTGTCTCGCCCTTTGGTGTAATCTTTCCAACGAGTATATCGCCGGGGCCCACCTCGGCGCCGATGCGCACTATGCCGCTCTCATCGAGGTCCTTGAGGGCCTCCTCGCCAACATTGGGTATGTCGCGCGTTATCTCTTCCTTTCCGAGTTTTATCTCCCGGGCCACCATCTCGAACTCTTCTATATGGACAGAAGTAAAGACGTCTTCCTTGAGGAGGCGTTCGCTGAGGAGTATGGCGTCCTCGAAGTTGTACCCTCCCCAGGGCATGAAGGCCACGAGGACGTTTCGCCCGAGCGCCAGTTCGCCCTTGTCTATGGAGGGTCCGTCGGCAAGGACCTGGCCCTTTACGATGCGGTCGCCCTTGAAGACTATGGGCTTCTGGTTGAAGCAGGTGTTCTGGTTCGAACGCCTGAACTTGGTGAGGCTGTAGAGGTCCACGTTGCCATCGTCGTTACGAACGACGATGCGTGTTGCGTCCACGTTCACCACAACACCGGGGTTCCTCGCCAGGACCGTGAGCCCCGAGTCCCTGGCAACTATACTTTCTATGCCAGTGCCCACGAAAGGCGCCTCTGTGGAGAGGAGCGGTACGGCCTGGCGCTGCATGTTGGATCCCATGAGTGCGCGGTTGGCGTCGTCGTTCTCGAGAAAGGGCACAAGGGCCGCGGCAACGCTTACGAGTTGGCTCGGAGAGACGTCCATGAGGGTCACTTCCTCGGCCCTGGCCATGACGAACTCGCCGGCCCTGCGCGAGGATACAAACTCGTTCCTGAACCTTCCCGCATCGTCCACAGGCGCATTGGCCTGTGCTATGACGTGGTCTTCCTCATCGAGGGCCGAGAGATAGAGTATCTCCTTTGTGACCACACCGTCGCGCACCACGCGGTAGGGCGTCTCTATGAAGCCGAAGTCATTTACACGGGCATAAGTGGAGAGAGAGACGATGAGCCCTATGTTCGGCCCCTCGGGTGTCTCGATGGGGCAGATCCTGCCATAGTGCGTGGCATGGACGTCGCGGACCTCGAAGCCCGCCCTCTCGCGCGTGAGGCCTCCCGGGCCAAGGGCCGAGAGGCGTCTCTTGTGCGTTATCTCGGAGAGGGGATTTGTCTGGTCCATGAACTGGGAGAGTTGGCTGGAGCCGAAGAATTCCTTTATGACAGCAGTGACGGGCTTGGGGTTGATGAGGTCGTGGGGCATGAGGGTCTCGAGTTCTCCGAGGCTCATGCGCTCCTTCACCGCCCTCTCCATGCGAAGGAGTCCTATCCTGTACTGGTTCTCGAGGAGTTCGCCCACGCTCCTTATGCGGCGGTTGCCGAGGTGGTCTATGTCGTCTACCTGGCCGATGCCGTTCTTCAGGCCCACGAGGTAGCGTACCGTGGCGTGGATGTCTTCTTTCCTGAGGGTAGTCACATCGAGGGGCACGTCCTCGAAGCCGAGTTTGCGGTTTATCTTGAGCCTTCCGACGCGCGAGAGGTTGTAGCGCGAGGGGTTGAAGAAGAGGGACTCGATAAAGGCGTTGGCTGTCTCCACGTTGGGGATATCGCCTGGTTTGAGGCGCTTGTAAATCTCTACCCTGGCATTGAGCGTCATGGCTGTTGCAGGGTCCTCGGGGTGGTCTTTCCTGTAGGCCGCCACTATCTTCGTCTCCTCAGAGCCGATCTTGTCGCTAAGCAGGGTCTGGCGGAAGAAGGGGCCCACGGCCTCTATGAGGAGCACCTTCATGGACGTAATGCCCCTGGCCGTTATCTCCTCGAAGACCTCGCGTGAGATGGCCTGGTTGCACTCGAGGAGGACCTCGCCTGTTGAGGGGTCAACGACGTCCTGTGCGACTATCTGACCAATGACGTCGTCGAGGGCTACAGGTATTCGTGTAAGTCCTGCGGCCTTCATCTTACGCACCGCGGACTTCATGATCTTTCTTCCCTTCCTCACTATTACGTCACCGGTAGAGGGGTCGGTGATATCGAGGCTCGCCACCTGGCCGGTAATATACTCGGGGGTGAAGGTACGAAAGATCTCCTTGCCCTCTATGGTCAGGTCCTCGCTGGGATAAAAATCATTGAGGAGTTCTTCTACTGAATAACCGAGCGCCTTGAGGAGTATGGTTACGGGCATCTTCCTGCGCTTGTCTATGCGTACGTAGAGGAGGTCTTTCTGGTCGAACTCGAAGTCCAGCCATGAGCCGTGGTAGGGGATGACCCGTGCCGTGTAGGTAATCTTTCCTGCAGTGGTCTTGTCCTTTGCGGTCTCGAAGAATACGCCCGGGGAGCGGTGGAGTTGGCTTACAATGACCCTCTCCGTGCCATTGATGATGAAAGAGCCCGTCTCTGTCATGAGCGGTATCTCGCCGAAGTAGACCTCCTGCTCCTTTATGTCGCGGACGCTCTGTGCGCCTGTCTCCTCGTCATGGTCCCACATGGTGAGGCCCACGAGTATCTTCACGGGCGCGGCATAGGTCATGCCCTTCTGGAGGCACTCCTCTACCGTGTACTTCGGCTCCTGGAGGGTATATCTCACGAACTCGAGAGAGGCGTTTCCGCTGAAGTCCTTGATGGGAAAGGCGCTATGAAAGACGGCCTGCAGGCCTATGAGTTCTTTCTCCCCTTCCGGCACGCCTGCCTGGAGAAAACGCCTGAAGGATTCCTTCTGGACCTCGATGAGGTTGGGCATGGGCACAACCTTCTCTATTCTCGAGTAGTCCTTCCTGAGGTATTCGCCGTTTCTGATATAATGGGTGGCCACTATATGCTACTCCTTGTATTAAAAGACCCCCTGGAGAGGGCCTGCCCTGGTGCGCGCCCGCGGGCAGGCGGTCCTCACTGCAAGGGTATTGGGTGGTGCACGTCTTTACATGGCCGGCCCGGCCGGCCAGCAGGGTTGGGCTTATTTTATCTCCACCTCTGCGCCCGCGGCCTCGAGTTGTTCCTTTATCTTCTCGGCCTCTTCCTTGGTGGCGCCTTCCTTCACTGCCTTGGGCGCTCCCTCGACGAGGTCCTTGGCCTCCTTCAGGCCCAGGCCCGTTACTGCGCGGACCTCCTTGATGACCTTTATCTTCTGCGAGCCAAAGGATTTGAGGATTACGTCGAACTCCGTCTTCTCGGCGGCCTCGGCAGGGGCGGCCCCGCCAGCCCCTGCGCCGGCGGCGGCCACGGCCACGGGCGCGGCAGCGCTGACGCCAAATTTTTCCTCGAGTTCCTTAACCAGTTCGCTGAGTTCAAGGACGCTCATGTTCTCTATGAATGCGATTACGTCTTCCTTGGTAATACCGGCCATTTCGTTGTCCTCCCGTAAAATATTTTAAGTTGTCTGTTTTATTCAATCCGATTTAGATTCCGCTATTGCCCTGAGCGCATAGAGGAACTTCCTCTGTACGCCGCTGAGGACCCCAACGAACCCTGAGATGGGGGAGTTGAGGCATCCGAGCAACTTCGCGATGAGCACATCCCTTGAAGGCAGTGTTGCCAGGGCCTTTATCTCGTCTTCCTGGACGAGACGCCCGGAGACAACAGCGCCGAGGAGTTTCAGTTCCTTGTGTTCCTTTGCAAACTCCACGAGTGTCTTTGCAGACTGGGCCGCATCGCCGAAACTGAAGGCCAGGGCCACGGGCCTGTCGAGGAACTCGGTAAGCATCTCTTCGCTACGGCCTTCGAGCGCCCTTCTGGCCAGCGTGTTTCTTATTACCTTGAACCCTGTTTCATTGTCTCGCAGAGTCTGCCTGAACCCGGTCATCTCCACTGCCTTTATACCCGAGTACTCGGTAATGAAGACAGCGCTGGAGCGGTCCAGTTTGTCCTTGAGGTCCTGTACGTACGCTTCTTTCTCGGTTCTACGCAAGTTCTTTTTTCACCCCTTTCCTACAGACAGAGACAACACGGCGCGGCCCCATATGGTGCGTAGCAGTAGTGATGCCATGCATAGCGGATCTCGGCAGGATTTTTATGCTACGCCCAGGGAGGGCGCCGCCCCTGCTGTCTCTGATCACGTATTCAGATACTTTTATCAAAAAAAACTACTCCACCGCCCTCCTGCCCTGAGGCAGGAGACCCAGGTGGCGTAAAACTCCTTGTCTTTATTACTGTATTCTTCAGCAAGATAAGAGAAAAAGGCTGTCTTTTTCTCCCCCCATCGTCAATATGCCATACCACTTGGGCCACTGCCGCCCCGCGAGGTCTTGCCAGGGTCAGAGACCCTCTTACCTCGTGAGGGTTCTCATCTCATTTGTATCGAGTTTTATACCTGGCCCCATTGTGGTGGAGAGATAAAGGCTTCTGAGGTATGTGCCCTTGCTGGCCGATGGTTTTGCCTTTACCACGGCCTCCATGAGTGTGAGGAGGTTCTCCCTCAGTTTGTCTTTTCCAAAGGAGACCTTTCCAATAGGTACGTGTATATTGCCGGCCTTGTCCACGCGGAACTCCACCTTTCCGGCCTTCAGGTCCTTTACTGCCTTGGCAACGTCAAAGGTGACTGTGCCGAGTTTGGGGTTTGGCATGAGGCCGCGGGGCCCCAGTATCTTTCCGAGTTTACCCACAGAGCCCATCATATCGGGAGTGGCCACAGTGGCGTCGAAGTCGAGCCAGCCGGAGCGGACCTTTTCCACCATGTCCTCGCCGCCAACGAAGTCGGCGCCGGCCTCTGCGGCCTCGGCCTCTTTCTCGCCCCGGGCGAAGACGAGGACGCGGACTTTTCTACCCGTGCCGTTGGGCAGCACTACGGAGCCGCGCACCATCTGCTCTGGGTGCTTGGGGTTCACACCGAGCCGTCCGGAGACATCTACTGTCTCGTCAAAGTTTGCC
This sequence comes from uncultured Thermodesulfobacteriota bacterium, assembly GCA_964407495.1. Lineage (GTDB taxonomy): Bacteria > Desulfobacterota > GWC2-55-46 > GWC2-55-46 > JADFVP01 > JAJRZX01. The sequence goes on from CAYOVP010000057.1 coordinate 10,320, forward strand.
GTAGCAGTCTCTGGCACGAGGTCGAGGCCCTCGTCCAGTGTATAGGTCTTTTCTGTTTCCAGTTTCGCCTTGGCGGCAAGATACTTCTTTGCTCTTTTCATGATATTCTCAGCCCTCCACCGTAATGCCCATGCTCTTTGCCGTGCCTATTATATTGGAGACAGCGGCTTCCAGCGAGGAAGCCGTGAGGTCCGGACTCTTTATCTTGGCTATCTCCTCGACCTGCTCTCTCGTGACCTTGCCCACTTTTGTCTTGTTTGGCTCGTTCGAGCCCTTCTCGAGCCCCGCGGCCTTGAGGAGGAGGACCGCGGCGGGCGGGGTCTTCGTGATAAAGGTAAAACTCCTGTCTGCGTACACGGTGATGACCACGGGAATGATCATACCGGCGTCGTTCTGGGTCTTTGCGTTGAAGGCCTTGCAAAAGTCCATTATATTGACGCCGTGCTGGCCGAGGGCCGGGCCTACGGGGGGCGAGGGGTTGGCCTTGCCGGCTGGTATCTGCAGTTTTATCTGTCCTATTATCTTCTTTGCCATTGTCTCTGTGGACCTCTCTCTCCTGTAGTGTAATCCGCCGTGAGGCAGTCAATGAGTCAGGTCTTTTCCACCTGTCCGAAGTCGAGTTCAACGGGGGTGGGCCTGCCGAAGATGCTCACCATGACGGAGAGTTTGCCCTTGTTGGGCTTGACGTTCTCCACTATGCCGTTGAAGTTGGTGAAGGGCCCGTCTATGACTCTTACGGACTCGCCTTCCTCGAAGAGGACCTTTGGCTTGGGTCTTGCAGTACCCTCTTCTATCTGCCGCGTTATCCTCTCCACCTCTTCGTCGGGCACTGCCGGCGGCACTGAGTCTTTCCCCCCCACAAAACCAGTCACCTTGGAGATGCTCTTTACGAGGTGCCAGGTCTCGGCGTTATACTCCATGTTGATGAGTATGTAACTGGGAAAGAACTTGCGCGAGGATGTCCTCTTCACGCCCTTTACCATATCAACGACCTTCTCGGTGGGAACGAGTATATCTCCGAAGAGGTGCTCCATGTGTTTTGCCTTGATGGTCTCCTCGAGTGCGGCCTTGACCTTGTTCTCGTACCCAGAGTATGTATGTACAACGTACCACTTTTTTGCCATAGCATTGCCTCGTTGCTTTACTTCATTATCAGGCCTACAAGCCTTGCGAGCCCCATGTCCACTATGCCCATGAAGACGGCCAGGAGCGCTGTCACGACCATTACCACCCAGGTGGAGTTCATGGTCTGTTGTTTCGAAGGCCAGGTTACTTTCTTGAGTTCCTGTCTTGCCTCGGAGAGAAACTGTTTTGCCTTGCCGATGCTTGCCATCTTGTCCCGAACACCGCCTTTGTAGGAGGTTTACCGCTATGGTTGTGATGCCCTGGGGCTACTTATATAAAAACCTCGCCTCGTGGCACAAGGGCCGGAGGTGGGGTGGTTGCTGGCAGGCCAGGAGGGATTCGAACCCCCAACATGCGGTTTTGGAGACCGCCGCT
>CAYOVP010000058.1:0-11556 GCA_964407495.1 uncultured Thermodesulfobacteriota bacterium
CTTAATTTGGTTGAAGGCCCTTGTATTGGTGTGTTAAAAAGTATAATTACGATTTTTTCGTGTCCCTGCGCCCGTACCGGCCCTGAAGGTCTTTTGTGTATTTGTCCCCCTACTCTTTCTCTTATCGGAGTCTCAGATGGAAGAGCGTTATGACCACAAAAAAATAGAAGCACGCTGGCAGAGGGTCTGGGAGGAGAACAATGCCTTTTCCGCCTCGAAAGATCCTGACAAACCAAAGTTCTATCTCCTCGAGATGTTCCCCTATCCCTCGGGAAAGATTCACATGGGCCATGTGCGGAATTATTCCATCGGCGATGTTCTCGCAAGATACTTGAGGATGAGGGGGATGAACGTCCTGCACCCCATGGGCTGGGATTCCTTCGGCCTGCCGGCAGAAAATGCCGCAATCGAGCGCGCCGTTCATCCGGCGAAGTGGACTCATGAGAATATCGAGTACATGAGGGGCCAACTGCGGAGCATGGGCCTCGGGTATGACTGGTCGCGGGAGGTTGCTACTTGCGAGGCAGACTATTACAGGTGGAACCAGTGGATCTTCCTGCGTCTCCTCTCAATGGGCCTTGCCTACAGGAAGCGCTCGTCCGTGAACTGGTGCCCTTCGTGCGCCACTGTGCTCGCCAATGAGCAGGTGGAAGAGGGGCTCTGCTGGAGGTGTTCTTCAGAGGTGGGTAAACGCCACCTCGACCAGTGGTTCTTCAGGATAACGGCCTATGCAGACGAACTCCTCGAGGGAACAAAAAAACTCAGCGGCTGGCCAGAGCGCGTCCTTGTCATGCAACGCAACTGGATAGGCAGGAGCGAGGGAGCGCGGATACGTTTTCCCGTAGTCGGTACGGCGGACAAGACGATAGAGGTCTTTACCACGAGGCCCGATACCCTCTATGGCGTCACCTTCATGAGCCTTGCCCCAGAGCATCCCCTCGTGGAAGAGATAACTCCGGAGGAAAAACTCGGTGAAGTCAGGTCCTTCGTGGAGACAGTAATAAAGGAAAAGGCCGCTGCAGGGCCTGGCGGGGTAGAGAGGCTGGAAAAGAAGGGCGTCTTTACGGGTGCCTTCTGCTACAACCCCATTACTGGTCAGAAGGTCCCTGTCTTTGTTGCCAACTTCGTGCTCATGGAGTATGGCACAGGCGCGGTCATGGCTGTTCCGGCACATGACCAGCGCGACTTCGAGTTCGCAAAGAAGTACGACCTCGGTATCTATGTGGTCATCAACCCTCCTGATAGGGAACTCGACGCAGAGACCATGACCGAGGCCTACGAGGGCGAGGGCGTGCTTGTCAATTCAGGGCCCTTCGACGGCCTCGGCAGTCCTGAGGCCAAGAAGGCCATTACCGATTATGTCGAGGAAAAATGGGCCGGCCAGAGGAGCATCACCTACAGGCTCCGCGACTGGGGCATCTCGCGCCAGAGGTACTGGGGCTGTCCCATACCCATTGTCTACTGCAACGAGTGCGGCATGGTGCCTGTGTCCGAGACAGACCTTCCTGTTCTCCTTCCCCAGAACGTCACCTTTGAGGGCAAGGGCGGCTCACCCCTTGCAGAATGCAAGGACTTCGTAGAGACCACGTGCCCGTCCTGCGGCGCACCTGCAAGGCGCGAGACAGATACCATGGACACCTTCGTCGACTCGTCATGGTACTTCCTCCGCTATACCTCGCCAGACGAGAAAGGCCTTCCCTTCAGAAAAGACGACGCCTCGTACTGGATGCCCGTGGACCAGTACATCGGCGGTATAGAGCATGCGGTAATGCACCTCCTCTATGCCAGGTTCTTTACAAAGGCCCTTCGCGACATGGGCCTTGTGGATATAGACGAGCCCTTTACCAACCTCCTTACCCAGGGCATGGTCTGTAAAGAGACGGCAAGGTGCCCTGAGCACGGCTTTCTCCTGCCAGAGGAAGTCGACGGGCAGGGGAGGTGCTCGAGGTGCTCGGCGCCTGTGGAAAAGGGCCCTGTGGAGAAGATGTCCAAGTCCAAGAAGAATACCGTGGACCCCAGCGGAATAATAGCGCGATACGGCGCAGACACGACCCGGCTCTTCTCTCTCTTTGCGGCCCCGCCGGAGCGGGACCTCGAGTTCACCTTCGAGGGCGTTGAGGGCTCGTACAGGTTTATCGGAAGGGTATGGCGGCTCATCTCAGAGAACCGCTCTGCAGTGGCTGGCCTGAGTCCCTACAGTGCCGGAGTAGACCCACCTATCGAGGGCGCTGTCCTAAGGGACCTGCATTTCGCCACACACAGTACCATAAAGAAGGTAACGAGAGACATTGGCGAGAGGTTCCACTTCAATACAGCCATCAGCGCCACAATGGAACTCGTAAATACCATGTACGGTGCGCTCCAGTCGGGTGACAACTCTCTCAGGTCTCCCCTTGGCCTCAAGGTGCTTCGCGGGGCCATGGAGGCCGTGGTACTCCTTCTCTCGCCCTTTGCGCCCCATGTCTGCGAAGAACTCTGGGAAGGGCTCGGAGGCGCCAGGCCCTTGTACCAGACACCCTGGCCCTCATATGACGAGTCGGCCCTCCTTCGCGAGACAGTCTCTCTTGTGGTGCAGGTGAACGGCAAGGTGAGGAGCACTATCGAGGTCAGAGCCGGTGCCCAGGAGAAGGATGTCATGGAGGCCGCACGCTCTGACGAACGCCTCAGGCAGTGGATAGAGGGAAAAGAGATAAAAAAGGTCATTTACGTACCTGGGAGGATCTTCAACATAGTGGCAAGGTGAGGCTGATGGGGGATGAAGGGGGTGAGGGGGGCGTGAGGGGGCTAAAGGAGGCGAGGGGGAGGAGGAGATCCTGGGAGGCTCTGTACAGGGCGCCTGAAGACATGCCACGGCCTCTGGGGCCCAATCCCGAACGCTTGCAGGAAGAACGGTAGCGGTTTGAAGAAGATAGATAGGATACAGGACAAGAGACCCCTCTGGGCACTCTTCACGCTCTTAGTCCTCTCTTTGGTCTCTGGGTGCGGCTATCATGTGGCCGGAAAGTCCGGGACCATGCCCGGAGACATAAAGTCCGTCACAATACCAGTCTTTGCCAACGCCACGGTAAAGCCCGATATAGAGGGTATCATTACCTCGGCCTTTGTAAGCGAGTTCGTGACCACCCTTCCCGTAAAGAAGGACGCAGAGGCCGAGATGCTCGGTAAAATCCTGTCCTACAGCCTCCGCGGCGTCTCCTTTACCTCTAATGACGTAACCCAGGAGTACAGGCTGAGCGTTCTGGTGAGCATAACCTTGCGGGACAGGAAAGACGGCCATATTATCTGGCAGGACAAGGGGGTCTCTGATTACGAGGACTTCAAGGTCGATACCACTGATGTGACACGTACCGAGGAGACGGAGATAGAGGCGTTCAAGAAACTCTCCGTGGACATGGCCCGCAAGGTCAAGGAGAGGATGCTCGAGGGGTTTTAGTCAGGGGACCTCAGTATAATTGTGCCGGAATTGTTCTGAGAGGGGAGAGAAGAAGGCGATTTTTCCCTTTCCTCTGCATTTTCAGGGTGTTTTGGCACTGGAAATAGCGCCCCCTGCTTAGAGCGCGGGAAAGTCTGAATGCCCCGGGCTTTCCTCGAAGGGAAGACACCCTCCTCATCCCCTCTGCCGGAGCCATTGCCATACCGCCGCCATCGGGGCACTATGGGAATCATGAGCAGAAAAGACTTTACGAGGCCTGTATATTACCTGTACGGTAGCGAGGAGTGCCTTATGGGGGACTTTCTCGACGAGATACGGTCTGCCCTTCTTACGCCGGGTTTTGAGTCCATGAACTACCGCGTATACTATGGCGACAGTCTCTCTATCACAGAGTTCCTCACAGAGGCCGGGACAATGCCGGCCTTCTCGGACAAGAGGCTCATAGTAATAAAAAAGGCGGCCTCCCTGAGGGCAGATCTTAAAAAGGAACTCATGGCGTACATGGCCGACCCCCCGCCATGGACAGTCCTTGTCCTCACCTCCACTGACCCCAAGGCAGGCAGGGACAAGAAGTTTATCGAGGCAGTACGTTCAAGGGGCAAGGTGATGGTCTGCCGCCAGCCACGGCGCTCCGAGGCGTTACAGTGGATCCGCGATGAGGCGAAGAAAGAGAACAAGTCCATTACCCAGGAGGCCGCAGAGAGCCTTATCGCCCTTACGGGCGGCTCGCTTACGGCGATGAGGGCCGAACTGGAGAAGATAGTCCTATTTACCGGCAAAAAAGAGAGAATAGAGGCATCTGACGTGGCTGAGGCCGGCCTCGACGTAAGGGCAGAGACCATATTCGACCTCTCGGATGCCATTGGCGCGAGAAACCTCGAGAAGGCCTTTACGGTCTATGCCAAGGTCGCCAAGGAGCCTCCGCTGGTGCTCCTCGGGGCCATAGCGCGGCACATGCGCGTGCTGATGAAACTCAAGAGCGCCTGCGCAGGGGGCCATGGTGAGAAGAAACTCGCCACAATAGCCGGTGTGCCGCCCTTTACTCTCCCGAGGTACCTGAAGAGTTCGGCAAGGTATACCATGGACGAGTTGAGGAGGGCTATGAAGCGGCTCTTTGAGATGAACATGGCCCTCAAGACGAACTCCATGCCTGAGGACGTGGCCATGACTTATCTCATAATAAGGCTCTGCCGTGATTAGGCCTTTGCCGGTCTGGCAGTGGAGGGCGGGGCCGCATCACTGGGGGGCGCCGGTTTCTCGAGACGCAAGGTGACTCGGCCCCTGCCCCTGTAAGTGACGGCAGGGGGTTATTTCGATGTAAGGGCGTTTACCTGTCTCGTAAGGCGGGAGATCTTCCGTGCAGCGTTGTTCCTGTGAAGTACGCCCTTTGAGACCGCCTTGTCCAGAAGGCGTGTTGCAGTTGCAAGCGAGGCCGCTGCTTCCTCGGCCTTGAGGCCTGATATGGCTTGGCGTGTCTTCTTGATAGCGCCCCTCACCGTTGACCTTATGGCGGAGTTGCGTATCCGCCTCTTCTCGCTCTGTCTGTGCCTCTTGAGGGCTGATTTATGGTTGGCCAATTTACGACTCCTTCAGTTTTTTTATCTTTTTGTAGCGGTCTTGTTTTTGTTTGTAATTTTAAATATTAATCCTTAATATCACTCCTGTCAAGAATTTATGCCTTTCTTCTCCCAAGTTTCCGGGAGTTCTTTCATGAGGCCCCTTCCGGGGCGGCGTCAGGCAGGAGTTCCAAGGTACTCAGTGACAAAGGGCGAAGAATCAGGCAAATTCGCGCGGCGGGCGTCCATTGTGGGCGGAGCCACGGTCTTGAGCCGTATACTCGGTTATCTCCGGGACATGGCCATTGCCTATTTCTTCGGCGCCGGCGCACTCTCGGACGCCTTCTTCGTAGCCTTCCGAATCTCCAACCTCTTGAGAAGACTCGTAGGAGAGGGCGCACTTACGTCCTCTTTCATCCCCATCTTCCAGGACGTGCGCCAGAGGCGCGACCCCTCTGAACTCCGAAGGCTCGTAAACACCGTCTTCACCATCTTCACCATTATTCTCATCGTACTCACTCTCCTGGGCATTTACTTCTCCGAGGACCTCGTAAGGCTCATGTCCCCTGGCTTTACCGCCTTCCCTGAGAAGTTTTATCTCACAGTGAACCTTACTCGCCTAATGTTCCCCTACATGGTCTTCGTGGGTCTAATGGCCATTTCCATGGGCGTTCTCAACTCCTTGAAACACTTTACGGCACCAGCACTTGCGCCTGTTTTCTTCAACCTCTCCATCATCTCTTCCATACTCCTGCTCAGACCTCTCTTTGCACAGCCCGTATATGCACTGGCCCTGGGCGTGCTCCTTGGCGGAGCGCTCCAGTTCGGTGTGATGGTGCCCTGGCTCCGCAGATACGGCTTCATGCCCTATATCTCGCTCAACCTCCGCGACAGCGCCATACTGAAGATATTCAAACTCATGGGTCCCGCGGCCTTTGGTGTAGGCATATACCAACTCAATATCTTCATTGTTCTCTGGTTCGCCTCCAGGCTTGCAGAGGGAAGCGTCAGTTATCTGTACTACGCGGGACGCCTCATGGAACTCCCTCTTGGCATCTTTGGTGTCGCCATATCCACGGTGGCGCTACCGAGCCTTGCCGAGTATGCCGCAAGAAGGGAATGGAGGGGCTTCAACGACTCCCTGGCCTATGCACTGCGCCTCGTACTCTTTCTCACTGTGCCTGCGGCCCTTGGGCTCATAGTCCTGAGTCTGCCTGTCATAAAGGTGCTCTTCAGCCACGGCGAGTTCGGCACCGGGGCGGCACGGGCCACCTCGCTGGCGCTATATTTCTATGCGCCAGGCCTCGTGCCAGTTGCCCTCTACAGGATCCTGACCTCTGTCTTCTACTCCCTCAAGGATACGCTCACCCCGGTCCTCGTCGCCTTTGGCGCCCTCGTCCTCAACGCCATGCTCTGCATGGTCCTCGTGGGCCCCCTTGCACACGGCGGCCTTGCTCTTGCCACAACCATCTCTGCGCTCTTCAATATGGGCGCCCTCTTCATCCTCCTAAGAAAGAAGGTCAGCGGCATGGACTGGCCAGGCATCGTCTTCGCGGCACTCAAGAACCTTGGCGCAGGGTCCGTAATGGCCGTGGCCGTCTACCTTGTCTACTACAGGGCAGGGCTTCCATCGGGCAACTTGCTGTACTCTGCCCTTGACCTGGTCCTTTCCATTCTCGCAGGCATCAGTGTATACGCCGGGGCTTCATGGGCCCTCAGGGTGCCTGAGGTGGCGTTTTTAAAGGGATTTTCAAGAAAATAGGTGGATAGAGGCAGGGTGGGGTCACGTTTTGTAGGTTCGAGGGCCGTATTTTTTCAACTAATTGATTTTATTGGAAAAAATAGTGATTATTTTTTAGGCAATCTGCCCAAGGGGCGGTCTCTCATTGATTTTAGGAAATTCATTCAGAGGTTTTTCAACAGGTTATTCACAAGAATTGGGGATAGCATTCAAAGGCCCTGTTTTTGCGTCAGTTTTTCTTTTCACGTCTCTTTGCCTCCTCCCAGAGTTGCTCCATGGTCTCCATGCCGGGCCTCTCTTTGCCCTCCATTTCTGCGACCATCTCCTCTATGTAATGGAAGCGGTCGATGAACTTCAGGATGGTCTTCCTGAGCGCCTCTTCGGGGCTCAGGCCGAGAAATCGCCCGGCGTTTACTATGGTGAAGAGGAGGTCTCCCAGTTCTTCCTCTGCAGACTCCATGTCCTCTGCATCTATGGCCTGCCTGAATTCCTTTAGTTCCTCCTCCACCTTCTTCATGACACCCCCTATGTTCGGCCAGTCAAAACCCGCCTTTGCCGCCTTCTTGCTTATCTTCTGGGCCCTCATGAGCGAGGGCATGGAGGCCGGCACCTCGTGGAGGATGCCGTGGGCCTTGGTCCCTTTTTTCTCTTCCTTCTTTATCTCTTCCCAGCGCTCAAGGACCTCTGAGGGCGTGCTCGCCGACCCGTCGGCAAAGACATGGGGGTGCCTGCGTATCATCTTCTCCACGCAGATCCCGGCCACCTCGTCAATGTCGCCCTTGGCCTCTTCTTCGAGGACCCTGCAGGCAAAGACCACCTGGAAGAGAAGGTCGCCCAGTTCTTCCTTGATCTCTTCGAGCCTTCCGGCATCTATGGCCGAGACGACCTCATAGGCCTCTTCTATGATGAAGGGCCTCAGTGTTTTCAGGGTCTGCTCCCTGTCCCAGGGGCATCCGCCTTCCTGGCGGAGCCTTCTCATGAGATTTATTAGACGTGTGATTCCCTTGCCTTCAAGAGATGTTGGAGCCATTATATGAAGTCCTGTCTCAAGTTGTTTTTGCCTTTTTTTCAAGGCCGTCGAGATCCTCGGGCGTATTGATATTGGCAACAGAGGCCCCTATATCCACCCCGGCAAAGTCTTCCTCTTGGAGGGCAAGTATCCTTACCTTCGAGAGAAAATCGCCTATGCAGAGGTCTCCGCGCCTTATCATCTCTTCCATAAGTGGTATGCAGTCCTTCTGGTACAGGGCATGAAGGGGGTGGAGCCTGCCCTTGGTGCGGGGCAGTACCACGAGCGCGCCGTCACGGGGTGTCTCGATGATCCTCCTTACGGCGTCTTCGCTTATGAAGGGCATGTCGCAGGCCGCCACAAAGACCTCGTCAGAGGTCGCATGAACAAGGGCGGTGTATATGCCGCCGAGGCTCCCTGCTCCTCTATACTCGTCCGGCAGGGTGCGGGCCCCAAGGCCCTGGTACAGGTCTACGGCATCGGCTATTATGAGGAGATCGTCGGCTACCCTGGCAAGGACATGGAGGACGCGCCCTATGATGGGCACCCCGTCTATCTCGATGAAGGCCTTGTTGGTGCCCATGCGCCTGCTCCTGCCGCCAGCGAGTACAGCGCCTGTCATGGCCCTTCCTTACCCATAATCTTTCTCTCGATGAGGTCGGCCACGCCCCTGTAGTCGTTTATCCCGATGACAGGCAGGTCTGTCTCGAGGGGGCCGTCGCTGGCAAAGGCCAGGAGAGTGGGGTCTCCTGCGCAGGCAGGGGCCTCGGAGACCGTCTTTCTGAAGACCTCTATCTTGGGCATCTTCCCGGTCTTGTAACCTTCTGTAATGACAATGTCTACGTCGTCCATGAAGGTTTCTATGGCCTCTTCCAGGGGAAGTTCTGCCTCGAGGTCTTTTATGAGGGCGAGTTTCTCCCTCGAGGTAAGGAGGACGCTCACGGCCCCTGCCTTCTTGTGACGCCACGAGTCCTTACCCTCGTGGTCTATCTCGAACCTGTGGGCATCATGTTTTATGGTGCCAACGCGGTAACCGCGTCTCGTGAGTTCTACTATGACCTTTACGATGAGCGTGGTCTTGCCAGAGCCCGAGAAACCTACTATGGAGATGGAGGGGGTCATGCCGAGGTGCTCCAGTGCTGTGAGAGAGTGAAAAAAACAATATATAGGCGGCTGAAATAGGATATCAGAGCCCCCACGGTGCTGTCAAACCCAAAGGAGGGCGGTACAGGGCAGGATTTTTTGATAGTTGATTTCAGACTCATCTCGGTTATTATAGGGTGAGTCCGGGTTATGCCCGAAGGAGAGGTGATATGAAGAAGAGAGATGGAGGTGAACAAGGCGGCGTACTGAGAGGTCCGCGAGACCTTCCTTCCGTAGAGGCACTATCGCAGAGCCCCCTCCTTGGAGAGGCGCGCGAACTCCATGGTGCCGACTTTGTGACGAGCGAGGCCAGGGCTGTCTTGGAAGAGGCGAGGGAGGCCCTCAGGCGTGGAGAGGGCCCCATAATGGCCGAAGACCTGCCAAGGCGCGTCCTCGGACGCATGGAGGCCATTCTCAAGGGCGGCTTGGGCCCAGTCATAAACGCGACGGGCACTATACTGCATACGAACCTTGGAAGGAGCGTCCTTTCTGACGAGGCCATCTGCAAGTCCGCCATGGCCGGTGCCGCGTACACGAGCCTCGAGTTCGAGACAGTGCGCGGCGGCCGTGGTGAGCGCGACGCCTTCAGCGCCGGCCTCCTCTGCCGCCTTACGGGTGCAGAGTCTGCCTGCGTGGTGAACAACAACGCCGCGGCCCTGCTCATTACACTCAATACCCTTGCCGAGGGAAAGGAGGTCATCATCTCGCGAGGCGAACTCGTAGAGATAGGGGGCTCGTTCCGCCTTCCAGAGATTATCGAGAAGAGCGGGTGCATCCTTCGCGAGGTGGGCACCACAAACCGGACCCACCCCGAGGATTACCTCGGAGCCATTGGAGGGGATACGGCCCTCATACTCAAGGTACATAGGAGTAATTACACTATCGAGGGATTTACGAAGGAGGTATCCCTTCGCGACCTTGTCGCCATAGGCAGGGAACATGGCCTGCCGGTTGTGGAAGACCTGGGCGCAGGGGCGCTCGTAGACCTTGGTAGATTCGGCCTCCCCCCTGAACCCCTTGTCTCCGGGAGCATAGGCGCCGGAGTTGATGCCGTAACGTTCAGTGGAGACAAACTCCTCGGAGGCCCGCAGTCGGGTCTCATAGCAGGTAAGGCCTCCATTCTGGAGAGGGTGAGAAAAAATCCCCTCAAGAGGGCCCTTAGATGCGACAAACTCTGTCTCGCGGCCCTGGAAGAGACGCTCAAACTCTACCTCAACCCCGAGGCCCTTCCTACCCACCTGCCGCCCCTCGGCCTCATGGTAAGGCCCCTTGAAGACATTGAAGACCTCGCCGTAAGGGCCGCAGACCTCATCAACTCCCATGAGTCCGCAGGCCTTACTGCACGGGTATGTCCAGCAAAGAGCGTCATAGGCGGCGGCTCCCTGCCAGGCCGGAGCCTTCCCACCATGGTCGTGGCCATAGAGGGAGGGCCAGGGCCAATCCTTCTACACAAGGCCTTTCTCTCGGCAACCCCGCCCGTGGTGGGGCGCATCAGCAAAGACGCCTTTGTGCTCGACCCTCGCACGGTACTCGACGAGGAAGAGTTCCTGGGGGCCATAAAAGACACGCTCTGCGGCCTTGAAGATGAGTAGGGCGCGTCTTCGAGACATAAGCGGATGTAAGGCAGGGCATGGTCCTGTTTGGCCCCCTCCAAGGTACCGTCTTCTTGTAATCGTCCTCTGTCTGGTGCTTGGAGCCTTAACCGCCCCAACTGCCCATGGCGCGGCCCCTTCCTCATCACCATTGCCCGGGGCACGCAGAGTTGCCGCGCTGGCCGGGCCAGGGCCCACCATTGGAACTGCCTTTGCAGGCGAGCGTCTCAGGTACAAGATAGGTTTCTGGCTCTTTGACAAGGTGGCCGAGGCAGAACTAACCCTCGAGCCCGAGGAGGGAGGGTACAAGGCCGTACTCCGCGCCTGGACAACGGGCTTTGTGGACAAGGTCATACAGCACAGGAGAGATACATACACGGCCCACCTCGTGGAGGCAGAGGGCGGAAGGCGTTTTGCCACTCTCAGCCTCGAGAGCGTCTCGGAGGTGAACGGCAAGGTTCGCCGGAGTATCAAGATAGTAGACCGCAAGGCCGGCATCCTCAGAAGACACAGTTGGGGCGGGGGCAAGGAAGAGAAAAAATCCACCCTGCGCTTCGAGCCAGGTGCCTACATAGACGACCCACTCTGTGGTTTCTACAACTTCCGCTTTGGTGTCTACGGCAGGCCTCCTGTGAAAAAAGACTTTGCCATAAGGACCTTCCCGAAGAAGGACTTCGAGGACTCCTTCATAAGGATGAGCCTCGGCCCCAGAGGCGTGGACCAGGAGGAGAGGGCGGGAGGGGAAAGAAACGGGCAGAGCGGAGAACCTGCGGCATATATGGCACGCGTCATGATGAGCAAGGACGTCTTTGGCACCGACCTCTCGGATATTGATATCTTTTTTTCCTCTGACCTCGTGCCCCTCGAGGCAGAGGCCAAGGACCTGGTACTATTCACCGATGTGAGGGGTACCCTTATAGAACGCACGAGCCAGGCTGGCAAGTAGGAGTGTAAGGTAGAGTTACAAGGAAAATAGAGTTGGCAAGGTAGAGGCCTGGTTTTAAGACTTCAAATAAACTCGTTTTATGTTAAGTAATCTCTGATTAATTCCTCAGTTGCTTCATGATATAATTGTTGCATCA
>CAYOVP010000059.1:0-11388 GCA_964407495.1 uncultured Thermodesulfobacteriota bacterium
CCGTTCGCCCCCGTTCACGCCCCCGTCCGTACCCGTTCACGCCCCCGTCCGTACCCGTTCAGGCCCCCGTCCGTACCCGTTCAGGCCCCTCAGTAGAGGGGGGCTGTGTTAATAATGTAGGAACGTACCTGCCCCATGTCAAGGGAGGACGGGAAGTTTTAGACATGGAAAGGGGAGTATGGCAGTGCAGTTAGGTCTGGGGAAAGAGAGGTAAGGCACCTTGCCCCTGAGGCGCGCCCAACCCGGGCCGGCCCTGCCCTCTCAGATGTCGCCGAGGCCCTCCTGGACAAGGGCAGTGGCAACGATGGCCGCTGTCTCGGCGCGGAGCACGCGGGGCCCCAGTGAGCAGGCTCTGAAGCCCTTTTCAAGGACCATTGTCCGTTCTTCGCCTGTGAAGCCGCCCTCAGGGCCTATGAGGAGCGCCAGAGGAGGGGGCGGAGAGAGGTCTTTCATCTCCTGGATGGCCTCGGACAGGGGCAGACCGCCCATCTCGTCGAAGAAGAGGAGACAGGAGGGCTGCGGCAGTGCGCCTATGGCCTCGGAGAGGCAGGGTACGAGGTCAAGTGAAGGAACGCGGGAGCGGCGGCACTGCTTTACAGCGCCAAGGGCTACGGCGCGCCAGCGCACGAGGCGCCTCTGCCTTGCCTTGTCCCGAAGACTGGGTACGCTCCTTCTTGCACGATAAAAAATTATTGATTTTACGCCAAGTTCCGTTGTCTTCTGGACGATGAGGTCGGGCTTCTGGGCCTTTATGAGGCCGCAGATGAGGGTTATGTCGAGGCAGGATTCGCCCCGGTCCCTCGCCGCAGGCCCAAGGCGTACCACGGCCTCATGACGGCCAACAGAGAGGAGGACGCCGCTACGCTCCAGCCCCCTGCCGTTAAGGAGCGTTACAGGGTCGCCTCTTTCGAGCCTGAGCACGCGCAGATGCCTGAGTTCCTCTCCCTCTATGGAGGCTTCGTCCGAGGAGGTATCGAGGTCAGGTACGAAAAATCTTCTCATTGTCTTGTGCTCCTGGGGCGCCAGGGAGAAAAGGCCCTGCCTTTAAGAACGAATGTGTTGTGAGTTCTACCCATACCCTGATCTACTCTCACTTGCCTCGGAGGACCAGGGAGGCCCACTCTCCAGAGACGGGCCTCTTCACGACCCTGAGGCCAAGGTCCCTGTAAACCTCCTCCACGCCCCGGGCCTGCTCACGAAGCATGCCCGAGAGGATGACGAAACAAGGCCGTGGTCCGAGCCTTGCAACCAGCGCTGGGGCAAGGTCCTTCAGGGCCTCGGAAAAGATGTTGGCGGTTATGAGAGAGAAGGCTCGGCCCTTGGCCGCCAGTGGCCGCGCGCTGAGCCTGGCCCTTACGTTATTGAGGGCAAGGTTCTTGCGCGCCACCTTGAGGGCCACTGGGTCTGTGTCGATCCCCAGGGCCGAGGCAATGCCGAGTTTGAGGGCCCCTATCATGAGTATGCCCGTGCCTGTGCCCATGTCGAGCATGGCGCCCTTCACCAGCGGGCCGTCCTTACTGCCAAGAAGCCAGGTAATGGCCCGAAGGCACATCTTCGTAGTGGGGTGGGTGCCAGTGCCAAAGGCCATGGAGGGGTCTATTACTACCTCGGCCTCGCTGGTGCGCGGCCTTGCCTTTGACCACGAGGCGCGGACAAGGAGCCCCTTGCCCCTGCCTCCGGGGCAGGCTATGCGAACGGGCCGGAGTCCTGCGCGCCAGGCGACAGACCAGTCTCTGTCTTCTGCAAGAGAGGTCTCAAAGGTCCACCCAAGGCCCCGGAGTCTCTCTCTGAGGCCCTGTAGTGCTTCTCTCCTGGAGGCAGGGACTGCGGCCTCGAGTTGGGCCTCCCGCAAGGGGTCTGCCAGGGGAGTTCCCGCAGGCGGGCTCGCGGCAGAGAGCCTCGCCTCGACCACGGCAGAACTGCCGGCGGCAAGGAGAAGTGCGCCTGCCTCGTCCTTACGCGACAAAGGCCCCTTTGCCCTTATGGATATCCACGACGAGGTTCGGCCCGCCAATCAGGACCTCATGTTCACGAACTGGAGGGCTATGTCGAGGTCGCGGGCCTTCAGGTCCTGGATAACGGTCTGGAGGTCGTCTATCTTCTTTCCGCTGACCCGCACCTGGTCGTCCTGTACCTGGGCCTGGACCTTTAACTTGAGGCCCTTTATCATCTTCACTATGGATTTTGCCTTGTCCGTTGGTATGCCCTGGCGCACCTTTATGACCTGTTTCTTCATGTCGCCTGATATGTCCACAACTGGCTGAAAATCAAGGGATTTAAGGGGTACACCACGCTTTACGAGGCGGGCCTGGAGTATGTCCACGAGGGCCTTGAGGCGCGTGTCGCTGTCGGCTATGATGATTATCTCCTCTTTCTTGTCCCAGTTTATCTCGCACTTGGAGCCTTTGAAGTCGTAACGGTTCTTGAGTTCTGCGCGCGCCTGGTTCACGGCGTTGTCCACTTCCTGCGTGTTGACCTTGGATACTATGTCGAAACTTGGCATGGTATTTGTGGCCTCCTCTTTTCATTAGCCCTGACCGCGGGCCTATCTCTCTATTATGACCGTGCCCTCTGGAGGCGAGAAACTGAATATCCCGTCGTCTATGGGCGGGTTCACCTTTATGTCCGAGAACGTCACTGTGGTGGTGTTGCCGTAATGGTCTGTAAGTACGAATCTCTTTACAAGGAGAGTCTCTGGGTTGACTTCCAGTACAAGGGTCTTTATCTGGGGGTGATACTGGCGGGGTTCGAGCCTGATGGAGACAAGGCCCTTCTTTGATTTCGCGCCCTTTTGGGCGCGAAAGTACTTACTTATGTTCATCATGCCCGAGAGAAAGTCGGTAGAGATACCGGGGTTTGTCTCGCTGCTCTTGAAGGCCTGGTTGAGGTCCGGCTGGTAGAACCAGAGGACCTTGCCGTCGCCTATTATCTCGTCTGTGATGTCTCCCCTGTACGACCACCTGATGCGGCCTGGCCTCTTGAAGTAGACCATCCCCCCAGAGGCCCCGTCCATGGCAGAGAGGCCCTTTGAGACCTGGGTGAAACGGGCCGTAAGGGTATTTATGGAGCGGTACTTCTTCTCGAGGCGCTGGACAAGACCCGTTGCGGCCTTGCCAGGAGGCACGGGGAGGAGCATGAGGGCAAGGATGCCGGCAAGGAGAAGACTTATTTTTTTTATCTTATTTTTCATTCTGTCTTTGATGGGTCCCGCCAGGCTCTACCCAACCGCTTTGCGCTTGAGAGACGAGGAGGTATATATTTACAAGGGTTCGAGGTGTTGTTGCTGGTACGTTTTTCCTCTTCCAACCCTTCTTATTGAGGAACCTCTGAATAATTAGTTCCTGAATTATTCAGAGACAGGCGAGAAAAGCCGCGGTCTTTCTCGCTCTCGCTCTCACCCCGCAATCCCCGCCCCCTCCTCCCGCATTTGCGGCACTTGCAGTCGTCGAAGATGGCGGAGCGTCACCGCGCCGCCGGAGAACCTGGTTCCATCAGACCTTGCCTTGCAACTCCGAGTTAGAGCCTCTTCATGGATCTTTCCACTGCTTCGAGGGTCCTTGCTATGTCCTCGTTGGTATGGGCGAGGCTGATGAAGTTGGCCTCGAACTGAGATGGCGGGAGCATGACCCCTTCGCCGAGCATGCGTCTGAAGTAGCGGGAGAACCTCTTCAGATCCGAGGCAGAGGCACCGGCATAGTTGCGTGGGGTCTCGGCGTTGAAAAAGACGGTGAACATGGACCCGGCGGCTGTAATGGAGCACTCCACGCCGGCCCTCCTTGCGATATGGGCTATGCCCTCTGTAAGGGTCTTGGCCTTCTTCAGGAGGCGCGGATAAGAGGCCTTTCTCTTTAGTATCTTGAGGGTCTCTATGCCTGCTGTCATGGCAAGGGGGTTACCAGAGAGCGTGCCTGCCTGGTACACGGGTCCAAGGGGGGCGAGTTGCTCCATTATCTCTCTCTTTCCGCCAAAGGCGCCCACAGGCAGCCCCCCGCCAATTACCTTGCCGAGGCAGGTTAGGTCGGGCTCAACGCAGAAGACCTTCTGGGCCCCGCCATAGGTGAGCCTGAAGCCGCTCATCACCTCGTCCATTATGAGAAGGGCCCCGTACTTTGTGCAGAGACCGCGGAGGTCCTGCAGGAAACCCTCTTCTGGCAGGACAACGCCCATGTTTCCAGGCACACCCTCTACTATTACGCAGGCTATGTCTTCCGGGGCCTTCTCGAAGAGTCGTTTTACGGAATCGATGTCGTTGTAGACGGCATTGAGCGTAAGGCGCGCAAGACCCTTTGGAACGCCGGGGCTCGATGGTATGCCAAGGGTGGCCGCGCCTGAGCCGGCCTTTACGAGGAGGCTGTCGCCGTGGCCGTGGTAGCAGCCCTCGAACTTCATGATCTTTTCTCTACCAGTATATGCCCGTGCAAGGCGGAGGGCGCTCATGGTGGCCTCTGTGCCCGAACTGACGAAGCGGACCATGTCCATACTGGGGAAGGCCTCGAGGGTGAGTTCGGCAAGGCGTACTTCGAGTTCTGTGGGGGCGCCGAAACTCGTGCCCCTCTCTGCGGCCCTTGCTATGGCCCTTGTGACAGCCGGGTGTGCGTGGCCTGCTATCATGGGGCCCCAGGAGCCGATGTAGTCGATGTAAGTGTTGTTGTCGGCGTCGGTGATCCGAGAGCCAGAGGCCTTCTTTATGAAGAGGGGCCTGCCGCCCACTGCGCTGAAGGCCCGAACAGGGCTGTTCACACCTCCGGGAATGAGTTTCTTGGCGCTACGCATGAGGGAGAGGGATTTTTTTGTAGATTTCTTCGCGGCCATGAAAAAAGACTCCTTCGGGATTTTTTTAATGAAAACAGCAGTATCCTAACTTATGAGGCCCTCTTCTGTCAATGGCAAATAAGGCCCCCCCATTGTAACAGGGATTTCACAGACCTGTCATAATTCTGTAACAAAGGCATTGTAGGTTATAGAAAAACAAAGAACGAGATACGAAGAGAAAAGAGATGAAAGGAGAGAGCCATGGAATGCCCATTCCTTGGAGGCAGGACTACACACAGGCAGTGTAACGCGGCGGTGAGGCTCTACACACCCGTTGTGGAGGACCTGGTAAAGTACTGTTCAGGCGAGGACCATACGGATTGTCCCATCTTTCTGGCATATGCGCTCAGACTAACCTGCAGAGAAGGCGTGGCCCTCACTGCCCATTGATCACTGTGTACGAAGAGAGATGACAAAAAAAACAAAAAAGAGAGGAAGAGAAAAGATGAAAAGGAGAACAATGAAGATGAGAACCCTTTCAGTGACATTGCCGGTCTTGCTCATTGCGCTGGCGGCAATACTTGCGTGGAATGTACAGGACGCTTCGGCCTCAGGCATCACCGTATACCAGAACGGCGAGAAGTACGTGAAGATAGGCGGCAGGATACAACTCCAGTACCACTTCCAGAACATGCAGACAGCGACAACAGACCCGGCAGGCACGGACAGGGTCTTCTTCAGGCGTCTTCGCCCTTTCATAGAGGGTAGCGTGGCCAAGGACTGGAAGGGAAAATTCCAGTGGGACATGGGCGAGGCAACGGATGGCAACGAGATATCCATCAAGGACGCCTATATGGAGTACAATGGGTTCAAGAACTTGAAGATAGACGTAGGGAACGCCTATTTCCGTTTCTCGCGCGAGGCCCTTACGTCTTCGAAGCACCAGCAACTCGTGGAGCGCACCTTTGTAGGTGACCACAACTATGGCTCGCCCGACAGGAACGCAGGAGTCCATGTGCAGGGCGCTCTCCTTGACAAGAAGGTAACATATGGCGTATCAGCGGCCATAGGTAACATAGACCCTGACTCGAACAAACTCGACTTCGACAGCCCGGTAAACAGGAACTCCGACTTCAACCAGGGCTACATGGCCGGAGCACGGGTAAGTTTCCACCCCTTTGGTTTTCTCCCTATGGTGCAGGGTGACCACGCCAAGGGCCCGCTCAAGGCCACCATTACCATAGCAGGCTTTGGCTGGCAGAACGACGATGACAACAACACCTATACGAACGCCTCTGGCAGGGATACGAGCGGGGGAAAGAAACTGGACGTGGACAATGTAGAGGGACTGGAGGTGAGCGGCGCTCTTCGGTACCAGGGCATCTCCGTAGACGCAGAGTACAACAGTTTTCGCGCCGAGACCGTTGACAACCGCGCTACAGGCGGAATATACAGAGACGGCAGTACCACGCTCGAGAACTTATCCATAGAGGGTGGTTACATGATACTTGCCAACAGGCTCGAGGTCGTCGCCGGCTTCCAACGCCAGGATGCGGACAATTATGCCAAGAAGTGGAGGCGTGCTTCAGTGGGCCTCAACTACTTTGTGAAGGGCGACCACATAAAGGGACAGGTCACTTACAGGAACGGCCAGAACGTGAAAGGCGTTGACGGCGATGACGAGGACGAGGTCTTCGTCCAGGTGCAGTACGTATTCTGAAGGGCATTTGAGGGTTTGCGGGAGGGCCCCATGCTCTTTCGCAGACACCGCCATGGCATCCCAACCCCAGGGCGGTCTCTTCCTCCAGGGAGGGGCTCCTCCCCCCTCCCTCGAAAAAAAACTACCTCAGGGCGGGGTAGATAGGGTATAAGCAGGTATCAGAAGCAGTAATAACACAAGAAGAACATAACAAGAAGAAGGAGACAAAATGTCGCGACTACTCACCATAGGACTTACGGCCATAGTGGTCTGCCTCTTTGCCATCACGGGCGCCAATGCAGGAGAGACCTTGAACGGCGCTGGGGCGACCTTTCCCTATCCCGTGTACTCTGCCTGGGCCTACAACTACAACAAGGCCACTGGTGTCAGGCTCAACTACCAGTCCATAGGCTCTGGCGGAGGTCAGAGACAGATTGCGAGCAGGACAGTGGATTTTGGCGCATCGGACGCCCCGCTGAAGCCCCAGAAACTGAGAAAACACAAACTCCTCCAGTTTCCGGCTGTCATAGGCGGCGTGGTCCCGGTTGTCAACCTGCGGGGAGTGAGGCCAGGGGCCATGAAATTGGACTCAGAGACGATCTGCGGGATATTTCTCGGTAAGGTTACGTACTGGGATGACGCCGCCATAAAAGGCCTCAACACCGGCCTGAGACTGGCGCACAAGAAGATAACGGTCGTGAGGCGCTCTGACGGCTCTGGCACAACGGCCATCTTCACCTCCTATCTTGCCGGAGTCTGCCCTGAGTGGAAGGAAAAGGTAGGAGCCGGCAAGGCCGTAAAGTGGCCCGTCGGCATAGGCGGCAAGGGCAACGAAGGCGTAGCCAACTATGTAAAGAGGGTAGGGGGCTCCATAGGCTACGTGGAGTTCGCCTATGCCAAGCAGAACAACCTGAGATATGTGAAACTCAAGAACAAGGCCGGCAAGTTCGTTGCACCGGACTTTGCCTCCTTCAAGGCCGCCGCGGCCTCGGGCGACTTCAGCGCCAGTAAGGACTTCTATCTCTGGCTCGTAAACGCGCCCGGTAAGGACGCCTGGCCCATAGCAGGGGCCACTTTCATACTCCTGGCAAAGGAGAAGAAGGACTCGAACAGGAAGGTGGTCAAGTTCTATGACTGGGCCTTCAAGAACGGCGATGATACTGCCGTAAACCTCATATACGTGCCCCTGCCGGCCTCTCTCAAGGCCAAGGTGAGGGCCTACTGGAAGGCCAAGGGCATATACTGAAGAGGACCTTCGGCATAGTAGCCGGCATGTGATAAAAAGGCATATTTTAGGTTGAATATGGGGACGGTTATGTAATATTCTAAAGCCGCCCCCATATCATTTGGAAGACGGCGTATCAAGGGGAGCCAGGCCCTGGCGCCCGGCGCCGAGAGGATAGAATTGAGACCGAGCAAGAACAGAGATATCGTCGGTGTTATGGTATATGTCCTCACCGGCACGGCCTCCCTATCGGTAATCGCCCTGATTATCGGTATTTTTTATACTCTCTTTGCCCAGTCCACCCTTGCCATGAGGCGGTTCGGGTTCTTCGGGTTTCTCTTCTCTACGGACTGGGACCCTGTTCGTGAACTCTTCGGCGGGGCCACGGCGCTCTTTGGCACGGTTCTCATCACCTTTCTTGCCATGGTCATGGCCGTGCCCGTTGCCATAGGCATAGCAGTCTTCATTACAGAACTCTGCCCAAAGAAACTCCGCGGCGGCGTGGGGGCGGCCATAGAACTCCTTGCGGCCATACCGAGCATAGTGTACGGCATGTGGGGGCTCTTTACGCTTACGCCCATCATGGCGGAGTACGTGGAGCCATTTCTGCAGGCTACGCTGGGGCACCTCCCTATCTTCAGCATCCTCTTTGCCGGCACCCCCCTTGGCATAGATATCCTTACTGCCTCCATGATACTGGCCATCATGATAATACCCTTTACGGCGAGCATCTCGCGCGACGCCTTCAACCTTACGCCCCCTGTGGTGAAGGAGTCGGCCTATGGGCTTGGGGCCACGAAGTGGGAGGTCATAAAGAACGTGGTGATCCCTCATTCCAAGATAAGCGTGCTCGGCGGGATAATACTCTCTCTTGGGAGGGCGGTTGGGGAGACCATGGCCGTTGCCTTTGTCCTTGGAGGTGAGCACAAGATAACGTGGTCGCTCCTTGACATGGTATCCACCATTACAGTAACCCTTGCCAATGAGTTCACCGAGGCGGACACAGACATCTATCTCTCGTCTCTATATCTACTTGCCCTCATACTCTTCATCTTCAGTTTCATCATGCTCGCAGGGGCGCGTCTCTTTGTGATGAGAAAAGAGAGGAGGACCTGAGGTGGATATCATTACAAGGCGCAAGATGAAGAGTTTCGTTGTCCTGGCCCTCTGTAGCGCCGCCACTGCCCTTGGGTTTTTCTGGCTCATATTCATCCTCATGGATGTAGTCGTACAGGGGGTCAGCGCCCTTGGGCCGGGTCTATTCCTGAACGACCCGGCGCCTGCGGGCATTGCTGGCGGCGGGCTTCGTAACGCCATCGTGGGCCAGGTGCTCATAGTCTTCATGGCAACACTCATAGGCGTGCCCGTGGGGCTTCTCGGCGGCACCTTCATAGCAGAGTACGCGCGGGGCAAGCCCTATGCGCGGGTAATAAGCATACTCTCGGACACCATGGTAAGCGTACCTTCCATCGTGGTGGGCACCTTCATCTACGCCCTCCTTGTAAGGCCCTTCGGGCACTTCAGCGGCTGGGCAGGGGCCGTGGCCCTTGCCGTCATCATGGTGCCCGTGGTGCTCCGCACAACGGAAGACATGCTCAAACTCGTCCCATGGTCTCTTCGCGAGGCGGCCTTTGCCCTTGGGGCGCCCACGTACAAGGTCATCTTCAAGGTCACCTACAGGGGGGCCTCGGCAGGGATACTTACGGGCATACTACTCTCCATATCGAGGATAGTGGGAGAGACGGCGCCCCTTCTCTTTACATCTTTCAACAGCCCCTATTTCTCTACAGACATGGGCGAGCCCATGGCCTCGCTCACTGTCACCATCTTTCAGTACGCCATGGGCCCCTATGCCTCGTGGCATGCCCAGGCCTGGGCGGCCTCGCTCCTCATAGCGGTCTTTATCCTTGCGCTTACGCTTGCCGGAAGGTTCATCATAAGATGGAAGTACGGAGAACGATGAAACGAGATATCAAGATAGAGGTGAGGGGGCTCAATTTCTACTATACCGGGGGCGTCCATGCGCTCAAGGACATAAGTTTGCCGGTTCACGAGAAGGCGGTTACCGCCTTTATCGGCCCCTCGGGGTGCGGAAAGACGACATTTCTTCGATGTTTCAACCGCATGCACGACCTCTACCACGGCAACCGGTACGAGGGCGAGATACTCATGGATGGCAGGGACATCCTCGGCCCGGATACAGATCTCATGCGTCTTCGGAGCACCATAGGCATGGTCTTTCAGAAGCCCACGCCCTTTCCCATGTCCATCTTCGACAATATCGCCTTTGGTCTGAGGCTAAAGGGCATAAAGAACAGGGCAGAACTCGAGGGCAGGGTGGAGAAGGCGCTCAAGGATACCTCTCTCTGGGAGGAGACGAAGGACAGGCTCTCGAAGTCGTCACAAGACCTCTCTGGCGGGCAGCAACAGAGGCTCTGCATAGCGCGGGCCATTGCAGTGGAGCCCGAGATAATTCTCTTTGACGAGCCCTGCTCTGCCCTTGACCCCATATCCACGGGGAGCATAGAAGACCTCATAACAGAACTGAAGGAGAACTATACCATAGTCATAGTGACCCATAACATGCAACAGGCGGCCCGCGTATCGGACTTTACAGGCTTTTTCATGCTCGGCGAACTCATAGAGTTCAACAAGACGAACCGCATATTCACGGCGCCGGAGAAGAAACTTACAGAGAGTTACATTACCGGACGCTTCGGCTGAGGCGCTGTAGAGAAGGAGGATGGAGGATGACAAGGGTTGCGTACAGGGCGGCACTTAAGGAGGTCCAGAGGGATGTTGTGGAGATGTCGGAGATGGTGGCCTCTGCCATACGAAAGGCTGTGGAGGCCCTGAAGGCAAGGGACCTTAAGGCCTCGGAGAAGGTGGTAAAGGGTGACAAGAACATAAACAAGAAGCGCTTTGCCATTGAGAAGAAGTGCATGATGCTCATAGCCACTCAGCAGCCCATGGCAAAGGATCTGCGCATGCTCGGGGCGGTTATAAACATAATAACAGACCTTGAGAGGATAGGCGACCACGCCGAGGGCATTGCGAAGATAAGCCTATCCATAGGCAAGGACCCCATGGTGAAGCCTCTTATCGATATACCCCGCATGGCCGAGAAGGGCATAGACATGCTGGAGAGGAGCATAAAGGCCTTTGAGGAGAGGGACGTGGAGACTGCAAGGAGTATCTGCGACGAGGACGACGAGGTGGACGCCCTATATGACCAGATCTACAGAGAACTCCTCCTCATGATGATCGCCAACCCGTCTATAATAGAGGGCGCCACCTATCTCATCTGGGCGGCGCACAACCTCGAGCGCATAGCAGACAGGGTGACCAATATCTCGGAACGCGTAGTGTATATGGTGACCGGGAAGATGGAGGAGATGAACGTCTCCTTTTACTGAGGAATTTGCGTTGCAGGGAAAGAAAGAGCACTCCTCGCGGGTTGAGGAGGTTCGAGAACATTGGCCTTCTATGACCATAGGGTGTGATAGAAGGTCATCCCCGCCCATGGGGCTTTAACCTTTGCCCAGCCTGCCCTCTTCACTGCTCTTCTTGCCCCCTTGTACCCCAGGCCCCCCTTTTACCCCTTGCCCCTTTCTCTTATAAACAACTCCCAGCACACCAAAACTGCACCAACCTCGTATGCTGCCTTTTCCCTTGATAAACAAAACACACCACAAATAACTACCACAACTCT
>CAYOVP010000060.1:0-11121 GCA_964407495.1 uncultured Thermodesulfobacteriota bacterium
GGCTCATCATGAAGGTTGTCCAGGCATTGGCTATGAACATGAGGGCCGTGCCCGTAAGGTTGAGGATAAACCCAACGCCAAGGTGAACCCACTTCAATGCCCCCTTCTCCATGTGGCGCCATCCGTAGTAATAGACATAGAGGGACGCGGACTCGACGAAGAAGAGAAGTGCATAGACGACCATGGTGGGGCCGAAGATGCCGGCCATGTATCCCATGACCTTTGGATAGAAGACGATGAGGGAGAATAGAAGCAGGCCGCCCGTGATGGCCGTTATGGAGTAGGCCGTGATGCTCACGCGGATAAACTCATGGGCAACGCGGTCATAGCGCGGCTCCTTTCGCGCCATACCAAGGGCCTCGAGTATGAAGACGAAGATGGGCACGGCAAGGACAAAGGCCGCGAACCAGAGGTGCATCTGCGCCGTGAACCAGACGGCGAGCCGCCCGCTCATGCCCATTACATGATGATAATCACCGGGGTTCATGACAGGCGCCTGGCCGCCCGAGGCGTGGAGAGATAGGGGCGAGACAAAAAAAATGGCAAGGGCAATCAGGAACCCCGCCGCAAGAGGCTGTAGATGACTTGCCTTCTTCGTCAACATATAAAAAAACACGCCTCCCTGAGATTACTAAGGACCACCGTATATGAAAGACAGCCCCCGCGCGCTGAAGACCGCCATGTCCATGAGGACAAGGAGCGTGCCCATAAGTATAAAAGAGATGATAAAGACATTTAGAGACTTCATGAGAACCGTTAGAAACAGGATAAAGAGACGGCGTCACACCCTGGCCGCGCCCTGCGCGGCCAGGAATCAGTTTTCTTTGTCAACTTTCTTTTTCAAAAGAAAGTTGAATGTATTTTCTCTTCTCTTTATTGACAAATCTCCACCAGAGGGCTATCCTCTCTCCCATGGCAG
The DNA here is from genome assembly GCA_964407495.1 of uncultured Thermodesulfobacteriota bacterium. Classification (GTDB taxonomy): domain Bacteria; phylum Desulfobacterota; class GWC2-55-46; order GWC2-55-46; family JADFVP01; genus JAJRZX01. The sequence goes on from CAYOVP010000060.1 coordinate 920, forward strand.
GAATCGGCATCAAAAAAAACCGGGGTACACGCGGCCCCGTTGATATACTAATACTTATGGGTGCCCTTGTAAACGTCCTTGTCATCACCTTCTTTCTTGTCCTCTACTTCCGGGCCCCATAGAGGGCCTCGAAGGCGTGGAGGATATGGGGGGCCACCTGTTTCTTCCTCGAGATCACTCCTTTTAGTTCATATATCCCCGGCTCGATCTCCACGTAGCCGAGGTTATAGAGGACCTCGGCATCTCCCACGGCAAGGAAGAGGGAATCGCCGCGCACTATGTCTGTCACGAGGAGGGCCGAGAGCGAGAGGCCCTTTTCCTCGGCGACCTTCTCAAGTTCCTCTCTCAGTCGCTCCTTCTCCTCAAAAAACTCGCCAAAGCCTATGGTCTCCACCTGGCCTATGCCAAAGGACCTGCCTTCCACGGTGAATACCTTGTGGTCGCCGCGCACCGCGGCCCCTGGGCCCTGTTTTTTTATGCTCGATGTGGCACGGAATATCTCCTCTCCAAAGGCCCTGTGCCCAAGGCCGGATATCTTCTCAAGGCGCTCAACGACCCTTCTGTCGCGCTCAGTGGTGGTGGGCGACCGAAGTATGACCGTATCGGAGAGAACGGCCCCGAGGAGAAGGCCGGCAATCTTGGCATCCATCTTCACGCCCTCTGCCTCATATAGTTCGGCCACGAGGGTGGAGGTGCTACCAACAGGACCGGTCACGAAGGAAATGGGGCGGTTGCTCTTGAAGCCCCCTATCCTGTGGTGGTCCACTACCTCGAGTACCTCAACGCTCTCGGCGCCCTCGACGGCCTGCGAGAGTTCGTTATGGTCTACGAGTATGAGAGAGACGGGCGATGGTTTCAAGAGACTGCTCCTTGTGACGAGGCCCACCAGGACGCCGTCCTTATCCGTAACCATGAGGCCCGTAACCCGCTTTAGTCTGTGCCTCATGTCCTCGACGCGCTCGTCTGGCGAGACGCTCTCGAAGGCCTTGTCGCAGATGATGGAGGCCGGGGCGCTGAGGCGGGCAACCTGCGCGGTAGCGGCAGTGTCAAAGGGAGAGATGATGATGCTTACGGACTTTTCACGGGCCTCCTTGAGAAGGTCATCGCTTACGTCAAAACCGCCGCTCACTATGAGGAGAGCCGCGCCCATTTCCACGGCCTCGCGCTGTATGTCTTCGCGGTCTCCCACAATGACAACACAGTTTGCGGGGTCATGTTGTCTCAAGGTCTTATGAAATGACTTCGTGGTCATGGCCCCAACGAAGATTGAGAGGCCGCGAACCTCGCCGCCTGTAAGGTCAAGGAGAGAGGTTCCGCCAAGGGCGTCGCGGATGTTGCGTGTCGAGGCGCGCACAACACGCTGGGGGCCAGCGCCTGTTATGGCCATGAAGATCCTCGATAGGGCCATGAGGGTGATGACACCCTCGGGCCTTCCATCAGAGTCCACCACAGGGACAAAACGCACCCTCTCGCGCTCCATGAGTTCCATGACCCTGATGAGAGGCGTATCCGGCGAGACGGTGAAGACCTCCCTTACCATTATGTCTCTCACGCGTGGATGGACATCCGGCAGGAAGACCGGCGGTTCGAGGCCGAGGCGGCTGAGGATAAAGGCGGTCTGAGGGTTGAGGTCTCCGGCGCGGGCGGCCATGACTTTCTTCATGCCAAGGGCCCGCTTGAGCCCCGTAAGGGCCATGGCCGAGGCAATGGAGTCTGTGTCAGGGTTCCTGTGTCCTATTACGTATACCCTGCCCTTGTTCATGGCTTCTCACCCTCTTTCATGCTTATGAGGACCTTCATAACACCTGGCCGCGCCGCCTCTTTCAGAGCAATAACGCCGTCCTCTATGGGGTAGACCGCGCTTATGAAGGGACGGACATCGATGCGGCCCTCGGTCAGGGCGGATATGGCGGGCCCAAAGGGACCGCAGCGCGAGCCCACGATAGTTATCTCGTCAATGACAACGTGGTTGAGGTCATGGGAAGATGGTCTATCGGCCACCGTGGTCTTCAGGACCACTGTGCCGCGCGGCCTTGTTATGCTGATGGCCTCTCCGAGCCCCTGGGCAGAACCAGTGCAGTCTATGGTCATATCAAAGACCCTTCCAGGGCCTTCACATCCAGTACTCACGGCCATACCCATGCCTTCCATGTACCTGAGCCTCTCCTCGTGCCTCCCTATGAGGGTCACCTCACAGCCAGTCTCCTGGAGGACAAGGGCCGAGAGGAGCCCCAGCCTACCGTCTCCCAGAACCGCCACCCTCATACCCTTCTCAACCCTTACCTGAGATATTATCTCGTAGGCCGCCGCCAGTGGCTCCACGAAGACGCCCTCTTCAAGGGACAGGTTGTCTGGAAGGAGATAGAGATTACGCTCGGGCAGGGTCAAGTAATCGGCAAAGGCGCCGTCTTTTTTGAGGATGCCAAGGACCCTCCTACGGGGGCAGTGGTTCTCAATGCCGGCCTCACAGAAAGAACAGGCCCCGCACCCGATATTGATGGTGCCTGTCACCCTCTTTCCAAGAAGAGAACTCTCGTCCGCCTCCTCAACGATGCCCGTGAACTCGTGGCCCGGCACACCACTAAAGCCCATGTAGCCCCTTGTGATCTCAAGGTCAGTGGCACATACCCCGGCATAGGCCACGCGAACGAGGGCCTCGCCGGCAAGCCTCGATGGCCTCGGGTAGTCGGCAGAAAAAGAGAGGGTCTTCTTGAATACAAGGGCTCGCATGGGGAGAGTCCTGGGCAAGGTTAAGAGTTTTTCAGAAAGAGATTGATTAATCCGGCCCTTCCCGGGCCGCAGGGACGTGTTGACATCTTCGGCAACATATAGGTTGTTGTAGAACTTCCCCAAGAAGGGCTGAGGTTATCCGCAAGAGCGGGGCCTAAGCACCCTTTGAGAGGGCGCTGTAATAATCGCAGAGGTCGCTTATGGGGCACTCTTCACAGAGGGGACGGCGGGCCTTGCAGGTCTTTCTGCCATGAAGGATTAAGAGGTGCGTGGCCTCTGTCCAGGAACTCTTCTCAATTATGGCCGTGAGGTCGGCCTCGATGTCATCGGGTTTCTCAGAGGCAGAGAGCCCAAGCCTCGTGGCTACCCTCTTTACATGTGTATCCACGGCAAGGGCAGGTATGCCAAAGGCGTTCCCAAGGACTATGTTGGCCGTCTTCCTCCCCACTCCGGGAAGGCTTACAAGGTCGGGAAGATTGCCCGGGACCTCTCCGCCAAAGTCATCCACGAGTCTGGCACAGCATTTTTTTATGTTCCTGGCCTTGTTCCTGAAGAAATTTACGCGCCTTATATCATTCTCCAGTTCTTCAAGCGAGGCGCGGGCATAATCCGTGGCTGACCTGTATTTCTTGAAGAGGTCCTCAGTGACCGTGTTTACGAGTCTGTCAGTGGCCTGGGCCGAGAGGATCGTTGCAATGAGGAGTTCGAGGGGGTTTGAGAAGACAAGCGCAGACCTTGCGTCAGGGAACTCGCGCGAGAGAATAACTATGACCTTGCCTGCCTTTTCCCGGAGTTTTTCCATGTCCACTGGGTTCACATGAGGGGATATGGTGAAAAAGCGGGTCAGTTCTTTCGCTCGATCACATAGTCGGCAACAGCAAGGAGCGACATCTTGGCCACATCGGGCTTGAAGGGATCGAGGTTCTTCTTGGCCTCGTTTATATATTCGATGGCGCGCGCCCGCGTGTACTCTATGCCGCCGTGCTTCTCTATGAGTTCCAGCACATCCCTTATGGTATCCACCGAGCCGTCCCTGCTCTCGAGGGCCTTCTTCAGGAAACGCCTCTCGTGGTCATCGGCCAGGCCGTAGGCGTGTATGAGCGGCATGGTAACCTTGCCTTCCCTGAGATCATTTCCTATGGATTTTCCGAGGTCTTCGTCTGTGGAGATATAGTCGAGGCAGTCGTCCATGAGTTGGTAGGCTATGCCAAGGCCCATGCCATAGCCTGCCAGGGCCACCTCGAGGTCAAGGGGCGCCTCGCAGATCATGGCCGCTATCTGCGTGGAGGCAGAAAAGAGTACGGCCGTCTTGTTGGTCACCACCTCGAGGTACTCTTCTTCCGTAGTCTCTATATCGCCGTGTTTGAGTAACTGCATGACCTCGCCCTCGGCCATGCGCGTGGTGGTGCGCGAAAGTACCTTGAGAATGCGTTCGTTGCCCTTGCTCACGGCAAGGCTGAATGCGCGGGAAAGGAGATAATCGCCTACAAGGACGCTTGCCCCGTCGCCCCAGACAACATTGGCCGTGGCGTTCCCCCGCCTGAGGTTTGCCCTGTCCACGACGTCATCGTGAAGAAGAGTGGCAGTGTGTATGTACTCCACTACAGCGGCAAGGTCTATGTGAAGGTCTCCCCTGTAATCGAAGAGCCTTGTACCAAGGAGCATGACAAGGGGACGGAACCTCTTGCCCCCGCTTGCGAGTATATACTCGCCCACCTTTCCCACGAGCCAGACATCGGAGTTGAGATTCCGCGTAAAAGATCCCTCAACGCGCCTGACATCGTCCTTTACGAGGTCCATGACCTCCTGAATACGCATATACGCCCCTTGACTCTCCTTGAGAAATTCTTGGCACTGCTCTAAAAGCGGGATGTTTCATGTTACACAACCAGTTCGTCTCTGTCAAAAGGTTTTCCCCCGCCCCTTGAAGGACCTGTCGTAAAGGCATCACCCTCTGGAAGGCCCATATACCTCAGAGCGTACAGATGTCTCCTATGAGGCAGGCCGCGCATTTTTCCATCTCCCGTCTCTGCGGACAGACATCGAGGATGCCGAGCCTGCAGAGGGCGAAGTCGTACTTTACGGGGTCAGAGGGGTCGAGCCGTGCAAGGGAGGCCGTAATCTCCTCGGCCATCTTCCAGTCGCGGGATTTACGCCTCGTAAGGCCAAGGTACGAGGCGATGCGGGCAATATGCGTATCCAGGGGAATTACGAGTTTCGAGGGCGGGATGCCCCGCCAGAGACCAAGATCAAGGCCGTCATCGCGACGAACCATCCACCGGAGGTAGAGGTTCAGGCGCTTACAGGGGCTGCCAGACGCAGGGGATGGGAAGAAGAACCTTACGCCCGCCCCGCCTGGCAGTGCCCTACTCCTGCCGTATATGCCGTCCCTCTGGAGTGAGAGCACGCGCGAGGAAAAAGACGTTAGCGCCTCTTTTATATTCTTATGGGTCTTGGAAAAACCCTCCATGAAGAAGTTGCCGATGGAACCGCTCTTCTCCATCATCTGGCGGGCAAAGTATAGAAGGCAGGAAATATCATTACCCACATTGAACCTGTGGCGAAAGCCATCGAAGAGTTGCCCCCCGGTACGGGGCCTGAAAGTGCCGACAAAACGCGCAGGTTCATCACCAAGGATGGCGAGGACCTTCTCCACGCTCTTTTTTATGCCAGCAACGCGGCCATAGGCAAGGCTGGATGCGATGAGCCCCACGACCTCACGGTCTTCGTCTGAAGAATACCTGTGTACGAAAAGAAGAGGGTCACTCTCTAAAAAACCCCTGTCATACGTCCTGTACAGGTTCTCAAGGCGTCTCTTCAGAAGGGCCTGGGCCCTGGTGCCTTTTCTCATCTCTACATCTTAATTGATATGAAGGCCCCAAGTCAACAGAAGGAAAAGGGCCGCTTATCCAATGTTCTCGACTTTCTGCGCCATCATAAAACCCCTTGTGTGCCAGATAAAATACGGTATAATGCTCTTAAACAACAACAATAAGACGCGCACAGAGGCGTGTCTGCCAGAGCCCAGAATGGGGCGGGCCTGCCGCCCCAGGGAACATTCATGCCTGCCAGGTGGCAAGAGGGGGCGAAGATGAGAGAGAGGAAAAAGATCTTCGGCATCGTACTGGTCATCTTGATTACCATTACCGCGTCCAGGGCGCGTGGCAGTGAGTCAGACCTCATCAAGGCCTTTCTCAAGGCCTACAACACGAACATCGGCATAAAGGAAGTCATCGAGCGCAACAAGGACGACGTGCCAGCCGAGATAAAAAAACTCCTCGCCGAGAGCCATGCCAAGGGCATATCAGAGAAAGAAAGAAAGGCCAAGCAGTTCATGGCCGAGACCATGGCCAGGGTCTACAAGAACGTCACAGGGGACATCTCCTATCTCATCGAGGTCAAAAAAGACATCTTCGAGTCAAAACTCCACGCACCGGTGCGCTCCATACCTGACAGGGGCATACACACCATCACCATGCCCAGGGCCACCAAGAAAGAAAAGAATGTCTTCAGGCCCGACAATATCATCATTCACGCCGGTGAATGGGTACGCTGGGTGAACGATGCAGGCGAGGCCCATATCTTCGCCTCCATGCCCCTTATCGGCAAGGAGATAATCTTTACCCCGAGCATCAAGCCCGACGAGATCTGGATCCAGCGTTTTACAGAGCCAGGCGAGTACTACTACTTCTGTTATATCCACGAGAGCATGGTCGGCAAGATTACCGTACTGCCGGCTGAGAAGAAGGCCCTAAAGGCGGTGACCGTCTCGCCTCAAGAGTAGACGAGGGGCCCGAGACCGGAGGCGATGACCGGCCATGCCGGAAGGCATGGCCCCAGGAGAGGAAAGGGGAACCATGATTTCACCCCCAGGGCCTCTTCCTGAACGGCAAGAGGGGCCTTCGCCGCCATGGCCCCACCATACAATTCAAGACGCACGCGAGTGTGCGGGAGAGGATTTCTTGATGAGCAGACACGTGAGACTACTTGCAATCTTTTCGCTCCTTCTCTGCATCCTTTACAGTGGCCGTGCCATGGCCGGCGAATCGGAACTGGTAGAGTCTTTCATGAAGGCCTATGACGCAAAGAACCTCGTGGCCATGACCAAGATTATAAAGGACAACAAGGACAAGGTCCCTGCAGAGGTCAGGGCGCTGGTAAAGGAGGCACTTCTGAAAGGCACCTCAAAAGACGACAAGACGGCCAAGTTCTTCATGGCCGAACTCATGGCAAGGCAGTACAACAACATTACCAACGACCCAAGCCTCCTCATAGAGATAAAAAAGGCCGAGTTCGACTCACGGCTCCATAAGGCCGTTGCCTCAGAGGCAGAGAACGGCATTCATGTGATCGAGATCCCCCTTGGTACGGAGAAGGTGCGCAATGTCTTCATCCCTGACAACATCATCATAAAACAGGGCGAGACAGTAAGATGGAAGAACAACGACAAGATAGCGCACATCTTCGCCTCAATGCCCCTCATAGGCAATGGCGGCATCTTTTCTCCCAGCCTGAAACCTGGGGCCACCTGGGAGTACAGGTTCGACAAACCTGGCGAGTACTTCTATCTCTGCTTCATCCACAAGGGCATGGTAGGAAAGATACGTGTACTGCCCGTAAAGAAGGCCTCAGAAGCCGGGAAGGCCCTGAAGACAAATAATGGCGGCAAGGACGAAAGGGCTGAAAAACCCTCTGAATCAAAGAAAGAAGGCGCCCCTGAGAGTACGCAGAAACCTGCCAGTAGAAAGGATACCGGCAAGACCACTGGCAATGAACGAGAATAGAAGGACTGCCCCAGGCAGGACTATTGCAAAGAACGATACCGGGCCGGCGTCCTGAAGAGGGGCACCGGCCCTTGAGTATATCCACTACTACCCATACCCGCCACATGGACTGCCTCCGAGCGCAGAGGGAATGGGCCCAGAGACCAGGCATGGAAAGAATCAGCGGAAAGATAGAACGCATAATATACCACAGCGACGAGACGGGCTACACCGTGCTCTCTCTTTCCTGCAGCGGCAATGAGCATACAGTCGTCTGCCACGCCATAGAGGTAAAGGAAGGCGACACGATAACCGCAGGCGGCGCGTGGGTGAGGCACAAGAAGTACGGACGCCAGTTCCAGGCAACTTACCTGGAAATTGCCCCTCCATCGGATGAAGAAGGTCTCTTCGCCTTTCTCACGGCCACGGTAAAGGGCATAGGAGCGACCAAGGCACGGGCCATCATAGAGCGTTTCGGCATGAAGGCCATCGAGATAATGGACAACGAGCCAGAGAGGCTGCGCGAGGTGCCTGGTATAGGAAAGGCGCGCCTAAAGTCTATTATAGAGTCGTGGGAGAAAGGGCGCGCCATGCGAGAGGTCATGATCTGGCTCCAGAAGTATGGCATAACGCCGGGATATGCCGTAAAGATCTGGAAGGCCTATGGCGAGAAGACCATGGAACTCATAAAGGAAAACCCCTTCCGCGTAGCCGACGAAATCTGGGGAATGGGATTCAAGACAGCAGACCGCGTGGCCCTGCAACTGGGCGTCCCAAAGAACTCGCCCATGAGGGTCAAGGCCTGCGTCCTCCACGTCCTGAGGCGTGCCGCAGAGACAGAGGGGCATGTCTTTCTCACTGAAAAAGACGTCCTCAGGAGAGTAGGTGAATACATACGCGAAGAGGGGATCGATGTTGGGGGGTGCTTGAGCGTACTGGAGAAGGAAAGGAGGATAGTACGCGAGCACGGCAGAGATGAGAGGGCCGTGTACCATGCCATGTACTTTCAGATGGAAGAAGGCGCAGCGAGACGCATCTGCGAGATATCTACTGGCGTGGAAAAAGACCTCGATATCGGGCTCGATGACTTTCTCCTCCGCTATGGCGGAGAAAAAGACAGGCGCCTCTCGCCGGAGCAGGAAGAGGCCCTGAGGCAGGCCGCCGGAAGGGCCGGGGTCCTCGTCATCACAGGCCTACCGGGCACCGGCAAGACGAGCGTCTGCAAGGCGCTACTCGACCTCTATGACGAGGCAGGGCTGAATTATCAACTGGCGGCCCCAACGGGGCGTGCCGCAGAGAGGCTCGGAGAGGCAACGGGCCGGGCCGCCAAGACCATACACCGCCTCCTGGGGTACAATGGCATGGCCTTTGAACACAACAGGGACAACCCCCTCGATTGCGAGGCTATTGTTGTGGACGAGAGTTCCATGGTGGACATAGCGCTCTTCGGGAGCCTCCTCGATGCCCTGCGCCCCGGCACAAGGGTGGTACTCATAGGAGACACGGCACAACTCCCATCAGTTGGGCCGGGAAATGTCCTTCGCGACATAATAGCCTCTGGGTGCGCCACTGTAATAACACTGAGGACCATTTTCCGCCAGGCCGCTTCTTCTCCCATAGTCATGGGGGCACACAGGATCAACGAAGGCCATATGCCGCATTTCTCTCAAGACTTCGCCTTCGAGGAAGTCGACCAGGAGGCCATCCCCGCCAGGCTCCGGGGGCTCGTACCAGAACTTGCAGATAGGTACGGAGACGTCCAGGTCCTCTGCCCCATGAACAAGGGAACCGTGGGCATAGGCAACCTGAACAGGGTCCTCCAAGGGGTCCTGAACCCGGCTTGCCCGGAAAAGACAGAGGTGGAGCGAGGGTTTCAGAAACTGAGAACAGGCGACAGGATAATTCAACTCAGGAACAACTATAATAAGGACGTATACAACGGGACCATCGGCAAGGTGTTGAGCATAGATAGGAAAGAGGAAAAACTCCTTGCCATCTTTCACGGCAGAACAGTAGAGTATGACTTCGACGAACTGGACGAGATAAGGCTCGCCTACTGCATAAGCATACATAAGAGCCAGGGAAGCGAGTTCAGATCTGTCGTCCTCTGCCTCGTCAACGCGCACTATATCATGCTGAGGAGAAAACTCATCTATACTGCAGTTACGCGCGCAAGAGAGCGATGCATGATACTTGGAGACAAGAGGGCCCTGCAGATGGCCATAAGAAACGTAAACGAGACCCCGCGAAACACCATGCTTGCCAAGAGGGTGCAGGACGAGATATCGAGAACCCTCCATGAAAGGGGCTTGTTCTGAGATACGAGTGAAGAGTAGCCAGGTACTGGAGTTGTAGATAGACCCTGATATGGGCTAAGGGGTTTACAACTCTACATCCAAGAAAGGCCATCCCTACTGGTGAAAGGCGAGGTGATTATAGTACGGATAAAGTCTCCCTTATATGGGCCGGGAGTGAGAGAGTCGAGGAGGCATGGAAGGACTGGAATAAAGCCTTGAGGTTAGATATGACCTTGATTTAACCACCAAGAAAGGTTATATATTGTAAGTCGATCTCTGCGAAGATAATCCCGCTCTTTCTTCGCTCCACCATCCATTCTCAAAGATAGGCAAGATCGGGGCGTGGCTCAGTCTGGAAGAGCACCGCGTTCGGGACGCGGGGGTCGGAGGTTCAAATCCTCTCGCCCCGACC
>CAYOVP010000061.1:0-11110 GCA_964407495.1 uncultured Thermodesulfobacteriota bacterium
AAAAAAGAAAGTTTTCTGATGGGTTGGCGATGTCCCTCTGGATTTCTAGTCGTAGGTTGGGTAGAGCGTCAGCGAAACCCAACAAACAAAGAGGAACAACAATGGAAGTGAAGATCAACGGCTCGGTGCTGTCCCTTGTGCGCGGCGACATAACCAATGAAGAGACCGTTGCCATAGGAAACGCCGCCAACTCGCGCCTTGCAGGCGGGGGCGGCGTGGACGGCGCCATTCACAGGGCAGGCGGGCCGTCCATAATGGCCGAGTGCCGAAAGATAGGAGGTTGCCCCACTGGTAAGGCCGTGCTCACGGGCGGGGGAAACCTCAAGGCAAAGTATGTCATACACGGCGTTGGGCCCGTGTACCGCGGCGGCAGGCACGGCGAGGCAAGACTCCTGCGCTCCGTCTATTCCGAGATGCTGAGGATAGCCTCGGAAAAGGGGATAAAGAGCATCGCCTTTCCCTCCATCAGCACTGGTGTCTATGGATACCCCATTGAAGAGGCCGCGCGCATCGCACTCAGGACAGTTATCGAGTTCCTCGAAAAGGACGATGTCGTAAGACTCGTCCGCTTTGTCCTCTTTTCCGATAAAGACCTCCGGGCCTACGAAGAGGCCCTCAAGGAGATTATTGGTTGAGTGGGCAGGGTAGGGGGGCGGATTGATGGAGAAGTCCTCGAGGGATGAAGCGGAGCAAAACCATGGCGCAGAGTGAAAGACCGCCTGAAATGCCATTTAAGGCGCAGAAAAACATAGAAAAATCGACTACATGTCATCTTAACTTACAAAATACTTCAAGAGGAAGCCTTGACACCTGTAAAAATCACCATTATCGCCCTTGTCCTTTATTTTCTCTTCTACCGTCTTTACGCAAGGAGGGTCCTTGCCCGGAGGGTCTTCAGCCTCAATGATGACACCCCTACGCCAGCGCACCGCCTCCGCGACGAGGTGGATTATGTGCCCTCCAACAAATACATACTCTTTGGCCACCACTATGCCTCTGTGGCGGGCCTTGCCCCCATGCTCGGCCCTGCCATAGCCGTTATCTGGGGGTGGCTTCCGGCGCTGCTCTGGGTTGTGCTCGGAACGCTCCTCGTGGGCGCGGTCCACGACTTTTCAAGCCTCGTCCTCTCCATACGCCATAACGGGCGAAGCGTGGGCACCATCTCCCGCTACGTCATACACCCCAGGGCAAGGATCCTCTTTCTCCTCGTCATATTCTTTCTCCTCGCCCTTGCCATGGGCGTCTTCGTCCTCGTCATATCAGGCCTCTTTGCCGCACCTGACCCTGCCCATATTCCCCCTACGGCCCACCCAGAGGCAGTCTTTCCCACCTTCAGCCTCATGCTCATAGCCATGGGAATAGGGTTTTTGTTCTACAAGAAACACTGGCCCCTTAAGCCCCTTGTAATCGGGGGTTTTATCACCATGCTCGTGACAACCATTGCGGGCCTCTACATGCCCGTAACAGGTGTGTCGAGCGGGTCATGGACATGGGTGCTCCTCGCCTATGCCTTTGCCGCAAGCGTCGTGCCCGTCTGGCTCCTTCTTCAGCCAAGGGATTTTCTCAACTTCCTCCTCCTCTACCTCGCCCTCTTTGCAATGCTCCTCGGCTTCTTCATATTGTCCCCCTCGTGGAGCGCACCGGCCATAAACTTTCACCCCGTGGGTGCGCCGCCCCTCATACCCTTTTTGTTCATAGTCATAGCCTGCGGAGCGGTCTCGGGCTTTCACGGCCTCGTTTCTTCCGGCACCACGGCAAAACAACTGGACAAGGAGACAGACGCCCCCTTCATAGGGTATGTGGGCATGATAGGCGAATCTCTCCTCGCCCTTCTCGCCGTAATGGCCACCACTGCCGGGGCCTTCAGTAGTCACAAGGCCTGGGCCGACTTTTACGGCACCTGGCACAAGGCCGCGGGGTTACATCAGAAACTCGGAGTCTTCATACAGGGCACGGGTAACTTCATACATCAGTTGGGCGTGCCGCTGGATCTCTCGCAGGCATTCATCAGCGTTGTGGTGGTGGGCTTTGCCATGACGAGCGTTGACACGGGCACGCGCCTCCTGCGTTTTAACATAGAGGAGATAGGAGAGACCCTCGGCCTGGAGTTCCTCCAGAACAGGTACGTGGCAACGGCCCTTGCCGTCTTCGCCATCGGGTTCTTCGCCTTCTTCAAGGTGGGCGGCAGGGCCGCGGGCCTCTACCTCTGGACCCTCTTTGGCACTACGAACCAGATAATGGCGGGCCTCACGCTCCTTGCCGTCACCATATACCTTTACCGTAAGCGTAAGCCCATACTCTATACGGCCCTGCCCATGCTCCTCGTCTTAGGGGCCACCATCTCAAGCATGATAATCGGCATATACAAGGCCATTGGCGAGGGCCAGTGGATACTCGTCGTGGTGGGCGCCATCATCCTCTTCCTCGCCCTCTGGGTCCTTGCGGAAGGAGTGGTCGCAGTACTAAACATGAGAAAGGGCAAGGTCGGCAGGGTGGCAATCGAGGAGGGGTGAGGGGAGACAAAGAAAACCGATAAATTGCTTGTCAAGGATACAGCCCTGCCCTGGTGACCGTTGCAACGGGGACACCTCCAGAGCCGCAGGTTTCCAAAGAGCGCTATGGCGAAGACGATGATCAAGAGCCCTACAGCAACGGGTCTCATCTGTCTCTCTACAGCCATCATCAGAAGGAGCGCCCCCAGTGTTAGCAATACGATAATGAGAAGCAGGAAGTAGATCTTTCTTCTTCGCTCAACAAACTCGGCTATTACTTGCCTCTGCTCTATTTCGTCTACTTTATTTTCCATGGTTCCCCCTTCTTGGGGTTGCGTAGCGTTTGTCACCTTTGGCTAAGTCCATTATAAAGCCTTCAGTACCTCAACAAAAGATGAAACCAGTCTGTATGCTTATCTTTTTTCTTAGGTGACCGTGGCATCGCCGAGCAGTAAGCGGGTTCTGATGGTCAACCTTGCATTGATACTGGTTTTCTTTGCTCCACTTTCTTTTTTCTAAAAGAAAGTGGAATTTTTCAATATGCGGGCGTAGCCCGCTTCTTTCTTTTTATCCCACGTCGATATTTCTCACTCCATGGGGTCTCCATGCCGGGGAGATTACCCCTGGTGTGCGTTCTGGTTCGAGAAGTGCGCTCCAGGTGAGGGTAGAGTGACCGAATCGGGCGTTTATCTCGTCCATTGCTGTGAGGAGTCTTTCGCGGCGGCGTTCTTCCGTAAAGAGTGGGAGTTGGCGCGCGCCGTCTTCTATTCCAGCGAGGCTCACGCCTATGAGGCGGAGCGGGGCCCTAAGCCTTATGGACGAGATGAGTCGTTTTGAGGCGCGGTAGAGGGTATGCGTGTCGTTGGTGGGGCGGGTCATGCGGCGCTGGCGCGTGAAGGTATAGAAGTCGGGGTAGCGGAGCGTAAGGCAGATGGTCCTGCCCTGGAGGCCGTGTCTTCTTGCCCGGGCGCAGACCATTTCAGAGAGTTTGAGGAGATACATCTTTATCTCTTTCTTGTCCGAGACGTCGCGTGGCAGGGTCATGGAGTGTCCGACGCTCTTTACGCGGTCTTGGGGCGAGGCAGGCTGAACCGGGTCCGGGTACTGGCCCCGCCCCATGGCCCCGAGTCTCTCGCCGATGATACCGAAGTTCTGCCTCAGCATGGAGAGGGGCGCCCGGCCCAGTTCGTCGCAGGTTCGTATGCCCATGAGCGCGAGGCGTGCCGTGATATTTGGTCCTATGCCCCAGAGTTCGTCCACTGGCAGGCCGCGCAGAAGACCCTCCACGTCCTGGGGGTAGATGATAGTGAGGCCGTCGGGTTTTTTCATGTTTGAGGCGAGTTTTGCGATGAGTTTGTTTGGGCCTATGCCTATGGAGCAGGTAAGGCCCAGTTCTTTTTTTATGCGCTCCTTTATGGCCCGGCCCATGTCCAGCGGCCCTCCGAAGAGGCGGCCAAGGCCTGATATATCGATAAAGGCCTCGTCAACGGAGTAGACCTCCACGACTGGCGAGAATTCCCCTATGATGGTCATTATACGGCGCGAGGCGTCCATGTAGCGGGCGTTGTTGCCAGGTACGATTATGAGTTCAGGGCAGGCCCTCATGGCCTCGAAGCGGTTCATGCCCGTGCGTACGCCCCGGGCCCGCGCCTCGTAGGAGGCCGTGGTCACCACCGTGCGCTTTGCCGCGCCGGTGACGGCAATGGGTTTACCTCGGAGCGCCGGGTTCATGGCCTGCTCCACAGAGGCGAAGAAGGCGTTCATGTCGAGGTGCATTACATGTGGGCTCGTCTTCATGGCACTGCGACGCTCTCGAGAGTCCACTTCAAGGTGGATTTATTGTAAGCGAGTTCATAGAGAGTGGCCCCGTCAGAGGCGGCGAAGTGGATGAGCGCGGCGGCCCCATCGTTGGTGGACCATGTAAAGGTGATATGACGCACGCGGTAGACAGCGCCCTTCCAGCGGAAACGAAGCGGGCGGACGGGCCTGCCTCGGCCTTCGAAGAGGGCGATTACCTCGATGGGCTCTTTTATGGTGGTGGTCTCGTGGATGGTCATTTTTTTATGTTTTTATCTCGGCTTTCTTTTAAAAAAGAAAGCCGCCAAAGAAAACTGGTGCCGGGCCGCGCGAAGCGCGGCCCGGAGAACCGCTTATTCTTCTCTTTTTTCCGTTTCTTTTTTTGTTGGGTTTCGCTTTACTCTACCCAACAATCTTTCTTTTGGGGCTGAGAGCCCCCCAGCGGCCCGCAGGGCCGCTGGCACTGGTTTTCTTTGTCAAACTTTCTTTTTTCCAAAAGAAAGTTTGGTCTCGTCTTGGTGGGCGGAGCCCACCCCGCTATTTCTCTTTTGTCTCTTTCTTCTGGTGGGCGGAGCCCACCCTGCATATCTTCTCCTCCTCCTCCTCCTCCTCCTATGTCTTCACTGTCTTCAGGTTACTTTTTTCATGACAAAGGTGACTTTTCCTATTATCTGGAAGTCCTTCTCGTCTTCCGGGGTGATGGTGATCGGTTGCATATCAGGGTTTTCTGGCTTGAGGGTTATCTGCCCGTCTTTCTTGAGGAATCTCTTTACCGTGGCCTCGCCGTCTATCATTGCAACGACAATGTCTCCGTGGTCTGCCGTGGGGCAGGGGCGCACAAGGACATGGTCTCCGTCGAGGATGCCAGCCCCGGTCATGCTGCTACCCTCTATACGCAGGATAAAGGTATCTCGGCAGTTGAAGAAGTCTTGGTCAAGGGTGACGTAGCCCACGATGTCCTCTACGGCCAGTTCCGGGGGGCCTGCCCTCACTGCGCCGGCTATGGGTATGGAGACGGCCCTGCCATGCCCCCGGCCCCCTTGGTCGTATTCCGCCTTCCCGATGAGTTCCATGCCTCTTGAGAGGCCGGGGCGCCTTCGTATGAATCCCTTTCGCTCGAGGGCGGCGAGGTGTTTTCGGGCATTGGCCGGACCCTTTATGCCGAACCTGGCGCATATCTCGCGCAGCGAAGGCGGGTATCCCTCGGCGCGGATAAAGCCCCGCAGAAAGTCCAGAACCTCTCTCTGTCTCGGTGTGAGTTCGTTTGTATTCACCATGCCTCCTACTTTAGGATAACATTTGTTACCCTTATATCCTACTCCAGTGAGAACAAGATGTCAAGGAAAGAGGGGATAGGTTTGACGGCATTGAGTTCAAGTTGTATATTCAGTCTTGAGCACCATGTACGACAGGTCTTGTCCCTGCCCTTGTATTGGAGCCGTGAGACATGGATACCTTTGAGACCAATCTCTTCGCAGAGGGTTACGGCCTTCTGGCCGGGGTGGACGAGGCCGGGCGCGGCCCCCTCGCCGGGCCGGTGGTGGCAGCAGCCGTAATACTCCGCAGGCCGCTGCCCATGGATATGGGTATAAGGGATTCAAAGACCATCGCACCGGCAAGGCGGGAAAAACTCCTGCACAGCATATTCAGAGACTCCCTTGCCCTGGGCCTCGGCATCGCCTGGCACGACGAGATAGATTGCCTGAACATACACAACGCCTCACTGCTCGCCATGGCCCGGGCAGTAAGACGCCTCGCCACGGCCCCGGACTTTCTCCTCATAGACGGAAAGTTCACCATAGACCACCCCTGCCCGCAAGAGACCATCATAGGAGGCGACGGCAAGAGCGTATCCATTGCCGCGGCCTCCATACTGGCAAAGACGGCGCGGGACCGGATAATGATGGCCTACGAGAGACGCTTCCCTGGGTACGGCTTCGCCCGCCACAAGGGATACGGCACCAGGGAACACCTCGATGCAATCAAACGCCTCGGCCCCTGCCCGGTGCATAGAAAAACCTTTAGAGGAGTGAGAAGGGAAGAAGAATAGAAAAAAACAAGAAGGGTGGGCCGTGCTACGCCCGGATAAAAGACCAAAATAGACGTGGAGGGTGGGCTTTGCCCACAAAAAAACTCCAAACTTTCTTTTGGGAAAAAGAAAGTTTGACAAAGAAAACCGATACCAGCGGCCCTTCGGGCCGCTGGGTACCTCTCAGTTATCTATACAGCCTGGCCACGAACTCTCCGTAGCCGTTATACTTGAGGGTCTTTCTCCGTTCGTCCGTGCCGAGCATACGTTCCGTTGCCTGGCTCCACCGCGGGTGGGGCACCTCGGGGTCCACGTTCGAGGTAAAGCCGTACTCATCCGGGACCATGGTGTTCCAGAAGGTGGCGGGCCGTATTGAAGTAAACTCAATGCTCACGATTGCCTTTATGCTCTTGAATCCATACTTCCATGGGGTAACGAGGCGTATGGGCCCGCCGTGCTGGGCAGGGAGTTCGTGGCCGTAGATCCCAGTTGCAAGGAGGGTGAGGTCGTTTACGGCCTCGGCCATTGTGAGGCCCTCAGTATAGGGCCAGGGCTGCCAGAACCTTATCCTCTGCCCGCGAAAGACCTTCTTGTCATAGAGCGTTCGGAAGACAACATATCTTGCGCCGCTATCAGGCTCTACCATATTTATGAGGTCTTTTAGTGGAAAACCCGTCCACGGCACGGCCATGGCCCAGGCCTCGACGCAACGGAAGCGGTACAGGCGCTCTTCGAGGCCAAACCTTCTGATGAGTCTGTCTACGTCATATACGCCGGGTCTCTTTACAAGGCCGCCTATGGTCAGTGTCCAGGGCCTGCTCCTGAAACCTTCCACATACTTGTAGACGTTCTTTCTCGTAGAGAACTCGTAGTAATTGTTGTAACGAGCCGCCACGGCCTCGTCCGTAAGAGGGCGGTCGAGGGTGAAGCCTGGGTTCTGTATGGCAGGGTAGGTGTGGCCCTTTTTTTGTCTCATGCCAGAGCCCTCATTGGAGAGGGGCCTGGCAAGGGCCTCTGGCAGGCGCAGAAGCGTATCAATGCCGTATATGACCATGCCAGTGGCAAGGCCGAGGCGCGCGGCGTCTTTCAGGAATCTTCTCCTTGAGATATAGACTTCTTCGGGTGTGGCTTCCTTCAGGAAGTCCCAGGGTTTTTTTATCTTGATGAACACGCCCAGTTCTCCTTCCAAGAAGACATTTATTATGCCTGATTAAGTATAGCGGAGATTCCGGGCAGGTGTCAGACCTTTTCCTTGTTCTATTTGTTTTCCAAAAGGACAAGGCCTTTTGCCTTGCAGGGACATTGCTTCAATGAGATGGGCCTTGCGCAAAGACTGGTTTTCTTTGTCTTACTTTCTTTTTTCAAAAAGAAAGTAAGGAAATCTTTTTTCTTTTTGTCGGGCAGAGCCAGCCCTCAGAAATCTTCTCTTCTTTTATCCGTCTTCGCGGCGTATGAAGAGCGCTGCCAGCGGCGGGAGGGTGACGGCCATGGAGTGTTCATAGCCTTCCAGTGGTACTGGTTCTGCCTTTATGAGGCCCTTGTTTACGACTCCGCTTCCGCCGTAGGCGGCCTCGTCGCTATTCAGGACCTCTCTCCAGAACCCGCCTTCCGGCGCTGGTACGCGGTATCCGTGGCGCACCACGGGCGTCATGTTGCAGAGTACGAGCATTGACCTGCCTTCGCCCTGACGCTGGAAGTACAGGACGCTTCCTTCCCAGTCATGCGAGCCCAGCCAGGTAAAGCCCTTTTCGTCAAAGTCCTCTGCATGGAGGGCCGGGCTCTCGCGGTACAGGAGGTTGAGGTCGCGTACCCAGTCCTTCATGCCCCTGTGGTAGCGGTACTCGAGGACGTGCCACTCGAGGGAGGCGTCGTGGGTCCATTCGCGAACCTGTCCGAACTCTCCTCCCATGAAGAGGAGTTTCTTGCCGGGGTGGCCGTACATGTAGCCGAGTAGAAGGCGGAGGTTGGCAAACCTCTGCCACTCGTCGCCAGGCATCTTGCCAAGGAGAGAGCCCTTGCCGTGCACGACCTCGTCGTGCGAGAGTGGGAGCATGAAGTTCTCGCTGAAGGCGTACCATATGCTGAAGGTGATGTCGTTGTGGTAGTGCTTCCTGAAGAGGGGGTCTTCGCGGAAGTATTTGAGCGTGTCGTGCATCCAGCCCATGTTCCACTTCATGCCAAAGCCAAGGCCCCCGAGGTACGTTGGCTTTGAGACGCCGGGCCAGGCAGTGGATTCCTCGGCAATGGTCTGGATGCCGGGGTGCGTGCCATAGGCCACCTCGTTGAGGCGTTTGAGGAAGTTCATAGCCTCTATGTTCTCGCGTCCGCCGTGCTCGTTGGGGAGCCACTCGCCTTCTTTTCGAGAGTAGTCGAGGTAGAGCATGGAGGCCACGGCGTCCACGCGCAGGGCGTCCACGTGGTATACGTCGAGCCAGAAGAGTGCGCTGCTCATGAGGAAGGAGCGAACCTCGTTGCGGCCGTAGTTGAAGATGAAACTCTTCCAGTCCGGGTGAAAGCCCTTTCTCGGGTCTGCGTGTTCGTAGAGGTGCGTGCCGTCGAAGAAGCCCGGGCCGTGCTCATCGGCAGGGAAGTGAGATGGCACCCAGTCGAGTATGACGCCGATACCTGCCTGGTGCAGGGTATCAATGAGGTACATGAGGTCCGTGGGCGAACCATAGCGGGCAGTTGGGGCGAAGTAGCCCGTCACCTGGTAGCCCCATGAGCCGTAAAAGGGGTGTTCCATCACGGGCATGAACTCCACGTGTGTAAAACCCATCTCCAGGACATAGGCCGTGAGTTCAGCGGCGAGTTCGCGGTAGGTGAGAAAGCGCCCGTTCTCGCCGCGCTTCCACGACCCGAGGTGCACCTCGTAGACAGAAAGGGGGGCCTGGAGGGAGTTTTTCTCTTTTCTTTCCTCCATCCACCGTGCATCGCCCCACTCGTAGGCAAGGTCGGCCACCACGGAGGCCGTCTTAGGCGGCTCCTCGGAGGCAAAGGCCATGGGGTCGGCTTTTTCCACGGTATAGCCGTCAAAGCGCGACTCAATGTAGTACTTGTATAGCGTGCCCTTGCCAAGGCCGGGTATGAACCCCTCCCAGACGCCTGACCAGTCGTCGCGGACTCTCAGGGGGTGCGAGGCGTGGTCCCAGTTGTTGAAGTCGCCTATTACGGAGACGAACCTGGCATTTGGCGCCCAGACCGCGAAGTATACCCCTGACTCGTCATTGATCTCGACCATGTGAGCGCCGAGTTTCCTGTACAGGGCGTGGTGTGTGCCTTCCTTCAGGAGGTATATGTCGTGGTCTGTAATGGGGCCCCTCAGAGGGGGTCTCTCTTCTTCCATCTCTCTTCTCTCTTTATCTGCCTCCATGGGCAAGATCGACTCCGCTTCAATTTATCACATTAGTTGCTCTTAAGGAACCTCTGAATACTTCGTCCCTGAAGTAAGGAGAGACGGGTAGTAAGAAAAACGGTCTCCCTTTCCCTCATATTCCAGGCAACTTACTGTCGTGGAAAGGGCAAGACGGCATCTATTGCCCGAACGCCTGAATTAACCCGACTCTCCTTGAAAATTCGATAAAGGAGGCCGCGCGCTGGAGACTTCTTGTCTGTCCTTGTCACTATGCGCCTTCTCAGGGTGCACTCGATTCTGTGCGTCTTGATACGCTCCAAGGAAAATCATGCACAGTAGCCTGTGCAGGCAGGTCTATTCATCTGGCCTTTCCTCTTCTTCTATACTTCCTTCTCAGATACCGAATCAGGGGTTTTCTTGGTTTTTTTGTCTTCTCAAGCGTCATATGGAACTTGGCACAGTCCTTGCGTATTTAAAATTGCAAGTCCTTTCCCCATTCCAAGGAAAGGCGGACAGCGGCCTCGATACACACCCTGGTCCGGATACACTCCGGGCCACTACCTGGAAAGGTATTATTACAATGCGCCCAGATTTTGCAGACATGAGAAGGACCTCTGCCAAGAGGCGGATCTGTACCGGAGAAGGCCTTGGCCTGTACAGGCTCACTCGGCCCCCTAAGGTGTGTCAGAACCACCACGTTGGTTTTTTGACATGCCTTTTTTCTACCCTTGCGCCAGGGGAGGGGCCCCTCTGGAAGAAGTGAATGAGAACAACGCTGGCCAAGAGAACAAGAAAAAGGGCCGCTTATAGAGTGAAGAAGGGGAATAGCGGCCAGGCCTGGCGGCAAGATGTCTCTGATGAGGCCCCCTGATGATCAGGTGCTCATGGACATGCTGGTATGGGGAAAGACCGAAGAAAATCATCTCAAGGAGGAGGAAAAGATGAGGATAACAGAGATCAAGGTGCTTCCAGTGGACGGTGACGAGAAACTCAAGGCCTACGTGACGATCAAACTGGACGATTGTTTCATTGTCCGGGACATGAAGGTCATAAAGGGTACGAACGGCTACTTTGTCGCAATGCCTGCAAAAAAGATGAAGGATGGTACCTACCGGGACCTGGCGCACCCCCTGGACAAGGACACGAGACAGATGATAGAGGAAGAAGTCATGTTCGAGTTCAAGAAGGTATATAACGAGTCCGTGGGGTTGAGGGCAAACGGATAGAGGGGGCCTCTTGGCCGAGGGCCTTGCGCTTGCAAGATGGAAGAAGAACCTTGAGACAGGGGCCGGCAAAAGATGCCACCGGCCCCATTTTTTTAAGGAAAGTCTGACTGATACAGATTTTCCAGCAACACAGGCAAGCGTTGCCTTTTCCACAACTCTCGGTTGCCTGAAATCTGTGGAGAGGGAAAGGCGCTTTTTTCCGTTTCTGGATGAT